>NZ_QEIO01000100.1 GCF_003336425.1 Marinitenerispora sediminis | reverse complement strand
GGGTCATCTCCAGGTAGGTCGCCGCGCCGCCGCCCTGCTCGGTGAGGGACTCCGAGAAGAGCGGCACCACCTCGATGTCCAGACCGGCCTCCTCGGCCATCACCTGGGCGAGGCGGTCCGGCTGCGAGGAGTCGGCGAAGACCGCGGCGACCCCCGCCTCCTCGACCGCGTCGGCGAGGGACTTCAGGTCGGAGCCGCTCGGTGAGGCGAGGGTGGTGCCGCTGGGGATGACGGCGCCCACCACCGCGAAGTCGTAGCGCTGGGCGAGGTAGCCGAAGACGTGGTGGTTGGTGACGAGGTTGCGCTGTCCGTCCGGGATCGCGGCGAACCGCTGCTCGCTCTCCTCGTGTACCTGCTCCACCTGCTCCCGGTACTCCGCGGCGTTGGCGCGGATCCGGTCCGCGTCGACGCCGCCGACCTGGGCGATCACCTCGTCGGCGATGAGGTCGACCGCGTCGGCCACGCGGACGGGGTCGGTCCAGAAGTGCGGGTCGGGCTGCCCAGCCGTCTCGCCCTCGGTGTAGGCGATCGGGTCGACGCCCTCGCCGACCGCGAGGGCGTGGGCGCCGGCCTCCTCGGCGGCCTCGACGTTGCGCAGCACGCCCTCCTCCAGGCCGAGGCCGTTGTAGACGAGCAGTTCGGCCTCCGCGAGTTCCGCGGCCTGTTGCGCGGAGACGCCGAAGGAGTGCGGGTCGGCGTTGGGCGGCATGAGGACGGTGACGTCGGCTTCGTCGCCGACGATGTTGCGGGTGAGGTCGCCGAGGATGTTGGTGGTGACGACGATGCCGGAGCGTGCGTCGCCGAAGGCCGCGCAGCCGGCGAGGGTGGGCGGCAGCAGGGCGATCAGGGCGAGCGGCAGGGCCGCGGCGCGCCGGGGGGACCGGGGACTCGCCGGCATCGTGGTCACCATCCCGTCTCGACCATGAGGTCGGGGCTGAATCCGAGGTCGAACGTGCGGGCGAGCCGGAGGTCGTCGTTGTAGTCGATCTCGTGAACCGCGTCGGCCAGGGGGTCGTTGACGTAGGCCCGGGTGGTGTCGATCCGGATGGCCGGCGCGGGCCCGCCGTCGCCGGGCGGGTCCATCAGTTCTGTCTCGGCGAGCTGCTCGCCCGAGGCCGGGGCGTAGGACCGCAGCGTGCCGTCGGCGCCGAGGACGAGCACCGGCATGTCCTCCCCCGCCGCGCTCGTCGCGACGGCGGGTCCGGTCTCGACGTGGGTCCACTCCCGGGCTCCGACGTCGAGCACCCAGATTCCCTCGTCGCCGGCCGGGCCGGCCAGGACGGAGGCGCCGGGGCGGTGCTGGAACGAGCGGACCGGTCCGGCGCCGGCTTGGTCGGGGTAGGGGATGCGCTCCGTCGTCAGCGTGCCGTCGTCCTCGGTCACCAGCAGGGCACCGTCGGAGCAGCCGATGACGGCTCCCCGCCGGGTCACGGCCTGTCCCCGCGGGTCCGGGCACCGCTCGCCGACGGTCTGGTCCGCGGGCGCGCCGTCCCGGTCGAGCACGTCGACGGTGCCGTTCGCCCTGGCGACCAGGAGCCGCTGGCCGTAGGCGAGGGCGGTGCCGCCCCCCTCGACCGCGGTCACGCTGAGCTCGCCCTCTTCGAGGGCGGGGCGGTCGATGATCCGCACACCGTCGTCTGACGAGAGCGCCGTGACCGCCGGATCGGCGACCGCCTGAAGCGTGCCGCTCCCCTCGGCCTCCCCCACCAGCCGCGCTTCGGCACGGTAGTAGTGCACGTGGTCGCCGTGGTCGACCGTCCAGGTGCCGGTGTCCAGCACGGTCACCGCGTCACCGGTGCCGAAGAAGGCGAACCGGCCGTCGGTCACCGCCTCCGCGACGCCGGGTGCCGCTCCGGCCCCGGTCACCTCCTCGGTGGCGGGGTCCAGCATGTGCAGTGTGCCGGCGGCGGTGTCGGCCATGACCAGGCGCCACTGCGGCTCTGCGGTCTCCTCGGCCCCCTCGACGTAGCCGTGGGGGGTGGCCGCCGCCTCCTCCGGGGCCTCGGCTCCGCCCGTGCCGCACCCCGCGGCAAGCAGGACGGCGGTGGCGCCGGCGACGGCCGGCCAGGGTCTTCTTCGCAGCATCATCGTGTGAACTCGCGCTCCTTGTCCGGAATCCGTGCGGGGGCTGCCGCCGCACCGGCCGGCTGGCTGTCCCGCAGCCGGGCCGCCAGCGCGGAGAGGAAGAAGAGGGCCACCGCGACGGCGGCGATCGTCGCCCCCGCGGCGGTTCCCAGGTGCCAGGACAGGAGCAGGCCGACGAAGGTCGACGCCGCGCCCAGACCGGCCGCGCCGAGCATGACCACCGGGATCCGTCCGGCCCACAGCGCCATCGCCGCCGGGGGTGCGATCAGCAGCCCGAAGACGAGCAGGGTGCCCACGATGTGGAAGGACGCCACGATCGCGAGGGTCACCAGCCCGAGCAGCGCGACGTGCGCGAGCCGCGGGCGCAGGCCCAGCGTTCGCGCCTTGCGGGGATCGAAGGCCAGTGCCACGAACGCGCGGTGCCCCAGGAGCGCGACCGTGGCCGCCACCGCCGCCGCCGCGGCGAGGACCGCGAGGTCCTGCGGCCGCACCGCCAGGACGTCGCCGAAGAGGAACCCGGTCAGGTCCACGGCGAAGGACTGCGAGTGCGACACGATGATCACGCCGAGCGAGAGCATCCCGACGAAGAGCAGCCCGATGGCGGTGTCCTGGGAGAGCCGGGACCAGCGGGTCACGGCGGTCACCCCGAGCGCCATGGCGACCGCGCTCACGGCGGCGCCGAGGAACAGGTTGCCGCCCAGCATCGCGGCCAGGGCCACGCCGGGCAGCAATCCGTGCGACATCGCGTCACCGAGGAACGCCATACCGCGCAGCACCACCCAGGTTCCGGCCAGGGCGCAGATGACCGAGACGAGGAGCCCTCCCCAGAGGGCCCGCGCGACGAAGGACACCTCGAACGGGGCAAACAACCACTCCATGCAACAAACCGTACAGCGAGAATGGTTATCATTGTCAAATGGATCGCGTGAACCACCGCACATCGGTCGCCGTCGCACTGCACCGGGTGACCGCCGGCTACGGCCCAAGGACCGTCCTCCGGGAGATCGACGCCAGCGTCCCCGCCCGCCGGGTGACGGCGCTCGTCGGCCCCAACGGCTCCGGAAAGTCGACGCTGCTCGGCGTCGTGTCGGGGGTACACGCTCCCGTCTCCGGCACGGTCGAACGCTTCCACCGGGAGCGGCCGGCCCTGGTGGTGCAGCGCAGCGCCGTCCCCGACACCCTCCCCGTGACCGTCCGGGAGACCGTCGCCATGGGGCGCTGGGCGCACCGGGGCCTCTGGAGGCGGCTCACCGCCGACGACCGGGCCGTCGTGGCCACCTGCATGGCGCGCCTGGACATCGCCGATCTGGCCGACCGCCCGCTCGGCGCCCTGTCCGGCGGGCAGCGCCAGCGAGCCCTGCTCGCGCAGGGCCTCGCCCAGCAGTCCGACCTGCTGCTGCTGGACGAACCGACGACCGGCCTGGACACGGCGGCCCAGCGGGCCATCCTCGACGTGCTGGCCGACCTGCGCGCGGAGGGCGTCACCGTGGTCTTCGCGACCCACGACGCGGAGGCGGCCCGGTGGGCCGATCACCGGCTGCACCTGCGGGACGGCCGCCTCGCCATCGGCACAGGGCCGGAGCCGACCGCCGCGCCGAGCGGTTCCACCGCCGGGTAGCCGCAGTCCTTCGAGCGGCGCCCTGTCCGCCGCGCGCGTGGCCACCATGGACGTGACCGCAGCCCCGACCCGGTCCGACGCTCCATGAGCGCGGGGCCCGCACGGGCGCGCCCCGTCCCGCCTGCTGGTCAGGTGGGACGGGGCGCTTCACCGTCTCGGGGTTCCGGCCGCCGACCGCGATCCGGAGCGTGCTCAGCCGCGCGGCGGCCGCGGTGTGTCGTGGCGGGCGGTCAGCCGGCGCAGCAGGGCCTCCGCCGGGCCGCGGTGCCCCCGGTGGTGCATCCACGCGGCCACGGCGACCGACACGGCCCACAGGGCGACGGCGGTGCCGCAGCTCGCGGCGAACCCCATGTCGTCGCGCAGGTCCAGGGTGAAGGGGTAGAACAGCGCCACCCACACCGCGGACTGCAGCAGGTAGAAGGTCATCGACCGCTGCCCCAGCGCGGCCACCGCCCTGGCCACGCCGCCCGGGGCGGCGGACGGACCGCCGTTCCCCGGGCGCCTCGGGCCGCCGCCGGCGCGGCGGTCAGGCGGTGAAGGCGGCGGCGTTCTCCCGCATCCACTGGGCGAAGGTGCGCGCCGGACGGCCGGTGACCTCCTCCACGGTCGGCAGGACGGTGCGGCCGGAGATGGGCGGGTCGGTCCGCATGGCCAGGAAGAACCGGACGTCGTCATCGGAGAAGCCGGCGGCCCGCCAGCCCGCGACGACCTCGTCCGTGCTGAGCTCGACGAAGCGCACCTCGCGGCCGAGCACCTCGCTGATCGTCCGCACCCGCTGCGGCACCGTGAGCGGCTCCGGGCCCGTCAGCCAGTACTCCTGCCCGGCGTGGCCGTCGGAGGTGAGCGCCGCCGCGGCGACGGCGGCGATGTCCGCGTCGTGGACCATCGCGCTCTCGGCGTCGGGGAACCCCTCGCGGACGGTGCCCTCTGTCCGCACCGACTCAGCCCACTCCAGGGTGTTGGACATGAACTCCACCGGGGCGAGGTAGGTCCAGTCCAGACCGCCGGCCTCGACCGCCTCCTCAAGAGGGCTCTTGGCCACGTCCCCCTTGAGTACCGTCACACGGTGCACGCCGGCCTTCCGCGCGATCTCGACGATCTCCGCGCCGTTGGTCAGCGGCGCGTAGTCCCGCCCGCCGAACGTGATGAGGTGCGCTGCGCCGACCCCGGCGAAGGCGGCGGGCAGGCTCTCGGTGTCGGTGAGGCTGCCGGCGACGACCTCGGTGCCGGCGGGCAGCCCGGCCCGGCCCGGGTCGCGGGTGAGGGCGCGGACGCGGTGGCCGGCCGCGAGGAGCTGTTCGACGAGGGGGCGGCCCACGTTGCCGGTGGCGCCGGTGACGAGAACGGTCACGGTTGCTTCTTTCCGATGTCGGAGGGTCGGGTCTGCGGGTACGGGCTGCCGGCGCGCGGGGCGCGGGCGGGCCGCCTAGCGGTGGTCGCGGATCGCGGCTCGGAGGTCCTCGACCAGGAGGGCGGGCTGCTCCATCGCGGCGAAGTGGCCGCCGCGGTCGAACTCGGTCCACCGCACGATGTGGTTGTCGCGTTCGGCCAGCCGCCGGATCGGCAGCATGATGTCGTGGGGGAAGACCGCGACCGCGGTCGGCACCGAGGACGCCGGCTCGGGTTCGCCCCACGTCTCGACGCCGTCCTTGTAGTAGCGGGCCGACGAGCCGGCGGTGGCGGTGAGCCAGTAGAGCATCACGTTGGTCAGCAGGGCGTCCCGGTCCACCGCCGCCTCGGGTGCGCCGGCCGGGTCGGCCCCGGCCCGGAACACGTCGGCGATCCAGGCGAGCTGGGCGACCGGGGAGTCGGTGAGCCCGTAGGCGACCAGCTGCGGCTTGGTGCTCTGGATGGCCGCGTAGCCGCCGAGCTCGTACTCGTAGCGGTACCCCTTCTCGACGCTGCGCTTCTCCGCCTCGACGGAGAAGTCGGCGGTCTCGGGCGTGGCACTGGCGGAGAACACCGACGTGACGTGCAGGGCCGCGACGTGCTCCGGGTCGATGAGCCCCAGCTGGCGGGAGACCAGCGCGCCGAAGTCGCCGCCGTGCGCGGCGTAGCGCGAGTAGCCGAGGCGGCGCATCAGCTCTGCCCACGCCCGCGCCACCCGGGCCACCGACCATCCCGTCTCGCGGGTCGGGCCGGACAGGGGGAACCCGGGCGCCGAGGGCACCACGACGTGGAACGCGTCGGCGGGGTCGCCGCCGTGCGCGCGGGGGTCGGTCAGCGGACCGGTCATCTCCCGGAACTCCACCACGGATCCGGGCCAACCGTGTGTGAGGAGCAGCGGGAACGCGTCGGGCTCGGGTGATCGGATGTGCACGAAGTGCACCGCGTGCCCGTCGAGCTCGGTACGGAACTGCGGGAGGGCGTTGAGCCTGCGCTCCTGTTCCCGCCAGTCGTATTCGGTGCGCCAGTAGTCGACGAGCCCGCGCAGGTGGTCGGCGGGGATTCCGTACTCCCATCCCGCTCCCGCGGGCTGCTCGGGCCACCGGGTGTTCGCCAGGCGTCCGGCCAGGTCGTCCAGGTCGGCCTGCGGGATGTCGATACGGAACGGCGTGATCGCTGTGTCCATGGCCGCGACGCTAGGGAGCGTGGCGGACACCTGCTGTCCGCCACTCATGGCAGGCTTCGCAGACGTGAAGGAGACCTCCGCCCGGCTGCTCAGACTGCTCGGCCTGCTGTCGACCCGTCCCGACTGGCCGGGGGCCGAGCTCGCCGCGCGGCTGGGCGTCAGTACCCGGACCGTGCGCCGGGACATCGACCGGCTGCGCGCCCTGGACTACCCGATCGACGTCGGCATGGGGCCGGCCGGCGGATACCGGCTGGGCGCGGGCGGCCGGCTGCCGCCGCTGCTGCTGGACGACGACGAGGCCGTCGCGGTCGCGGTCGGGCTGCGGACCGCCGCCGGCAGCGGCGTCGCCGGGATCGGCGAGACCGCGCTCGGCGCCCTGTTGAAGCTGCGCCAGCTGCTGCCGGACCGGCTGCGCCGGCGCATGGACGCCCTGGAGGTGTCCGCCGTCGCGGCACCCGGCCCGCCCGCCGTGGACGCCGGAGAGCTGACGTCGGTGGCGGCGGCGTGCCGGGACCAGCGGTGCCTGCGCTTCGACTACCGCGGCCACTACGCGGACGTCAGCGTCCGCGTCACCGAGCCGCACGAACTGGTCACCTGGGGCGGGCGCTGGTATCTGGTGGCCTGGGACCTGGAACGCGGCGACTGGCGGACCTTCCGGGTGGACCGGATGCGCTGCCGGCCCCCGAGCGGGCCGCGTTTCACGCCACGGGCTATCCCCGGGGGCGACGCCGCCGCGTTCGTCACCCGTGGCGTCGCGGACGTCTGGCCGTACCGGGCGACGGTCCGGCTGCACGCGCCGGCCGATTCCGAGAGCGCCCGCCGGACCACCGTCTACGGCCGGATCGAACCGGTCGACGCCCGCAGCTGCCGGCTGCGCTTCACCGCGGACTCCCTGCACTCGCTGGCGTTCCTGCTCGGCGCCCTCGACGTCGACTTCGAGGTCGAGGACCCGCCCGAACTCGCCGATCAGCTGGTCGCTGCGGCGGAGCGGTTCCGGCGGGCCGCCTCGAAGCTGGCCGGCCGCCCCGCCGGGCCGGAGCGCACCGGCGGCGCCCGGGAGGATGCGGGCTGACGGCCGTCCCGCCGCGGCGGGGCGGGACGGCAGAGCGGGAGGGTCAGTCGACGGCCAGCGCGATGAGCTGGGTCTCCTGGCTCTCGGAGAAGTTGTCGTCGCTGATCAGCAGGAGGGTGCGCTCCCCGGACTCCAGTTCCGGGCCCCACGTGACGCCCTCGATGTTGTCGACGTGGTCGAGGCCGGCCGCGGCCAGGTCGAGGTCGTCGAGGTCCACCAGGAGCTCCTTGGCCATCAGCCGCGGTGCGCGGTCCATGCCGGGGATCGCGGGGACGCCGGAGATGTCGGTCGCCCGGGCGGTGGTGGCGCGGTAGAGGCGGACCTTGTTCCCGGATCCGGCCACGTAGGCGCGCTCGACGACGATGTAGGACCCGGGCTGCTCCGGGTCCGCCAGGATCTCGCTGACGCCCTGGTCGGCGGTCCCGTCGGCGGGCTCCGGCGCCGCGAAGAGGGGCTCCAGCGGGTACCCGTACTGGGCGAGCTGCGTGCCGTGCCGGGTGGTGACGGTGAACCGGACGACGGCGCCCTCGTCCGCGGTGGGGACCGGGCCGTCCTGGTAGAGGGGGCCCTCCATGGCGGTGACCACCCGGCCGTTCGGGGTGAAGGTCAGCCCCTCGAACGTGAGGTTGCGGCGCGGCCCGGTCTCCGAGGCGCTCATGTGGAGCGTCCTCGGGGTGGGCAGGGCGCGTACGGTGGTCCCGTCCGGGTCGGAGACCCGGACCTGCGGGTTCTGCAGGACGACGTGGTCGCCGTTGACCACCCGCTCCCCCTCGGTGGTCCACCACACGTCGCCGGTGCGGGGGTCGAGGCGGATGGACTCGGGGTCGACCGATCCGTTCCGGGCGCAGGCGGCGCGCGGGTCGGGGCAGGGCTCGGAGACGAAGTCGTCCCGGTTGGGGTAGGTGGCGCCGTTCGGCTGGCGCAGCAGGTGCGCGGTGGTGACGTCGACGCCGTGCACGCCGGACGCGTCGACGTCGATCTCGGCCCGGAAGAAGCGGGCCGGGTCCTGCTCCGACCGGTCGTCGGTCACCAGCAGGTACTCGCCGGAGGCGGCGTCGTAGTCGATGCCGGAGAGGCTGCCCACCAGGGTGCCGTCGGCGGTCAGGTCCGAGGGGATGACGGTGGCACCGAGCAGCCGGGGTTCGGAGCTCTGCTCGGCGTGCGCGGGGGTGGCGGTGACACCGAGGGCGAGCAGACCCGCCACGATGCCACGTACGCTGTTTTTCACCAACATGGCGTATATAAGAGCACAACCCGCCGACATTTGCGCCAAATCGGCCAGAAATCTTCGGAGTGCGAGTGCCGGGACCGTCACCGGTGGCCACGGATGTCCGGGCCCCGGTAACCGGCCGACCGCAGCCCGCCGCCGGGCGGGCGAGGAGCCGGCCACCGCCTTCTCCCGCTCCCCGGGGCCGTGTCCGCGCCGCCCGGTCCGCCAGCGCGGACACGCCGGTCCGGTCGGGCCGTCCCGGGCCACCCGGACCACGCGGTCGGGCGCACACGCCGGTGGCCCTCCGCTTCGCCGGGGCGGCGGTCCGGTGGCAAGCCCCCGTCTCCGGCACCTCGGCGGCGGAACCGCCCGCACCCGGAGGAGCACGGCGGGACCCGTAGCCGGCCACGTGGTGCCGAGGGGTGCGCACCGGTGGGTGACCGGGTCCTCGCGGCGGCCGCGCGGGCAGCACGCGGCACGCGGGGCGGTGCCCGCAGGGGGAGGCCCCTGACCGACCTCCGCGACGCCTCCCCGGATGCGAACGGTAGGCGTACCAACGCCGCGTGCCCTGGTCCGGCCGCAGGTGCGGCCGGACCCGGGCACGCCGTTCGCGCCTCTTCGGTCCGTACGGACTCCGGTCAGGGCGCCGCGCGGCGGGCAGCGGGTGTCCCCAGCCGGAACCGCCGGCTCGCCTGGTCAGCCAGAATGGGGTGGCGGACCTCCCGCCCGTCGAGTCGCCGGTGGGCGCGGTCGGCCAGCCGGTTGCCGAAGTCGACCATCTTGCTGCCCGCGACCAGCGCCAGCTGGGCGCGCCGGGCGGCGCGGTAGCGGGGCCGCTGGGCGCCGGTGAACGCGTTCTTCATGGCCGGCACCAGGTCGCGGTAGAGGTTTACCGCCTCCTGCCGCCGCCCCTGCGCGCCCACGGCGCGGGCCAGCGTCTCCCAGGCGTCGAGCGTCGCCGGGTGGGTGGCGCCGTGGACCCCCGTCCGCCGGACGAGCTCGGCACGTGCCGTTCGCTCGGCCTCCCGCAGCCGCGCCGGCCACTGCTCCCGGGGGAGCTGGCCGCCCTCCACCAGCTGGACCGCGGCCTGCGCCCGGATCAGCTGGAACTCATGGAAGGCCGCATGCCCCCGGGGAAGCAGCGTGAACGCGCCCCGGTACGCATGCGCGGCGCGGTCCGCCACGTCCGCCCGGCCGGCCCGCAGCGTCTCGCGCAGTTGCTCGATGCGCGCCGCCGCGATCGCTTCCGCGGACGTTTGGTGGCCGTCGTAGGCATGGGTCTGGCTGTCCGCCAGATCCCGCCACACCTGCGCCGCGGCCTTGTGGTCGCCCCTGGCGGCGTAGATGTCGGTCAGCGTCCGGGCCGCGTGCACGATGTCGTGGTGGTAGGGCGTGCGCGGCCCGAACACGTCGTGCCGGTAGAACTGGACGACCCCTTCCAGGATGCGCGCCGCGTGCTCGGCCTCACCCAGCCCGAGCAGCCCCTTGGCGTGGGAGATCCGGCGCGCCACCATCTGGTTGGCCGGCAGCAGCCCCTTCAGGTGGTGCGCCTTGTCCTGGAGGTGTCCCTGCCATAACGCCTGGGCCTCTGTCGAGTTCATGTCCTACGTCCCTCCTGCACGGCCGGCGGCCGCGTCGGGTCGCCGACGCGGTCACTGGGTCGCCGCGACCGTCTGCTCCATCTGCTCCGGGGTCGCCATCATCTGGGTGAAGGCGCGTGGATCGTCCAGTGCGCTGACGATACCGTCCGCCAGGGCGGGGTTCTCCGGCAGCATTTTGAAGAGCTCCATCACATGCGGCGGCGACTCGCCCTCCATGACGCCGCCGATCAGGTCGCCCAGCAGTATGGCCTGCTGGCCGTACTCCCAGTACTCGTCGAAGGTCGATCGCATGAACGCGGCGTCGAACGGGGCGTCGCCGTGGGCGAGGATGCGGTCGAGGTACATCCCGGCGCACACCGTGGAGTTGTTCCAGCCCTGGAGCACCACCGGGTCGATCGACAGGACGGTGTCGGCCATCCCCAGGACGGCCCGCCCCGACGGCAGGGTGCCCACGGGATCGCGGACGTAGGGCTCGATGTGCTCGATGCCGGCGCTCTTGTCGTCGATGAGCTCGGTGTCCTTCACCTGCTCGTACAGGTGCGGGGCGTGCTCCCGGTACAGGCCGACCACGCGCTCGTGCAGCTGCACCGGGTTCAGCCGCTCACCGGAGAGGTCGAGCGGGCCGCCCGGCTCACCGAACATGAAGAGCGAGTGCCCCGGGCCGTAGGGCGTGTAGGAGGGAACGACGTACATGGAGCCCAGCCCCCCGTAGAACACGCAGGCCAGGGTGTTGTCGACCGGGCACTCGGCCCCGAAGACGAACGTGTCGATGGCAACCCGCCGCCGCCCGCCGCCGGTGCGCGCGGGGTCGATGTCGAAGAGCTGGCCGAGTTCGCCGTGCCCGGTGGCGACCACGGTCAAGTCGTACATGCCGGCGAGGTAGTCGAGGTCGGTGACCGTGACGCCGTGGACGGTGACCTTGCCGCCCCGGTCCTCGAACGCCTCCAGCCAGTCGGCCATCTTGACCCGCCGGTCCATGGACACGCCGCCGCCCTGGATGGCCGCGCCGAAGCTGAACCGCTCCTCGACGGTGGCGCCCAGATCCACCGTCAGCCTGTCGAGGGAGGGGGCCTGTCCACGCCAGAAGTCGAGGTCGAGCCGGCGCTCGTGGGCGAGGGCGGAGGGGAAGGTCAGCTGGCTCACCGCCACCTTGCCGTGCCTGACCTCCGTGGACGTCCGCCCGGTCAGCAGTGTGACGTCATAGCCGCGCTCTAGCAGACCGTGGGCGAGGTACAGACCGGACTGTCCGGCGCCGACAACCAGGATTCTTCGCATGGGGTCGCTTTCTGAATTCGATCACGATGGGGTCGGGCCTCCGGGGAGGCTGATCGTCACGAGGACAGCTGTTCGAGCCCCACCAGCAGCCGTTGGAGGAGCTCTCTGTCGGTCGGCCGGCGTCCGGTGATGGTCGGGTGCACCCGCACCACTCCGCGGTCGAGGAGGTCGCCGACCAGCACCTGGACCACGCCGAGCGGCAGCCGAAGGTCCGCGGATATCTCCGCGACCGACTTCACCCGTCGGCAGAGGACGAGGATGCGGCCCGCCTCGGGGGCCAGGCCGCTGGGCGGAGCGGCCTCCGGGTCGGAGAGCGAGATCAGCGAGTGCACGAAGAGCGGGAACCGCGAGCGGGTGCGCCCGCCCGTGAGCGTGTACGGGCGGATGCGCACCACCCGCTCCCGAACGCCCGCACGGCCGCGCCGTCCGGATCGGACGGCGGTGGAGCGCGGGTCGGTCACGGGGTGCACGGAGGGCGGTGGCGTGGGACGGGGGGCGGAGCGGCGCGGAGGGTCATATGGGACGTTTCGTGATAGCAGGTCGGTTCGGGGAGAAGTTATCCACCGATCGCGCGGAATCGATGGTTGACTTACGTACCGGCAATCAGCACTAACTCCCGCTTAAGCGCTGTATTAACAGCGTGCGAGCCACTATAGATGAAATGTCGCATTACAACTACTTTTCTTGGCTCAGCCAACTGCCCGTTTCGTGATCTTGAACGTGAATGGTCACGCAGCGAAACGGCGAATGCCGAGTGCGGGCGATTCTCACCCGTCACCACACGCCCGGGGACCGGCGGCACACCTCCGCGTCTCCGCTGCTCAGGGCGCCTCCCCGTCGGCCAGCCACGCGTCGACCTCCCGGTGCAGCCGGGCCTTCGTCCCCTCGGGAGCGAACGAGGCGTCGATCGCTGCTCGTGACAGGCCGCCAAGATCACCCTCCGTGAAGCCGAAGGCCGTGCTGATCCGGGCGTACTCGGCCGTGAGGGTCGTGCCCACGACGGCGGGGATGTCGGTGTTCACCGTGACGTGCAGGCCGGCGTGGAGCAGCCGGGGCAGCGGGTGGGCGGCGAGGGAGGGCACCAGGCCGAGGGCCACGTTGGACGACGGGCACACCTCCAGGGGGATCGCTCGCTCGCGTAGTTCGGCGACGAGTTCGGGATCCTCCAGCGCGCGGAACCCGTGGCCGAGCCGCTCCGCGTGCCCGACCTCGACCGCCTCGCGCACGCTCGCGGGGCCGGCCGCCTCGCCGGCGTGGTGCACGAGCCGGACGCCGGCCTCGCGCGCCGCCGCGCACGCCTCGGCGAACGGAGCCAGCGGGTACGACTCGTCGCCGGCCAGCCCGATGGCGACCACGCCGTCAGCGGCGTAGCGCCGCGCCAGTTCCAGGGTCCGCCACGCCCGCCGCACCGAGCGCCGCCGCGAGTGGTCGAGGATGACCCGGCACTCCACGCCGTACCGGTCCCGCCCCTCGGCGAGGCCGCGCAGCACCGACTCCAGCGGCATCCCCGGCCGGCCGAGCCGCTCCTCGTGGGAGGCGGCGGTGAAGGTGACCTCGGCGTAGCGGACGCCGTGTTCCGCCTCGTCCGCGCAGAACTCCACGGCGACCCGGGCGAAGTCCTCCGGCCGGCGCAGGCAGCCGCGGATGAGCGCGCCGTGGTCCGCGAACGCGCGGAAGCCGGCGAAGGCCGCCGGAGGACCGTCCTCGGGGATCCCGGCGCCGTTGGCCGCGGCAATCTCGCGGACGGTCGACCAGCGGATGGTGCTCTCCAGATGGACGTGCAGGTCGACCTTGGGGAGTTCCGTGAGGCTGCGCATGGCGGCACTCTAGGGAGGGATCGGCCACCCGGGAAATGGATTTCCGGCCCGCCCGAACGGCGCGACCGCGACCGCTCACCCCCCGTCGGGCACCGTCCGGCGGACGCCCAGGCGGCGGGCCAGCCAGACGACGAGGACGACGTAGAGGCCCACCTCGACGCCGGTGCCGACGAGGGCGTACCAGCTGCCCGATCCGGTCCCCGCGTCGGTGTAGGAGCCGTCGTAGGCGGAGAGCGCGAACAGCACCGTGTTGTGCAGCACGTGCAGGGCGACGGCGGCTTCGAGTCCACCGGTGTACCAGGTCAGCCAGGCCATGGCGAGACCGAAGATCGCGACGTCGGCCATCGCCCAGGCGCTGTAGTCGTGGAGCAGCGCGAAGATGACGCCGCTGACCGCGATGGCCGGGACGGGCGAGCGCAGCACCCGGCTGAGCACGCCGTCCCGCATGCGCTCACCCGGGTCCGCCCCGTAGCCGCCGACCACCTGCATGAGGAATCCGCGCAGCGCGTACTCCTCGGCCGCCGCCTGGAACGGCACGAGCAGCAGGACGACCGCGAGCGCCGCGGCGAAGGCGGCGGCACCCGTGAACGTCCCGAGCAGTGGCTCGCCGGGGGACGTGACGGCATAGCTGCCGAACAGCACGGCGGCATAGCCGGCCACGCACACGGCGGCCACCGCGCAGCACAGCAGGAGCCAGCGTAGGCGCAGCCGGCCCTCGACCGAGGCCAGCGTCCCCACGGGCCGGCGCAGCACCAGCCGCACCGCGAGGGCGACCACCGGAATCAGGCACGCCAGGAGGAAGAGTTCGACCGCCAGGTCCGCCACCGGCCACCCGGTGACCCCGTTCTCGTCAGGCCGGCCGCCGAACGGGAGCGCGATGATCGTCGCGGCCGCCATCACGGTGACCAGCACGACGGGGTAGGCGGCGAGTACGAGCAGCACGGCCAGAGGCGGGCGCCACCAGCGGAACCGCCCGGTGCGGTCGACGCGGTGGTAGGGAGCTCCCGGTCGCGGCCGGAGAAGCCGGGGGCCGGGCCGCGGGACGGGGGCCGGGGATGCCCAGGACCGTGTCACCGCCTCGGGAGGGCCGGGTTCCCCGGCGGCCGGTTTGTCGGACGATTCCGACAGAGCGGGATATTCCTTGGCATTTCCCATAGTCCGCGATAGTAGCGCCGATTGGTTATCGTCCGGTCCTCGGGAGGCCGGCGCCCGGGAACGGCTGCGGTTCTCCATTCCGCGATGTCACTCCGGGCTCGCGCGATTACCGACCGCCCCTCCCAAGCGCGGCCGCCGAAAGGAACTCCGCGAAAACGCCGCGCCCATTCCGCCGTCCGGTGCCGGACCCCGGATGGCGGCGGCGCGTTTCACCGCGGCGGCGGCGGTTAGCGTCCCGCCATGATGAGCGGACTCCTGCGCGGGGCGGCGGCCGGAGCCGCTGGCACGACCGCGCTCAACACCGTGACCTACGCCGACATGGCCTGGCGGGGCCGGCCGGCCAGTGACGTCCCGCAGTCGGTCGTGGAGCGCCTGAGCGAGGCGGCCGGCCGGCCGGTGCCCAATGGGGACGGGCGGCGGGGGAACCGGCTCGCCGGCCTCGGCGCCCTGTCGGGGATCGCGGTCGGTACCGGGGTCGGCGCCGCCTTGGGGGCACTGCGGGCGGCCGGCGTGCGGATGCCTGTGTGGGCCGGCGGCGCGCTGGCCGGGGCGCTCGCGATGGCGGCGACCGATGCGCCCGTCGCACGGCTCGGAGTGAGCGATCCGCGCTCATGGTCGGCCGGCGACTGGATCAGCGACGCGGTGCCGCATCTGGTGTACGGCCTGGTGGCCTACGCGCTGCTCGACGCCCTCGACCGGTGACCGCGCGACCGCCGGCGGCACGCCCCGGCGCCTGCCTGCGGGTCCGCGTCACCGGCGGTCCAGGACCACCCGCAGCGCCGCCGCGACCTCGCCCGCGACGAGGGCGGCCACGGCGAAGGAGATCCCCGCCGAGACGAGGCACAGCGTGCAGAAGGTCCCGGTGAGCAGCGGCTGGGCGATCACCAGCAGCAGACCGGTCAGGGCCAGCGCGGCCGCCGTGGCCCCGACGAGCAGCACCGTCCACGGATGCTCCCGCCAGCGCCGCCGGCCGCCCGCGGACTCGGCCACCGCTTCGAAGAGGTAGGCGGCGCACCCGAGCGCGGCGTCGCGGACCGGCAGCGCCTCCGACAGGGGCGAGGTGAGCACCGCCCGGCTGCCCTCGCCGAAGAACGGGTCCCAGACGTCGGCCAGCACCCCGTACTGGTAGAGGGCGAGATAGCCGGAGACCACGCATCCGAGCAGGGCCAGGACGACTACGGGCAGGCGTCGTCCCCACCGGGACGGGTTGCCGGACCGCCCTGGCGGGATGGCGTCCGCGCCACCGCGCGCGCCGTCCACCGCCATCCGGCCTCTCCTTCCGCCGACCTGGCCTGGTCGCGGCGCCGCGACCGGCCGTGCGTCCGCTACCCGGAGCGCGGAAGGCCATGCGCGCTGCCGGCCGCTGCCGGTCCGGGTCCGACTGTCCACAAGCTGTGGACGGCCGGACCCGGACCGGCAGCGGCCGAGGCGGCGGTGTGACCGGATCCGCACGCCCGACTACGTGCGACAGATGGTGAGACCTCCAAATTCAGCACCATTAATGGCCTTTCGCCCCTTCAGTCGCTGATGTTCCGGTGATAGGCATGCCTGGACCAGTCGAGCAGCGACAAAGGACACTATTCGTGCGTCTGTCTCCCGCCCCTGCCTTCCCGGCACTCGTCTTCCGCAAGAGCAGCTACAGCAGTGTGCAGAACTGCCTGGAGTTCGCCGATCTCCCCGGCGGCGCCGCCATACGCGACTCCAAGCACCCGGAACACCGCCCGCTCGCCGTCCCGAACGTCGAATGGGCGGGATTCGTGGGCGCGGTCAAGCAGGGCCGGCTGTGACCTGACCGGGACGAGCGTTTCCGGCGGCCCCCGCCTCGGCGGGGGCCGTCGCTCTGCGGCGGTCGCGGCGCCGGCGGGAACGCCGGCGTCACTCCCGGAACCGGAGCGGGTGGTCGTCCGGGACCTCGACCACGCAGATGGGCAGTCCGTCGGGATCCGCGACCCACATCTCGATCAGGCCCCACGGCTCCCGCCGCGGTTCGCGCAGCACGGTCGCCCCCTTCGCGGCCAGTTCCCGGTGCGCGTCCGCCGCGTCCGCCACCTGGAGCCAGAGCCGGGTCGCGGTCGGCTCCGGGGGGCGCTCGGCGTGTGAGGAGAGCTCCAGGAAGCCGCCCCCGAGGAAGAACACGGTTCCCCGCTGCGGCCCGGTGCCGAACTCTCGGTAGACGGCGAGGCCGAGGGTGTCGCGGTAGAAGGCGCGGCTGCGTTCGAGGTCGGTCGGATGGAGCAGGACGCGGCTGCTGAGAACGTGCACCATGCGGCGACTCTAGGGCGTCGCCGGCGTCCGCGCCCTGGGACCGGCCGGGAAGCGCCCGGCCGGTGTCCCCTCGCTCAGCCAGGAGCCCCTTCGTCGAAACTCGCGTAGTACGCGGCCGCCATGTCACGGGCCGCGTGGCCGTGCCTGGCCGCCCGGTCCAGCCGCGCGGCCGAGGCGGCGGCCAGGTCCAGGCGGATCCCGGCCGCGCGGGCGGCGTCGAGGATGAGGTGCGCGTCCTTCGCCGCGTTGGCCACCGAGAAGCTGACCGCCGGATCCTCCGAGAGCAGCACGCCCGTCTTGGCGTGCAGGTAGCCGGCGTCCAGCGCGCCGCCCGAGACCGTCTCCAGGAACCGCCGCGGGTCCACGTCCAGCGCCTCCGCGAGTGCGACCGCCTCGCCGGCAGCGGTGTTCAACGCCAGCACCCAGCTGTTCACCACGAGCTTGAGCGCGCTCGCCGCGCCGGCCTCCCCCGCCCAGATGGTGCGCTCTCCGATCGCGTCGAACAGCGCCGCCACCCGCTCGGCGGCGGCTCGGTCGCCGGCGGCCAGCACCGTGAGCGTGCCGTTCTCCGCCGGCCCCGCGGTGCCCACCACGGGTGCGTCGACGAAGGTCAGTCCGCGCCGGCTCGCGATGGCGGCCAGCCGCCGGACCGGCTCCGGCCCGACCGTGCTGCTCTGCACCCAGACGGCCCCGCGCGGCGGCTCGGCTACCTCGGCCATGACGCGCTCCACGGCGGGGCCGTCGGTGAGCATCGTGACGATGACGCCGGCCCCGGCGACCGCCTCGCCGGGGCTGTCCACGACAGTCGCTCCGGCATCGGCGAGCGGTTCGGCGCGGGCGCGGGTGCGGTTCCAGGCCCGTAGGGGGAACCCGGCGGCGGCGATGTTGCGCGCCATGGGCAGCCCCATGGTGCCGGTCCCCAGGAACGCGACGGTCGGGCGCGGCGGTTGTTCGGCGGAAGTGTCCATGGCCGTCCCCCTACCCCGGGTCCCCCGCCCGTCCCGCCGGACCGCCACCCGAGGCCGGGCGGGCGGTGCCGCGATGAGTTGTCCACAGCCGGCCGATCCGGGTGGGCGCGGCGCCCGGCCGCCGCGGAGACTGGCTTCTGGTCGGGCTCGGCAGGAGCAGCCCGCGGAGGACGAGCAGGTGATCGGCATGTGTGTGCGCATCGTAGGGCCGCGAGCGCGGCGGAGCGGTCCACCGAGTGGCGGCGCCGCGGGACGGGCGCGGCCCGCCGCGCGGTCCCGGCTCCCCTCGGGGCCGCCCGGCCGCGGCCGGCCGCCGGGCGGGCCCGCCACACCCGCCCGGGGCCGACCGCGGCCGCGCGTGCCCCCGGTGCCGGGCGGGCCGGCCGCCGTCAGAGGGTCAGATCCCGCGCCGCATCGCCCGGGTGCCCAGGACCAGCCCCACGGCGGCGATGGCGCAGGCCGCTGCCCAGCCGTACAGCACCGCGGGATCGGCGAACCGGCCGTCGAACAGCGCCCGGGCCGCCTCCACGATGTAGCCCACCGGGTTCACCAGGGCCAGCCCCTGCAGCCAGGCCGGACCGGCCTCCACCGGCAGCAGCACCCCCGAGAGCAGCAGCAGCGGGAACATCACCATCTGGGTCACGGCGTAGAACAGGTTGCCGCCCGGGTACGAGACGATCGCCAGGATGAAGGAGAGCGAGCTCAGTCCGAGGCCGAGCACCAGCAGCAGCGCCAGGCCGGCGAGCACCCCCAGCGGGTGGATCCGGAAGCCCAGCGGCACCGCGAGGCCGATGATCAGTGCGGCCTGGGCCAGCAGGATGACGAACTCCTTGAGGGTCCGGCCGACCAGCATGGCCGTCCGGTTCATCGGGGTGACCAGTATCCGCTCCATGGAGCCGCCACCGAGGTCGATGAGCAGCGAGTAACCCGCCATCATCGGTCCCGAGAGGCACATCATGATGAGGATCCCGGGGACGAACCACTGCCACGGCGCACCGGTCTCCCCGCCGATCGCGGCCGTCCCGCCCAGCAGCGGGCCGAACAGGAACAGGAAGAGCAGTGGCTGCGCCATGGAGAAGAGCAGCCCGAGCGGGCGGCGCATCACCGGGGTGAACTCCCGGTAGAACACGGTTCCGGTGTCTCGAACGAAGGTCGTACTCACGTCGCGGCTCCTGTATCGGTTCTGGGCAGAAGGTGGCGGTGGCGGCGGGCGCGTGCCCCGCCGCGGGCGTCCCGGACAGCCGTCACGCGGCGGCTCCGGCGGACTCGCTCTCCCGCAGGCTGCGTCCGGTCAAGGCGAGGAAGACGTCGTCCAGCGTGGGACGGGAGGTCTCGGCGGTGGCCACCTTGACCCCGGCCTCGTCGAGCGACCGGAGGAATCCGGGCATGGCCGCGCCCGCGTTCGGCACCCGGACGCGGACGGTCAGGCCGTCGGTGGTGACCCCATCCGCACCGGCCATGCGGACGGCGGCCTCGGCGGCCCTGGCCGCGTCGGACGCGTCGTGCGCGGTGACGGTGAGCCGGTCGCCGGCCAGGTCGCTCTTGAGCCGCTCGGGAGTGCCGTCCGCGATCACCCGGCCGTGGTCGATCACCACCACGCGCTCGGCCATGTTGTCCGCCTCCTCCAGGTAGTGCGTGGTGAGCAGGAGCGTGGTCCCGAGCTCCGCGCGCAGCCGGAGGATGTGCTCCCAGACGTCGGCCCGGCTGTGCGGATCGAGACCGGTCGTCGGCTCGTCCAGGAACAGCAGCGGCGGGCGGTGCACGAGCCCCAGCGCGATGTCGAGCCGGCGGCGCTGGCCGCCCGAAAGCGTGGCCGGTCCGCGCCGGGCCAGCGGCCGGAGCGCCAGCATGTCGAGCATCTCGTCGGCGCGCCGTCGCGCCTCGGACCAGCGGAGGCCGTAGCCGAGTCCCTGGGTCACCAGTTCGTCGCGGCAGCGGTGGTCGTCTCCGGCACCACTGCGCTGTCCCACGTAGCCGATCCGGGCGCGGACCCCGGTGGGGTCGGTGGCGATGTCGTGACCGGCCACGGTGGCGGTGCCGGAGGTCGGTGGCAGCAGTGAGGTGAGCATGCGCAGGGTGGTGGACTTCCCGGCACCGTTGGGGCCGAGGAACGCGACGAGTTGGCCGGCCTCCACGTCGAGGTCGAGGCCGCGCACGGCCTCGACGGTCTCCTTGCGGACCTTGAACCGGCGGGTCAGTCCTCGGGCATGGATCATGTGTCTCTCCTCGGGATCCGGACGGGCGAGTTCAGGGCATGACGAATAAGCCCCAGGTCAGAGGCTTGCGCGAAGGTGATTCATCTTTGACTACGTGATTTCGCTCTGGCAAACGCGAACGTGACGTTCATATTTTTCTGACCTGCGGAAACACCGGTCTCCGGACTAGTTCTGGCGGCGCCCGCCGTCCTGTTTCCGAACCGCCGTGCACGCTGACGAGGCTTTTTCCGGGTAGCCGCGAAAAAAAGCGGACAGTTTTGTCGAACCGCCGCTGATCCGGCGGGCCGGCGGCCCGCCGACCGCCGATCCGACCGACCACGGCCGGGCGCCCGCCAGGTCCGCGCAACGACGGGATGCCTGGCGGGGCCGGAAACAGCGGCGCCGCCGCGTCCGCCCGCGGCCCCGGTGTGCCAGGTCACGCCCCAGTTCTCATAGACTCAGTCACTCGAAGGTCCGGAAGCGTGGCCTTTCGGTGACCGATCGCCTCCTCCGGCGGTCCGCCCGCCGCTTCCCCGTTCTCCCTTCATCGCCGCCGATCACGGCTTCTCAGCCGACGACGCGGATCTCCGGGCGTACGCGAACAGCGAGCAGCGGACCAGGGAACAGCCCGGCCGACGCGGTCACCGAGAGCGGACACCGGCCGTCCCCCACGACGGCGGCCGCTACGGGCGGACGAACGCGTCCGCTCCCGACCACGCCTGGTGCCGCGGCACCCGACTGATCCGGACCGATGCACAACAGCCCAGCGAACCCGCCCCCACCTCCCCCCGGAGAGG
>NZ_QEIO01000099.1 GCF_003336425.1 Marinitenerispora sediminis | reverse complement strand
CAACCGCCGGATGAGGCGGAACCGGAGCCGCCCCGGACGCCCGCTCCGCCGGAGCCACCCGACCCGCCGGATCCGCCGGATCCGCCCGAACTCCCTGAGCTCCCCGAGCTCCCGGAAGCGCCCGCGAGGCCGGAGAGCCCCGCCGCGCCGGCGCTGCCCGACCCGCCCGCGGCACCGGACCCGCCCTCGGTCGGAGGGGGTCCGGCCGGGCCTCCGGAGGAACAGGCCGGACCGCGGGTGCTCCGCGTCCGGGTCGCGGGGGCGGTCGGCGGACCCGACCGCCGCGTCGACGCGCTCTGCGACGTCCGCGTCCTCGACACGGCTTCGCTGCGGGCCGCGGTCCGCGCCGGGAGCGCGCCGCCGGCCCGCTGACCGTCGTCCACGGCTCGACCGGCGGGAGCGGCGCGCTCGCCGAAGCCGACCGAAACCCGCGGGGGCGCCGCTCGGCCGCAACCGGCGGCAGCCGGGCGCTCCGCGGTACCCTTCGGCGCGCGGTGCCGGAACGTCGTCGCTGGTCAGCGCCGCTCCGCGGCTCGACGCCGGACGGTGGTCCGCGCCCGCGCCCACTGGGGGTTTCGCGTGCGGGCGAACCGCGCCGAAACCCTCCGGTCGGGGTTCGTTCGCCTAGCTCACAACCGTGGGTATCGGGGAGCGCACACAAACCGGCACAGACTTGGCTAGGCTGTGGCCCGGCCTGTCTTTGGCCAAGTGCCGATGCTGGAGTCCGGGGCCGACCGACCGGCTCGCGAGAACCAGAACGAGGGAAGGGGCGGTGTCGCGTGGATCGCTGCGCGCTGTTCGTTGACGCCGGCTACCTCCTGGCCGACGGCGCGATGGCTGTGCACGGAACTCGCAACCGCGACTCCGTGTCTTGGGATTACGCGGGACTCGTACAGCTCCTCAACGAGGTGGCGCGTGACCGCACGGGACTGCCGCTGCTGCGCTGCTACTGGTACGAGGCGACCCCCGAAGGGCGCCGCACCCAGGAGCAGGACGGCATCGCGGACATCCCCGGCATCAAGTTCCGAGCCGCGCGTATCCGTCCGGGCAGACGGGAGGGCGTCGAAAGCTATGTGCAACGGGACCTGACCACACTCGCGCGGACTGGTGTCCTCTGCGAGGCCGTCCTCGTCAGCGGAGACGAGGACATGGCGCAGGTGGTCGCCGATGTCCAGGATCTGGGCGTGCGGGTCACCGTCGTCCACATCTCGGTCGAGGGCAACTGGACGATCTCCCGCGCGCTGCGTCGCGAGTGCGACGACCTGATCGAGATCGGGGCCGGCCACCTCCGGCCCTACGTCAACCTCCTCGCGGGCGCCGAGACCCCCGAGGACACGGTGCCGGCGACCGCGCGCGGTCCGCTCAGCAACGGGCGGGGACGGGCGCCCTCGGGACCCGTGTCCCGGCAGCCGGTGACCGCGCACGCGGGGTCCTCGCGGGTCGAGCCGGCGCCGTCGCCTGCCTCCGGGCTCGACGCGCTGTTCGCCGGCACCGGTGCGCAGCCCGCCGCGAGCGGCAGCGCCATGGACCAGTTGCGGGCCATGCGGCAGAGCCTCGCCCAGCAGCGCGGCGGCGACCACCTCGCCCCGCAGGGGTCCGACGCCATGGAGCCGCGGTCGCCCAACGCCTCGGGGCCGATCGACACCAACGGATTCCCCACCGGCGGCCCGCCCGCACCGCCGCAGGCGGCGCCCACCGGCACGCACGCGAGCATGGCGCCGAGCCCGCCCGCCGAACCCGGCCCGGGCCCCGGCCACGCCGCTCCGCCCACGGGCGCGCACCCGGGCATGCGCGGGGTCGCCCAGCAGGGCTACGGCGGTGCGCCGCAGTCCCCGCCGGCGCAGCCGCCGACCGGAGCGCACCGCAACCCGCTGATGGGCGGCCAGTACGAGCGCGAGGCGCCACCGTCGCGCGGCGCGCCACCGGGTCCGGACCCCCGGTACGGGCCGAGCACGGGTGAGAATCCCGGGTTTGGAGGTAACACCGGCCCAAACCCTACTTTTGGGGCCAGTACGGGAGCTGACGCCAGCTTCAGGAGCGCCGCCGAGACCCACCCGGGTCTCGGGTCCGCTACTGGCCCCCATTCCGACCACCCACCGGTCCAGCACGGGCCGTACACCAATCCGACGCCGCGGGTGGGCTACGTCCACCCCGGCTCGTCGGCCGCGCGCACGGTCGACGACGCCGTCGAGGTCGCCGCCCGCGAGGGCAGCGACTTCGCGGAGTCCATCGCGCGCGACGCGCCGGTGCTGTGGCTTGAGGCGGTGCTCGCCCGCAGGCCCCGCATGCCATCGGACCTGGAGGCGCGGCTGCTGCAGGGGTCGACGCTGCCCATCGACTTCCTGCTGCGCGACGAGGTTCGGCACGCGCTCCGGCAGGGATTCTGGGACGCTCTTGAGCGGTCCCGCGATCAGTAGGACCGGCGAGCAGCGGCGACGAGGGAGGGTGGCAGTGACCCGCGTGACAACGTCAGACCTTGACCGGTTGGAGTTCCGAGCCGTGCAGTCCGGCGACCACGCCGCCGTCGCGCGCGAACTGACCGACCTCGCCAACCGGGTCGACGCCGACAGCGAGATCTCCCGGGCCGAGCTGTTCGTCCGAGCCGGAGAGCAGTGGGAGATGGCGCAGGAGTTCGAACGCGCGTCGGCCATCTACCAGCGCGCCATCGACGACGGCGGCGTCACCATCATCGACGCCCGTGCCCTGCAGGCCGGCGCACTGCTTGAACTGGACCGCATCGAGGAGGGCTACGCACAGCTCGACCGGCTGCGTGCCGAGGGGCCGCGCAACCTGCCGACCTTCATCCACATCGCCGAGACCCTGCAGGCGCACGACGACCTCAAGGGCGCGCACGCCTGGGCGACCCTCGGAGTCGAGCGCTTCCGGCACCAGGACGTCTCGCCGTACATGCATGACCTGCTGCTGGAGCTGCTGCGCATCCGGTTCCGGATCCGGATGGACCTCGGCCTCGGCGAGGACGAACTCGACAAGCTGCTGGACGAATAGCGGCTGAATCAGCCGGTGCGGCGCACTTTCCGCACGAGTTGCCAGGCATTTGTGGACGGAACCCGGTCGTGGTTGCTCCCATCAGGGTCGAGCGCGGCGGCGTTGCGGTGGGCCTCGTCCAGGAACGGCGGCGGTTGGTCATCGTCGTTCTCGTCGCGTCCGAGGACGGCGTTCTCGAAGTCCGTCCGGTCGACGAATGGGACCGCGCCGACGGAACCGCCGGGGTAACGCCGTTCCCAGTTCAGTCCGGACCGGGGATGGAAATCCGTCAATGGGAACAGCGAGGTGGCGCCGTCCTCGGATTTCTCGGTGAACCAGATCTCGTCGCGCCGAAGCAGTTCGTCGCCCTGGCCGTGCCAGGAGGGATGTGTCATGCGTGGTGCAGATGAGCTGCCCTCCACGGGGGTTCGTGATGGGCTGCTGGAAGAGCTGGAGGATCTGGCGTACCAGG
This sequence comes from Marinitenerispora sediminis, assembly GCF_003336425.1. GTDB lineage: Bacteria > Actinomycetota > Actinomycetes > Streptosporangiales > Streptosporangiaceae > Marinitenerispora > Marinitenerispora sediminis. The sequence continues at coordinate 17,229 of NZ_QEIO01000099.1, read as the reverse complement.
AGGGGGTGCGGGCTCGCGTCGCTCTCGTCCACGACGAGGGTCCCCCCATCGCGAAGCGTGTTCCGGCGTCCGGTCGATCTGTACAAGTTACTTGCGCGATCGGGTCTGAGAACAAGGGCAAGGCCCGGAGATGATCAGTGGCCAGCGGCGCGCTGGGGGGCTTGGTCGGCTTGGCTGACGCGGCGTGGTATGACGCGACACACGCTATCTTGCGGTGGTCGCGAGCCCCTGGCACTAGATGTAGTATCGCTCCGCTGGTGGTTCACCGCAGGGGTCCGAGTCCCGCGGTGAGGCAAGAGGGAACCCGGTGCGAGTCCGGGACTGCCCCGCAGCGGTGAGCGGGAACGAACGCCGTCACCACGCACTGGGCGCCGTGCCATGGCGTCTGGGAAGCGACGGTCAGTAGGCGCGGCCTGGGCGGCCGCACGCCCGCGAGTCCGAAGACCTGCCGCCAGCGGCGCGCGACGCGCGCAGAACGGGGCTTCGAGGGTGGGCCGCCGCGACGTCAGGAGACTTCAGCTGCGGGCGCGTGCCCGCGTCTCCCACGTGTGCGCTCTCCCCCCGCACCCCCCACCTGGTTTCGTTATCTGGTTGGAGACACCACCATGACCCTCGGCACCGACGTCACACCGGACCGTACCGCGACGGCGGCCCCTCCCGCCGATCCCATGGAACGGGTGCGGCTGGTGGTCGGTGAGGCGTGCGCGGGCCTGGGCGGCGCCTCGGCGGAGACCGTGCTCGCCGAGACCAAGCGGACGCTGTACCCGGGCATCGGGTCCGCCGAACTGGAGCTCGCGCTGATCATGGCGGCGCGCGCCTTCGTCGAGGTCGACCCGGACTACTCCTACGTCAGCTCCCGCCTGCTGCTGGACAAGCTCCGCCGCGAGGCGCTGAGCTTCCTCGCCGGCCGCTTCGACGAGGCGGGGCAGGCCGAGATGGCCGAGCGCTACCCGGCCTACTTCGCCGACTACGTGGCCCGCGGCGTGGAACTGGAGCAGCTCGACCCGGAACTGGCGGCGTTCGACCTCGCCCGGCTGGGCGCGGCGCTGCGGCCCGAGCGCGACCTGGACTTCACCTTCCTGGGCATGCAGACCCTCTACGACCGCTACTTCCTGCACAGCCACGGCGAGCGCTACGAGCTCCCGCAGGCGTTCTTCATGCGGGTCGCCATGGGCCTGGCCCTGCGCGAGGACGACCGCGAGGCCCGCGCCATCGAGTTCTACGAGCTGCTGTCCTCGTTCGACTTCATGTGCTCCACCCCGACCCTGTTCAACTCCGGTACCCGGCGCGCCCAGCTGTCGTCCTGCTTCCTCACCACCGTCGGCGACGACCTGCACGCCATCTTCCACGGCATCAGCAACAACGCGCTGCTGTCGAAGTACTCCGGCGGCCTCGGCAACGACTGGACCCCGGTCCGCGGCATGGGCGCGCACATCAAGGGCACCAACGGCCAGAGCCAGGGGGTCGTGCCGTTCCTGAAGATCGCCAACGACACCGCCGTGGCGGTCAACCAGTGCTTCGCACCCGAGACCTCCGTCTACACCGCCGACGGCGTGAAGGCGATCAAGGATGTACAGGTCGGCGATCTGGTCCTCGGTCTGAGCGGGACATATCGCGAAGTTCTGGACGTCCTGGCCTATGACCAGGTCGATCCGATGGTCGAGGTGAACGTCAAGCACTCCATGGAGACGCTGAAGGTCACCACCGGCCATCCCTTCTACGCCATCAAGGGCGTGCCCCTCGGGCAGGAGAACAGTCGCACCCTCACGTGGCTGGCGAATGACAAGGTCCGTCCGGAGTGGGTGGACGCGGGAGACCTGGAACAGGGCGACTACGTCGCCCAGGTGATTCCGAAGGAGGTCGTCCCCGTCGAGGGGTTCACCGAGGAGGACGCGCGGCTCTACGGCATCCTGTTGGGTGACGGCCACCTTTCCAAAGACGGTATGCAGTGGGGGGTGTCGGGCAACCCCGAACTGGACTCCCATCTCGACTTCGTGCGCCGCTACCTCACGGAGCGGGGCATCCACTTCTGGGAGAGCGGTCGGGACGACAGCTACGCCCAGATCCACTGGTCGAGCGGTCGGGGCGTGCTCCGCGATCCGGTGACCGGGCGCATCACCGGCACCGGAGCCGCGACGCTCCCGTTCACCGCCGAGGACCTCTACGACACCGAACACCGCAAGCGCATCTCCCGGCGCTTCTCCCACCTCCCCCGACCGCAGACCCGAGCCATGCTGCAAGGGCTTTTGGAGACCGATGGTGGCGTCTCCCGGGGCGTAGAGATCTACTTCACGACGACCTCCCAGCCACTGGCCGCAGGAGTGCGCTACCAGCTGCTGCGCATGGGGATCCCGTCGGCCGGGCAGTACCGAGAGCGTCAGCAGAACCATGAGGGCACGCGATCGGACGGCTCGCGGATCCACTTCGACGGAATCGTGCGTGCGTTCGACATCCGGGTGCCGGCGGTTTCGGAGATCGCCGATCTTGTCGGCTGCCGGCCCCTCACCGAAAGGAACTGGATCGAGTTCGGCGGGATGGTGTTCTCCAGGGTCCGCGAGGTCCGGGAGACCGACGTGGCTCCTGTCGTCTACGACCTGAAGGTCGAGACCGACGAGTCGTACATGACCGCGGCCGGACTCGTGCACAACGGCGGAAAGCGCAAGGGCGCCGTCTGCGCCTACCTGGAGACCTGGCACATCGACATCGAGGAGTTCCTCGACCTCCGCAAGAACACCGGTGACGAGCGCCGGCGGACCCACGACATGAACACCGCGAACTGGGTGCCGGACCTCTTCCTGCAGCGGGTCGAGAGCGACGCCCAGTGGACGCTGTTCTCGCCGGACGAGGTGCCCGACCTGCACGACCTCTACGGGGCGGAGTTCGCGCGCCGCTACGCCGCCTACGAGCGTGCCGCCGACGCCGGGGAGATCAAGGTGTGGCGGCGGGTGCGGGCCGTCGACCTGTGGCGGCGGATGCTCACCATGCTGTTCGAGACCGGGCACCCCTGGATCACGTTCAAGGACCCGTGCAACCTGCGGTCCCCGCAGCAGCACATCGGGGTGGTGCACTCGTCCAACCTGTGCACGGAGATCACGCTGAACACCAGCGCGGACGAGGTCGCGGTGTGCAACCTCGGCTCGGTCAACCTGGCCCGGCACGTCAGCGCGGACGGGATCGACGCCGACCGGCTGCGCCGCACGGTGCGCACGGCGGTGCGGATGCTGGACAACGTCATCGACGTGAACTTCTACACGATCCCCGAGGCCGAGCGCGCCAACATGCGGCACCGCCCGGTGGGGCTCGGGCTCATGGGCTTCCAGGACGCGCTGTTCCGGCTGCGGCTGCCGTTCGGCTCCGACGCCGCCGTGGAGTTCGCCGACGAGAGCATGGAGCTGATCAGCTACCACGCCATCGACGCGTCGGTCGAATTGGCCGCCGAGCGGGGGCGCTACGCCTCCTTCGAGGGCTCGCTGTGGAGCCAGGGCGTGCTGCCCATCGACTCGCTGCGGCTGCTCGCCGAGGCGCGCGGGGGCGATCTGGACGTCGACACCGCGGCCCGGCTGGACTGGGACGCGCTGCGCGAGCGGGTGCGCACCGTGGGCATGCGCAACTCCAACGTGATGGCGATCGCGCCGACCGCCACCATCGCCAACATCACCGGTGTCAGCCAGTCGATCGAGCCCATCTACCGCAACCTGTACGTGAAGTCCAACATGTCGGGCGACTTCACCGTGGTCAACGACTACCTGGTCCGCGACCTCAAGGAGCGCGGGCTGTGGGACGACGAGATGGTGGCCGCCCTCAAGCTGCACGACGGCAGCCTCGGCCGGATCGAGCGCGTCCCCGACGACCTCCGGGAGCTGTACGCGACGGCGTTCGAGATCGACCCGTCGTGGCTCGTCGACGCGGGGTCGCGGCGGCAGAAGTGGATCGACCAGGCCCAGTCCCTGAACCTGTACATGGCCGCGCCGAGCGGCCGGAAGCTGGACGAGCTGTACCGGCGCGCGTGGCGCAAGGGGTTGAAGACCACCTACTACCTGCGCTCGCAGAGCGCCACGCACGTGGAGAAGAGCACGCTCAAGGGCACCGACGGCAAGCTGAACGCGGTGACGGCGGCCCCGGCCTCCTCGGCCGCCCCGGTCGCGGCGCCGCCCGCGTCCCGGCCGCCGGCCGCCCCGGTCCCGGCCGCCGGGTCCGGCTCCGCCCCGGACATCGACCCCGACGCCGGCGCGGCGTGCTCGATCGACGACCCCGACTGCGAGGCCTGCCAGTAGCCGCCCCGGCGGCGGGGCGCACCGCGCGTTCCGCCGCCGGACCGCCGCCGGACGCCCGGCGGCCGTGCCAGGCCCACCCCCGCTGAGCGGCACGCCCGCGCCCAGGTGCGCGCCGTCCGCCCGAGACAGACGAGAAGAACCCATGACCAGCGTTTCCGAATCCGACACCACCGGCCTCGGCGAGATCCAGCGCGACGCCGCCCGCGTCAACGTGGACGACAAGGCCATGATCAACGCCCGCGCCGACGTCAACCAGCTGCTTCCGTTGAAGTACCGGTGGGCGTGGGACAAGTACCTCGCGGCCTGCAACAACCACTGGATGCCCACCGAGGTCGCGATGCAGGCCGACATCGCGCTGTGGAAGTCGCGCGACGGGCTCACCGAGGACGAGCGCCTCACGCTCAAGCGCAACCTCGGCTTCTTCGCCACCGCGGAGTCGCTGGTGGCCAACAACATCGTGCTGGCCGTCTACCGGCACCTCACCAATCCCGAGTGCCGGCAGTACCTGCTGCGCCAGGCGTTCGAGGAGGCGGTGCACACGCACACCTTCCAGTACATCTGCGAGAGCCTGGGCCTGGACGAGGGCGAGCTCTTCAACATGTACCGCGAGATCCCCTCGATCACCGAGAAGGACGCGTGGGCGCTCCGCTACACCCAGAACCTGGAGGACCCGGACTTCGCCACGGGCACCCCCGAGGCCGACCAGGCGTTCCTCCGCGACCTGGTGGCGTTCTACGTGGTGTTCGAGGGCATGTGGTTCTACACCGGGTTCGCGCAGATCCTGTCGCTGGGCCGCCGCAACAAGATGGTCGGCATCGCCGAGCAGTACCAGTACATCCTGCGCGACGAGTCGATCCACCTGAACTTCGGCATCGACGTCATCAACCAGATCAAGATCGAGAACCCGCACCTGTGGACCGAGGAGTTCCAGGCGGAGGTGCGCACGATGCTCGCCGAGGCGTGCGAGCTGGAGGTCGCGTACGGGCGGGAGACGATGCCGCGCGGCATCCTCGGGCTCAACGCCGAGCTGTGCGAGCAGTACATGCACGTCATCACGAACCGGCGGGCCGAGCAGATCGGACTCGCGCCGCTCTTCCCGGAGGCGGAGAACCCGTTCCCGTGGATGTCGGAGATGATGGACCTGAAGAAGGAGAAGAACTTCTTCGAGACCCGTGTGATCGAGTACCAGACCGGCGGCGGCCTCGACTGGGACTAGGCACCCCCCTCACACCGCCGTTGTGAATCGGCCCGGACTGACTGGTGCGCAGTCCGGGCCGTTCCCTTCGTGCCGCGGCGACACCGCGCACGGACCGCTCGGTGCCGCCCGGTGGGGCCCGATGGCTCCCCGGTGCCCGCCGCCGACAGGCGGCCCCCGCGCCGCGTGCCGCCGGAGCCGGGGCGGTTCCGTGCGGGAGGCGCGGCAAGCGGCGCCCGCGCGCGCCGGAACCCGGTTTTCCACAGCCTGTTGATCCGCGTGGCCGGCGCACCCCCGCGCGGGTGAGCGTGGACGGGCGGGGCGCACGCTCCCGCCCCGGTGTCTGTCGGACCGCTTCGCTACGGTGCGGGGCACGCCGATCACCTCACGGGGCGGTCGTCGTGCCCGTTCCGCGCCGGTGCCGCACCGAAGGAGCCTCTCGCCATGTCCACGTTGGGCAACACCACCGCGATCCAGGAGCTGCTGGGCGCGGCCGGACCGCAGGACTGGGCTCGGCAGGTCGCGGGCTTGGACGACGTCCTGCGGGCGGTACTCGGCCCGCCCAGGCACAGCGCCTGGCGGCTGCCCGCGGAGTTCGCCGACGCCGTCCTCGCCACCGAGGACACCGCCCTGGTCAACGGGCTGGTCGGAGCCGCCGCCCTTCCGCCGACGGCGCTCCACCAACCGAGCGAGGAGGAGCGCGCCGCGTGCCGCGCGCTCCGGCAGCGCCTCGCCGCGAGCGGCCACCCCGGGGTGGCGCGGCAGGTACTGCACCGCGACTCCTCGTGGAGTCTGCGCGAACGGCGGACGCTGCTGGCCGCGGCCCGGCCCGCGGACCCGGGGTGGACCGGCATCGGCGGCATGGTGTCGTGGCTGCTCCAGCAGGGCAATACCCGGGTGCTGCGCCCGGCCGTGGTCTGCGCACTGCCGGGCGTGGCCCGGCACGCCCTGGAACGGGCGGTCGGCGACCTGCTGCCCGCCGAGCAGCTGCGCGCCCTGTGGAGCGTCTACGAGCACGACGGCGGGCTCCCCGCGCTGCGCGCGCTGCCCGCCGATGAGCTGCGGCCCGAGGTGGCCGAGGCGCTGGCCGGCGTCACCGCGTCCGGCGATCCCGCTCCGCTGCGCGCCGCGCTGGCCGAGGCCGAGGGCACGGCCGGCGCCATCGCCGAACTGCGCGACACCTCCCTGCGCCTGCGCGCGGAGCTGCTGGAGCTCCGCGCCACCCTCGACTGGGCCGCGGTGGCCGAGGCGGCCCGCGAGCAGCCGTTCGACGAGGACGCCACGCGCGCGCTCGTCGAGCGGAAGGACTGCCCCGAGGAGGTCGGTGTCCTGCTGTTCGCGGCGCACCCGGCGGTGGTGGCCGAGTACGCGGCGCGCCTCGGCCCGGAGCTGCTGGCGGCACCCCCGGCCGGTGCCGCGGGCGCGAAGACCGTCCGCGTCATGGTCCGGCGCGGGTTCGGCCGCGGCCTCTCCGGCACCGACCTGCTGGAGCGCGGCACGCCCGCCACCGCGGTACTGGAGGCCGCTCGCCAGCGTCCGGCCGCCCCCGAGCGGGCCCGCGTCGCCTGGGACGGGTTCACCGCCCGCCTCGGCGAACTGGTCGAGGACCGGATCGGCACCGACCCGGAGCGCTGGCGGGTGCTGCGCGCCCGCATGCGGTCGTTCAAGGGCACGGTCACCGAACTGCTGGACGAGGTCGCCGGGGGCGGCGGCCGGCCGCCGAAGCCGGGCTGGCCCGACTCCGGCGCCATGCCGGAGCCCGGCCGGTCCGCATCGCCCGGCGGTGTGCGCGCCGCGTTCCTCACGCTCCTCAACGCCGCGCCCGCCTGCCAGGCAGCGCTGCTCCCGCACCTCGACGACCGCACCCTCTACGACCTGTTCGCGCACGGCACATGGCGGGACGCGTGGCTGGACCACGCCTCCGCCGCGGCCGACCGGCGCTACGCCGTCGCGCTCGCCCGCCGGGGCTCGCTGGACGCCGAGGCCATCGAGCGCCTCATGCGCCTGGACGAGCCGGAGGTCAACGCCCAGCTCTTCCTGCGGGCCAGCGCCACCGCACCGCAGCGCGAGCGGCTGCTGTCCGGCCGCCCCTTCGACCCGGCGCGCGGCACCCCGCTCCCGCTCGACCCCGGCCTGGTCGAGCACCTGCTGCGGCGCTCCGGCGGCTGGCGCCCGCGCGACCCGGTGGACTGCGCCGATCCCCGGCTGCTCCGGCACATCCTGCGGCACATCCGGGTGCGCGGCGTCGTGCCGCAGCTGCGGCTGCTCCTCAACGCCTGGGAGCGGCACGGACCGGCCGAGGCCAAAGCACTGATCGAGGAGAAGCTGCAGCCGGTCACCTACTCCCGGAACCCGTTCCGCCGCGAGACGAAGGCCGCCATGAAGAAGCTCCTCGCGGCCGAGGACCCCGACTCCGCCCTGGTGGAGCTGCGCCGGAAGGTGGCCGAAGGCGAGTCGGCCGCGTGGCAGATCGACGCCATCCGCAAGGAGGCGTGGGACAACGCGGAGCTGTACCGCGAGGCGCATCCATGGCACTGGGACGAGCTGTGGAAGGAGCACCAGCGTGAACCCTTCTCGGTGATGAGCCTGGCCGGGCTGGTCAACATCCCCGAATGCCCCGACACGTTCCGCCGGGAGGCCGCGCGCACCGAGCAGGCGCGTGATCAGTGGCGCGACGACGCCTTCTCCCGGCTCGCGTCCCACCTCCCGCTCCCCGAACCGCCCCCCGGCACGGTCACGCTCCCGTCCGGCTCCGGCGGCACGGCGGGGGCGGACCTGCCCGACCCGGACCGGGCCCGCTGGAGCGCGCGGCTGGCCAACGACGTGCCCGCCGAGAACGTGCTGACCCAGATCGCGGACGACTCCGCGGCCGACTCCGCCCGGCAGGAACTCGCCGTGCTGCTGCGCGCGACCCTCGACGGCAACCCCGAGGCCTGGGTGCTGGCGCTGCGCATGCTGCCGGAGTTCTCCGGCTCCGTCGCCGAACTGCTGGGCACGGCGGCCGCGGCCGCTTCGTGACCGGGCGCGTGGTTTCCCCCACGGTCGCCCGCACCGCCACCCTGTTCCACGCCGATGCCGGAACCGACGATGGAGAACCATGGTGACCCTCAGCCCCAAGGCCGTCCGTTCCCTCCTGGCGGCCGCCCCGGCCCAGAAGTGGCACCGCCAGCTCGCCGGGGCCGCGGACGTCATCCATACCGCGCTGGGCAGCGGTGTGCTTCCGGCCGGCCTCGTGGACGCCGTGCTGGACGCCGACGATCCCGCGCTCCTGGCCGCGATGGCGAAGAACCCGGACCTCACCCGGCACCACGGACGCCTGGAGCGGCTGGTCGACGCGGTGCTCGCCTGCCCGGGCGGCGCCAACTTCGCTTCCGAGGCCCTGAACACCCTGCTGTACCGCAACGCCCAGGTGGAGCGGATGCCCGCGGTACGCGAGCGCCTGGCGAGCTCGGGGCACCCCGCCATGGCCGAGAAGGTGCTGCCGAGAGGGCAGGAGGAGGCCGACTGGTGGAGCCTGCGGCTGCGCCGCCGAGTGCTGGCCGGCCTGGGGACGGAGCCGGCCGCGCCCACCGGCCGCGGCACGCTCTCCGACACCCTCGCGCAGTGGGACGTGCGGTGGGCGCGGGCCGCCGTTGTCTCCCCGGTCCCGGCGATGGTACGCGCGGCGCTGACCAAGGCCGGCGAGCTGTCCCGCGCCGAGCAGCTGCGCGCGGCGCTGTCCCTGCACGACCACGCCGGCGGGGGGCGGGCACTGGCCTCGCTCGACGGTGTCGCCCTGCGGCCGGAGGTCGCCGACCTCGTCCGCGGCGTCGCCGCCTCTGGCGACGCCGACGCGCTGCGCCGGGCGGTCGCCGAGGCCGAAGGTACCGCCGGCGCGCTGGAGGAGCTGTACGAACCCGACCTCGGCGGCCGGGCTGACCTGCTGGAGCTGCGCGACACCCTCGACTGGCCGGCAGTGCTGGCGGCGGTCCGCGAGCGGCCGCTGGACGCGGCCGCCGCGGCGCTGCTCACCGCCCGGGCCGACTGTCCGGACGACGTGCGCGACGCCTGCTACGCGACCCAACCACTGGCCGTCGCCGAGGCCACACCCCGCCCGGACGCGCGGCTGCTCGCGGCGGAGTGCGGCCGGCGCGGCCGTACGGAGGCCGTCCGCGTACTCGTCCGGCGTACCCCTGGCCGCGGCGTGACCGGGGCCGAGCTGCTGGAGAACTGCCGGCCCGCCGTGGCGGCGCTCGCGGAGGCCGGCGCCGTGCGGCCCGAGGGCGACCCCGCCGAACCCGCATGGCGGGAGTTCACCGCCGGCCTGGCCAAGCTGGTCGAGGAGCACGCGGGCGGGGATGTCGGCCGCTGGCTGGTGGTCCGTGCGCTGCTGCCGGTCTTCGACGGCCCCGTCACCGAGCTCCTGGCGGCCGCCGCGGGCGAGGGCGCGCCCGGAGCCGCTCCGCCCGTCCCGGACCCGGTCCCCGTCGACGGTGTCGGCCTGTCACCGGCCGACGTGCGCGCGGCGTTCCAGACCCTCCTCGACCTCGTTCCCTTCGCCACGCTCACCGCGCTGCGCCCGCACGTCGACCCCCAGACCGCCCAGGACATGGTGGTGTCGGGCCGGTGGCGTCCGGAGTGGCTCGCCTGGGTGCTCGACTCCGGCAGCGCCGCGGACCGGCGGCTGCTCGCCTGCCGCCCCGGCCTCGACCCCGACGCCATCGAACGCCTCGCCGCCCTGGATGATCCCGAGGTCAACGCGATGCTGTTCTTCCAGCACCGCATCACCGACCGGCAGCGCCGCCGCCTGCTGGCCGGGACCCCGTTCGGGGCTGCCGACGGGCCGGTTCCGCTCCATCCGGACCTGGTGCGGCAGCTGCTCGCCGGCCCGCACCCGTGGCGGCCGCGGGACGCCATCGACTGCGCCGACCTGCGCCTGCAGCACCACATCATGCGGGAGGTCCACGTGGTCGGCCGCATCCCGCAGCTGCGGCTGATGCTCAACATCTGGCAGCGGCACGGCCAGCGCACCCTGGCCGAGCTGACCCGCGAGACGCCCATCTCCTACGGCACCTATCGCGAGGCGCGCGAGACCGTCGAGCGGCTGCTGGCCAGGTCCGACCCCGACGCCGCGCTGGCCGAGCTGCGGGCGGAGGTGGCCCGCGGCGAGAGCGCCGAGGGCCAGATCGCGGCGTTCCGCAGGGAGCGGCGGGACCGCGCGGTGTATGTCACCGAGTCGCACGACTGGCACTGGGACGAACTGCTCGCCGAGCACCGCCGCGCACCGTTCACGCCCGACGTGCTCGGGATGATGCAGCGTATCGCCGACTGCCCGGCCGAGATCAGGGCCGAGCGGGTGCTGTTCGGCCGGGAGGCCAAGCAGTACGGCAAGCTGATGAAGGGGGTGCCACCGGCCGACGTCCTCGCCGAGTACGGCGCCGGCCAGACGGACCGCAACAGCGACAACTGGCTCGTCAAGGCCCTCGGCGCCGGCCGCGTCACCTGGGCCGACGCGCTGGAGCACGGCCACTCCGCCCGCGAGGTACTCGGGCTCCTCAGCTGGCCCGGCAATGACGGCCGGGGCGGCGCCGAACTCGCGGCGCTGATCCGCGCCACCATCGGCGACGACCCCGACGCCTGGACGCTGGCGCTGCGGCTGCTGCCGGACTTCCCCGGCCCGGTCGCCGAACTGCTGCGCACCGCGGCGACGGCCGTCCGGTGACCCCGCCCGGCCCCCGAGGTCAGCCCCGCACACGCGCCACCGGGGAGCCCGGCCCCGACGCGGAGCGCCGTTGCGCCCCCCGGCCACCTGGGAGCCCGCGGCCGCCAGGGTGGCCCGGATGTACCTCATGGCGCCGGACGGGCTGCCGGTCGATCCCGACTTCGTGGCCGGCTCGGTCGAGAGCGGCGTGCGGCGCATCGTGCTGCTGTCCAGCAGGGGCATCGAGACCATGGGCGACGAGCGGTTGCTGGCGGCGGAGCGGACGGTGCGGGAGTCGGGCGCGGACTGGACGGTGATCCGGCCCGACTGGTTCGACCAGAAGTCCGACGAGGGCATCTTCCGCGCCGCCATCCTGGCGGGCGAGCTTGCCCTGCCACTCGGCGACCTCCGCCAGGTGTTCGTCGATGTCGGCGACATCGCCGCCGTCGCCGCGGCGGCGCTCACCGAAGACGGGCACTCCGGACAGAGCTACGAGGTGACGGGACCGCGCGCGCTGTCGTTCGGCGAGGCCCTGTCGATCGTTGGCGCGGCGGCCGGCCGGGAGGTCCGCTACCGCGGCGAGCCCGGCGACTACCTGGCCGCGCGTGCCGCGCAGGGCGCCACCGACGAGCAGGCCCGGGCGGAGGCGGCGGCGTTCGCGGCGCTGCGGGGAGTCGGCGACGGCGCCCCGACCGAAGTGGTGCGAAGGGTGGCGGGACGCGGACCGAAGAGCTTCGAGAGCTACGCGGCCGAGGCGGCCGCGAGCGGAGCCTGGCGCAGGTGACCGGTCTGGCGCGGGAAGCACGGACCCCGCGGCGGCACTTCCCGAGCGGGTGCCCGCGATCGCCGCCCTCCGCGCGTTCTTCACCGCGACGATGTCCCAGCTCACCGGCAACAAGGCGATGGTCGATCTGCTCGCCGCCGGACCACCGACCAACGCGGACCTTGAACGGTGCCTCTCGCACCTCGTCAGGATCGGCCAGGAGGCCGTCGACCGCTCCCGGGCCGACCGCACGCTCGCCCCCGAGGTGACCGCCCACGACATCGCCTACCAACTTCTCGGCCTCATCCGCATCGCGCAGCTGGTCCCCGACGGCGACCCGGACGCGGTCGGGCACCAGGTGGATCTCGCGTTGCGCGGTCTGGCCGCGAGGTAGCAGCCGCGGCACGGCGTCAGGACGCCGACCGCGCCGGGCCTGCGACGGGGCAAGGCGCGCTTCGCGCACGCGTCGCGCCGGCGGGGCCGGCTCGCGCCCGGTGGGCCGCCGGCGCGGACGGCCGTCTACCATCGGTGCGTGTTCGAGTACCACGGCTGGGTCACCGTCCGGGAGAGCCCGGCCGACGATGACGACGGCCGCCTCGCCCGGATCGTCGAGGAGCTCGGCCGGCGCGTGGAGCTGCTGGCCAGCCCCCACCTGCTGGATCTGAGGTGGATGAACGGCGAGCCGTTCCTCCACCTCGGCGGGTTCGCCAACCACCGGGCCGCGGCGGTTGAGCTCCTCGACCTGCTCGCCTACGTCGGCGCCGTCGCCCCCGGCTCCTACGGGTTACTGCACATCCGCGACGACGAGGACCCCGGGCGCGAGAACGAGGTCCGGGTGGTGCGGCTGGCCCGGGGGCGGCTCAGCGAGCACACCGAGCCGCTGCTCTCGCCGTGCGTTCCGACGCTGGAGGACCCTGGCGGCCCGCAGCCGGCCTGACCGCGGCCGGTTGCCGGGGAGGGCGGTCCGCACGGCTGTCCGCCGCGCCCGGGGCCGCCTCCCGAGCCGTGTGTCCGCACTGTCCGTTCTGTCGTTGTCACCCGCTACTGTGCTGGCACAGCCGACCGCAGCGGACAACGGGACGGGGTGAACGGCGTGCACCAGGGCGCCGCCACGACACGGCGGGCACCGGCGAAGGCGGTGATCGACCTCGCGGACCGCCGGGCGCTCGCGGCCGAGTGCGCGGCCGGGCCCGACGTGGTCGCCGAGGCGCGGCGCCTCAAGGAGGCCGCGCTGCTCGACTTCGGCATCAAGCACAGCGTGGTCGCGTCCTGGCTGTACGCCAAGTGCCATCACCAGATCCCCACCACGGCCGTCCCCACGGCAGCGGTAGCGGCGTCCGGGGACGGCAGCTGCGTGCTGCTGTACAACCCGGAGTTCCTGGTCGACATCGGTCTGGACGGCGTGAAGTTCGTGCTGTTCCACGAGGCCCGGCACCTCATCCAGCGGCACCTCTACGTCGAGGGCGCGCTGCGCCGCGACCCGGTCTTCACGCTCGCCACCGAGGTGACGATCAACCACGTGGCGCTGGAGCGGCTGGGCCGCACCGGGCTGCCCACCGCGTCCGCGCCGGACGGTGCCGGCCGGCAGCCGGTCGGTGTCGACCCGCGCGAGGTGCACGCCGCCTACGCCGCGGACCTCAAGGCGAACGGCCGCACCCCGCTGCCCTACAAGGAGTTCGTGCACACCGACATGTCGGTGTACGGCGAACTCCAGCGCATGGCCGACCCGCCCGTGCCGCCGCCCGCCCTCTGCGCCCACCTGACCGGCCCGGAGGAGGGCGGTTCCGGCGGGGACGGCGTCCCGCTCGACCCGGAGACCGTGGAGCGCGTCGGCGCCGAGGTCCTCGCCGAGGTCATGCGCCAGGCGCGGCGCGGCAGCGCCACGGCCCGGCGCGAACTGCTCGACCTCGCCGGCCGCACGGACGGCGGCGGTGAGCGCCTGGAGCGCATGTGGGGTTCGCTTGGCCTGGCCGCCCTGCGCGGTGAGACGCCGCGCACCCGCCGGGTGGAGTGGTGGAAGCGCTGGCTCATCGACACCCTCGCCTCCAAGCTCCGCGAGGGCGAGCGGCTCGTCTACCCCAAGAAGCTGGGCGCGGTCATGCTGTCGCTCGGCTTCGACCCGATGCTCTCCCGCCGCGGCCGGGAGCGCACCAAGGTCGTACTCGTCGCCATCGACACCTCCGGCTCCATGCCGGACGAGGTGGTGGAGTGGCTGACCACGCTGGTCGGGCAGACCGACGGCGTCGAGACGCACTGGCTGAGCTTCGACGGAGTGGTCATGCCGTTCGTCCCCGGCGAGCGCGTGCGCGGCGGCGGCGGTACCAACTTCCAGAACGTCGTGGACTACGCCGAGGGCCGCCTGGAGGTCGGCGGGCGGCGGTTCGAGGAGCGCTTCGACGCGGCGATCATGGTGACCGACGGCTATGCCCCGCACGTCACCCCCGCCGACCCCGACAAGTGGATCTGGCTGATCACCGCGGAGGGCGACACCTGGCCGGAACGCCACAACCCGCCGATGGCCTGCCACCGGGTCACTACCGGCGACCGCTGACCCCCCACCCCGGCCCACCCACCAGAACGCGGCCCCCAAGAGAGGTAACGCTCCGTGACCATCACCGATCCAGTAGCGACGCCGGCCCGCGCCGCGGACCCGGCGGCGGAGGAGCGGCCCTGGCAGCCGACCGCCACCTACCCCCAGCGGCCCGAAGACGGCGGGCACACCCGGCTGGAGCGCTTCATCGACGCGATGATCACCATGGGGCAGACCGGCCAGGTGTTCGGGGAGCACGGCATCGGCAAGACCTCGACGTTCCTGTCCTACATTCCCGAGCACTACCCCGACACCGAGGTGGTGCTGGTCCCCGCCGCCAACCTCACGCCGGACGACCTGCTGGTCAACGCCCCGGTCCGCGACGCCGCCACCGGCGGCCTGGCGCTGCGCCAGCTGATCATGCGCCAGCTTCGCCCGGGCCGCCGGTTCGTGCTGCTCATCGACGACTCCCTCCAGGCGGGCGACACCATCCAGTCCCAGCTCATGCAGGTGGCGTGCAACTGGACGCTGGGCGAGCACGACCTGCGCGAACTCGGCTGCGTGGGGGTCTTCCTCACCGACAACGAGTCGCTGGCCGAGACGAGCGCCCGCCGCAGCGACCTCGCGGTGCTCGACCGGATGGTCACGATCCGCATCACCGCCAACGACACCGCCTGGCGGTACAAGCTCGCCGAGCGCTACCCCGCATGGGACCTCACCGAGGTGTTCCGGATCTGGGCCGGGCTCGGGCCGCACCTGCGGCACCTGATGTCACCGCGCACCCTCCAGCACGTGCTGGACTGCGCCGAGGCCGGTTTCCCGCTGAGGTGGGGGCTGCCGCTGCTCAACGGCGCGCGGATGGAGCTGTCCGAGCCCACCTCCAAGGGCGAGCCCGGGCCGGACCGCACCGACGAGATCCTCGACCGCCTCGCCGCCGCGGTCGGCGCCGCCAACCCCGACAGCGTCCCCGACCCCGTGCGCTCCGTGCTGCGCGCGGCGGTCCGCAACCGCTGGGCGGTGCTGCTCCAGGGCCCGCCCGGCTGCGGCAAGACCGAGATCACCAAGCAGGTCGTGCGCGAGGAGACCGGTCGGCCACCGGTGTACTTCTCGCTGCCCGTCACGAACATGGAGGACCTGTGCGTGCCGGTGCCGTCGCCGGACGGCACGCTCGACGTCCTGCTCACCCGCTCCCTGCTCGGCCCCGAGCCGAAGGTCCTGGTCTGGGACGAGTACAACCGGCCCAAGGACAAGGCGACCTTCGCCAAGCTGATGGAGGTCACCCAGGAGTGGACGCTCGCCGGCCGGCCGATCGAGAACCTGCGCGCCCAGGTCGCCCTGCAGAACCCGCCGTACCACCTCGGCCGCAAGCTCATGGTGAGCGCCAACAACGTCGCGCAGGCCAGCCGGTTCACGGTCAGCTACGAGGTGCTGCCCGAGGACATCCCCGCCAACCAGTGGCTGATCGACACCTACGGCGAGACGGCCGAGGTGGTGCTGGAGTGGTGGAAGAACGACATCGACGACGAGGGGCGCGACTGGGTCACCAAGCGCACCCTGGAGCGGCTGATCAAGCTGCACCTGGTCGACCAGCCGCTGGAGACCGGGCTGATCTACCTGGGCGAGGGCGAGTACGCGCCGATCCCGCTGTCCGGGCTGGAGGCGCGGCTCGCCGGCCGGCGGCAGGTGGGCATCCGGGAGCTCGCCGCGGATGTCGACGGATGGGAGGCCCGGCTCGCCGCCGCGGCGCGGGCCGCCGACGAGGGCACGAACGACACCGACACGGTGCACCAGGTGTTCGCCAACGCCGAGGTGTCCCAGCTTCGCGACCACCTCGACGTGGTGGCCCGCCTGCTCCGCCACCTGCCCCCCAAGCTCCGCGCCACCTACCTCGTGGGCCAGACGCCGGAGAAGCAGCGGGTGTGGGTGGAGGCGTTCGCGAAGGTCGCCGAACTGGCGAAGCGGGGGTAGCCGGCACCGGGCAGCAGACGCCGGGGGAGTGGCGCCGGGGGAGAGCCGGCGCCCGGCGGCGGGGGCGGTCTCCTCGCGCGGGGCGGAGACCGCCCTCACGCCTGCGCGGAGACCGCACTCACGCCTGCGCGGTGCGGTGGGTAGATTCGGCTGTCATCGGAGCACCCGGCGGCCGTGGGGCGGCTGCGGGCGCCGCACCGTCCGGGGACACGAGGGAGAGGACCGGCCATGCTCGACCCGGCAAACGTGACGGCGGTCGCCGAACTGTCCCCGGCGGAGTTCGCGGACGCCACCTGCGCGCACGAGGGCGCGCACGCCGCTGTACGCGCGGCGCTCGGCCTCCCACCACGTCGGTCGAGGCCGCCGAGACGGGCAGTCCCGGGCGGGTGACGGGTGTCCCCTCCCTGCCCAACCCGCAGCACTACGCGATCGGCGTCATGGCCGGAGCTGTCGGCGAACGGCTGTGGCTGATCACCCGCGGCTTCACCAGTTCGCTGCTGCACCAGGACATGCTCCGAGACTCCGGGCGGTACGACCGGATGATCCTGGAGGAGGTGGCGGCCAGGGGGTTCGCCGTGAACCGCGCCGCTGCCATGGCCGACTGCGAACGCATCCTGGCGATCCCCAGAGTGTGGGCGGTGGTCACGGACATCGTCGGCGAGCTGCGCGAGCACGGCCGGCTCGACGCAGAGGCGGTCCAGACGGTCATGGGCCGGCACGGCGTTGGCACCGCACTGCGGGACGCGGGTGTGAGCGTGTGGTGACCACTCAGCCACCGCTCGCCGATCCCGATGACCACGCGCGTCCGCAGGGCCCTCC
>NZ_QEIO01000098.1 GCF_003336425.1 Marinitenerispora sediminis | reverse complement strand
GGTCGCCGGGCTCGTCGCCGCCGTGGTCGGCGGCATCGTCGCCGGGGCGATCGGCGGGTCCGCCGTGCAGGTGAGCGGCCCGGCCGCCGGTCTCACCATCATCGTCGCCGACCTCGTGCAGACCTACGGCTGGCGGGTGACCTGCCTTATCACCGTGCTGGCCGGGGTGCTGCAGCTCGCGCTCGGCGCCTGCCGGGTGGCCCGCGCCGCGCTCGCGATCTCGCCGTCCGTCATCCACGGGATGCTGGCCGGTGTCGGCGTCACCATCGCCCTCGCCCAGGCGCACGTGCTGCTGGGCGGGACGCCGCACGGTTCCGCGCTCGCCGACCTCGCGCGGCTGCCCGACCAGGTCGCCGCGGCGCACGCCCCGTCCGTGCTGGTCGGCGCCACCACCATCGCCGTCATGCTGGCGTGGTCGCGGCTGCCCGCGCTCGGCCGGCTGCGGCCCCGGCTGCTCCCCGCGGCCCTGGTCGCGGTGGTGGCGGCGACCGCGGTGGCCGCCGGGACGGGCTGGCCGGTCGAGCGGGTGGCGCTGCCGGACTCCCTCGCCGAGGCGTGGAGCGGCCCGGCGCTGCCCGCGCCCGCCGACCTGCACGGCGTCGCGCTGGGGGTGGTCACCGTCGCGCTGGTCGCCAGCGTCGAGTCCCTGCTGTGCGCGATCGCGGTGGACCGGCTGCACGACGGCCGGCGGGTGCGGCTCAACCGGGAACTGGTCGGGCAGGGCGCCGCCAACGTCGCGAGCGGCGCGCTCGGCGGCCTGCCGGTGGCGGGCGTGATCGTGCGCAGCACCGCCAACGCCCGGGCCGGCGGCCGGACGCCGCTGGCCGCGATCCTGCACGGAGTGTGGATCCTCGCCTTCGTCGGGCTGTTCGCACAGGTGGTCGAGCTCATCCCCATGGCGGCCCTGGGCGGGCTGCTCGTCCTCGTGGGCGTCCAGATGGTCAACCTGGCGCATCTGCGCGACCTGCGCCGGCACCGGGAGAGCACCGTCTACCTCGTCACGCTGGCCGGGGTGGTCGCGCTCGGCCTGCTGGAGGGGGTGCTGGTCGGCCTCGGGCTGGCGGTCCTGCTGGCGCTGCGCCGGCTCGCCCGGCTGAGTGTGCGGACCCAGGAGCACGCCGGGCGCTGGCACGTGGTGGTGCGGGGGTCGCTCACCTTCCTCGGCGTTCCCCGCATGACCCAGGCCCTGCGCGCCATCCCGGGCAGGGTGCCGGTGGACCTCGACCTGGACGTCGACTTCATGGACCACGCCGCCTTCGAGGCGGTCCACGCCTGGCGGCTGGACCACGAGCGGACCGGCGGCTCGGTCGACATCGACGAGGTCCACGAGAAGTGGTACGAGCGCACCTCCGCCCGGACGCCGCCGACCGCGAAGACGCTGCCGCCCGGACCGGTCCGGTGGTGGGCGCCCTGGGCCATGCGGCACGAGGTCGACGGCGACGCGCGGGTCTCCGGGCTGCTGCTGGCGGGAGCCCGCGAGTACCACGAAAGCACCGCGGCGCGGATGCGCTCGCTCATGAGCCGGCTGGCGGGCGGGCAGCGCCCCCGGGCGCTGTTCATCGCCTGCGCCGACTCCCGCGTGCTGCCCAACGTCATCACGGCGAGCGGCCCGGGCGACCTGTTCACGGTGCGCAACCTGGGGAACCTGGTCCCGCCCTACGATCCGGCGGCGGCGCCGCGCGACGACTCGGTGGGTGCCGCGGTGGAGTACGCGGTGGAGGTGCTGGAGGTCCCGGCGATCGTCGTCTGCGGGCACTCGCACTGCGCCGCGATGCGGGCGCTGCTGGAGGGCGCTCCGGGGGACGCCGGCGACGCCGCCCTCGGGCACGTGGCGCGCTGGCTGCGCCACGGCGCCTCGGCACTGGCCCGGCTCCCCGGTCTCCCCGCGTCCGCGCCGGCCGCCGAACAGGCGCACGAGCTCGCCCGGCTCAACGTCGTGCGGCAGTTGGAGAACCTGCTGAGCTACCCCGGGGTGCGCCGCCGACACGAGGAGGGGCGCCTGGAGCTGACCGGAATGTACTTCGACCTCGCCACCGCCCAGGTGCACGTGCTGGACGAGCGGCGGGAGAACTTCGTGGCGGTCCCCTCGGCCGCGGTTCCGCACCCCCGGGCCGCCGGCGACGCACCGGACGGGGAGCCCGCCGGCCCGACGCGCGGCGCGGTCGTGCGCCGACGGCGCCCGGACGGGCCTGCGCACTGACCGCCGCCGGCCGACGCGCGGGGCGCGGTGCTACTCGTCGCCGCCGCCGTCTGGCTCGTCCGTCTCGGCCGGCTTCGGCCGCTCGTCCTGCGTGACCGGAGACGCCTGGTACACGGCGAACCCGATGATCACGATGATCGCGACGACAGGAAGCCCGAACATCAGAACCCAGGTCATCGAGGAGTCCCCAACCGCCGGCTACGTGTGGCCCCGCACCGCGCGCCTCCCGCACACCGCGGGGGCGCGCGACGCGGCTTCCCCCAAGATAGCGGCGTTTCCGGCCGGTCAGCGCTCGGCCGGAGCGGACCGTGCGGCCGCCCGGCGGCCGAATCCCGCACGGGGTCGCGCCGCCTCGCCGGGGCGGCGCGGCCGCCCGGCCGCGCCGTCCGGGCGGACCTGCGGCCATCACGCTGGGTTCCGGCCGCGGCCCCGGCGGATACGGCAGTGGACCGCGGACCTGGTGCCGGACCGAAAGCCGCGACCGCGCCGCGGAGGTGCGCGGCGGGCGGGGGCCCAGTCAGGAGCCGCGGCCGTCCTGCGGACCGGAGGACGGCGATCCGGGCGCCGCGGAGCGCCGCGCGCGGCTCCCGGGCTGGAGCCAGGAGGGCCGGTACACCGACTCCGGGTCGTCATGGGCTGCGGCCGCGTACTCATCGAACCCCGTGTTCGCGATCGCCAGGTTCACCTGGATCTCATGGACGCCCGCGGGCAGGGTGCGGAACTCGCGCCCGAACTCCGTCAGCTGCTCGTAGTCCTCGTCGTCCTCGCCCTCGGCCCGCGCCGTGGTCACGGCCAGCAGCGGGCGGTGCTCCGACCGCATCGTCGTGCTGTCGGCGAGGAACACGACCGCCAGGTCGTCGCGGGCACGCAGCGCCTCCAGCACCTCGTCGGCGGTCGCGCCGTCCCACGCGGGATCGTCGACGACGCGGGCGTCGGGTTCCCGGCCGACGTCGTCCCACGGCTCGGCGAGCGCCCGGGCGACGGCCTGCCAGGCCCGGTCGTCGCCGTGGTCGGTCCGCACGACGAGGGCGGAGCGGCCCCGGTGGGCCAGGGGCGGGCGGGCTGCGGTCATGGCTTCGGCTCCTGGTGTGTCCCGGGACCGTCAGCCCCGCGCGGCGCCGTCGGGCCAGACCACGTCCACCGGCACTCCGCGGCCGCGCGCCGCCCCGACCGCGTCGGCGGTGCCGCCCCGACCGCCGGAGGGGCCGCCGTCCCACACGGCGACCAGGCGGTCCACGCCGTCGAGCACGGCGCTGTTCGCGTCCGCGTACGCCTGCCGCCCGGCCGTCCGGTGCGGCATGTACCGCACGAGGGCCGAGCGGACCAGCAGCCCGTCGAACCGCTCCAGGTCCTCCGGCGCCACCTTGGCCTCGCGGTAGTCCGCTGACGGGAGCACCACCTCCAGAGTGCCGCCGATCTCCAGGACCACCTCCGCGAACAGCTGGTCCGCACCGCGGGCCAGGCAGGACACGCCCACCAGCCCGCCTCCCGCGTACGGCGCCAGCGCCGCGGCGATCCCCTGCCGGACGAGCGGCACCGCCGCGGCGGTCAGGTTGGAGTGCCCGGTGATGCCGATACGTGCCACGACAGCTCCTTGGGAGGGAACGGGAGCAGCAGCGTAGCGGACGCGCCGCCCAGGAGCGCGGCGGCCGGGGACGCCGTCAGCGCGAGGCGCGGCGCGGGTCCGCCG
Organism: Marinitenerispora sediminis; assembly: GCF_003336425.1. Taxonomy (GTDB): domain Bacteria; phylum Actinomycetota; class Actinomycetes; order Streptosporangiales; family Streptosporangiaceae; genus Marinitenerispora; species Marinitenerispora sediminis. Next base: position 16,937 of record NZ_QEIO01000098.1, on the reverse strand, counting down.
CGGGCACCGCCGCGGCCGGAACGGACCACGCGCACGTCCTGCGGCGCCCCACCGGACCGGGGCGACCCGCCGCGGCGTGTCGCCCCGGAGCCCGCGGATCGCGCTGATGGGGCCCCTTCTCCCGCACGCCCGCTCCCCCGCCGGACTCGGCGTCCACCCCCGCTAGATCGTTGAGGGGAAAGGGTGGGTGCTGGTCCGTGGTCGTAGGCCACGAGCGAGCGCTTGACAGGCGCGTCGATCAGCCAGTTGTGCCAGATCGCGGTGTTGAGGGCGAGGATCCGCCGAAGCCCTTGTCGCACACGATCGGGCACGGCCCTGGAGCGCACCGCTGGACGTGGAGCAGGTGCACCGCTTGGCTGCGTTCGTCCGGTTTCTTAGGGCCACCGCGCACAGCACCGGGGCCAGTGCGGGTGCCGGTTGCGTTCGGACTGGTAGGGCAGTCGCGGGAAGAGGTGGCCGATCCGGGAGGGGCCGCGCGCAGCCAGTGGTGCTCGGTGTCGCAGCGCAGTAGGACCTGGGCGGTCGCGACGCAGACGAGTTCGGCGTCGATGGCCGCGGCCGGCCCTGGCGTGATCACCGCCAAGTCATCAACGGGATCCTGTGGCGGCCGCGCACAGGCCCGCCCTGACACGAGATCTCGGAACGCCACCGCCCCTGGCAGACCCGTTACGAGCGGTACGAACGCTGGGACGAGGACGGCAGCCGGGCCAGGCTGCTGGAAGCGGTCCAGGTCAACGACGACGCGACCGGGAACATCGAGTGGACCTTCAGCATCCATTCCTCTGGCGGTGCGCGCTCACCAGCACGCGGCCGGAGAACGGAAAAAGGAACCCGAAAAAACGATCAAGCAGAGTGACAAAGGCAGGCGGGCCGGGCAGGGGCGTGGCCGGTCGAGGGGCGGGCCGACCACCAAGCCGCATCTGGCGGTGGAAGGCCACGGCCCGCCGATGGCGGCGCCCACCACCCCCGGCACCGTCAACGACCCGGTGGCGTTCGAACAGGCCACGGGCCAGGTGCGGGCGGCCCCGTCCCGGCGGCGGGCACCCGCGCCCCAGGCCACAGGCCCTGCTGGGCGACAAGGACTACTCGGCCCGGCGGATCCGCGGATGACCAGACACGCCCTGGGCCGTCGCGGGCCGCCGACCGCCCGAAGGGACCGGGGTCCCCGGCCCGCGGCGCGTGCCCGCCTCGGCGCGGGAGTGCGCACGCCGAGGCGATCCAGCGCCGGGTCTACGGAGCCGTTGGGCGCCTGCGGGCGGCCCCGGCCTCGGCGTCCTCGGCACCGTGCCCGCGCACGCCGCCGGGCGGGTTCGGGGGACGGTCGGGGAACAGAGCGGCGGTCCGGCCCGCCGCGCCCCGGGTCAGAGCGCTGGAAGCGGAAGAGTCGGCCGGTAAGCCGGATTCTGTCGGTCCAAGCGGACCGGGCGGCCATCCATCTGGGACTGGCGTTGCCGTCAGCCTCCTGCGGTCTACCCGCGAACGTCGGGCGGGCCGCCCTCAAGCGTTCGCGCAGGGGACCGGGGTCCCCCTCTTGACCTTGCTCCGGGTGGGGTTTACCGAGCCGGCCGGATCACTCCGGCCGCTGGTGGTCTCTTACACCACCGTTTCACCCTTACCACCGCGAGCGGTGGCGGTCTGTTCTCTGTGGCACTTTCCCGCGGGTCGCCCCGGGTCGGTGTTACCGACCACCCTGCCCTGTGGAGTCCGGACTTTCCTCGACGCCGTACGGCGCCGCGACCGCCTGGCCGACTCCTCCGCGCCGATCCAGTCTACCGGCCGCGCAGGTGCGCCGTGTCGTTCAGCGACCGGACCACCATGGGGCCGTCGGCGTAGCAGTCCACCTCGGTGAGGGAGGCGACGTCGAGGTGCATCCGGTACAGCGCCTGCGGCGGCGCCAGCATCGCCTGCTGGACCAGCACCTTGATGGGGGTCACGTGCGTGACGACCAGGACGGTGCGCCCCTGGTGGCGGGCGAGCAGGGCGTCGCGGGCGGCGGCGACGCGGCGGCCCACGGCGGCGAAGCTCTCACCGCCGGGCGGGGCCGCGGCCGGGTCGGCCAGCCAGCGGTTGAGCTCCCGGGGCCAGCGTTCCCGCGCCTCGGCGAAGGTGAGCCCCTCCCACTCGCCGAAGTCGGTCTCGCGCAGGCCCTCGACCTCCTCGACCGGCAGGGCGAGCTCCTTGGCCACCGCGGCGGCGGTGTCGGCGGCGCGGCGCAGCGGTGAGGACGCGATGACGTCCACGGAGCCCGCGTGCTCGGCCAGCCGGCGGGCGACCGCCTCGGCCTGCTCGTGGCCGGTGTCGGTGAGGGCGATGTCGCCCACGCCCGCGAAGCGCTGTTCGGCGGACAGCGGGGTCTGGCCGTGCCGGAGCAGCAGCAGGCGGGTGGCGGCGGTCTCCGGCGCACCCCATCCCGTGCCGGCCGCGTCTGTGCGGCTCTCGGCGGCCGCCGGGCGGGCGGCGCGCTCGGGCTGGCCGGCAGGCTCCGCGGCGGCGGGCGCCGCGGGCGCGGCCGACCGCGCGGCGCGGGAGGCGACCGTGCCCGACCGCCCCTTGGCCGCGGCGTCCATCGCCTCGTTGGCCAGCCGGTCGGCGTGGGCGTTGCGGGCGCGGGGCACCCAGGTGTAGCGCACGGCCGGGAAGCCGGCGGCCAGGTCGCGGGCCTCGCGCGCGAGCGGCTGCATGTCGGGGTGCTTGATCCGCCACCGGCCCGACATCTGCTCCACCACGAGCTTGGAGTCCATCCGCGCCTCGACCCGGGCGCCGGGGTCGAGGCGTGCGGCGGCCTCCAGCCCGGCGATCAGGCCGCGGTACTCCGCGACGTTGTTGGTGGCCCTGCCGATGGACTCCGCGACCTCGGCCAGCACCTCGCCGCTGTCCGCGTCGCGCACCACCGCGCCGAACCCGGCCGGCCCGGGGTTGCCCCGGGAGCCGCCGTCGGCCTCGATCACGAACCGCCTGCTCATCGCCGTCCCTCCCGCTGCGCCCGTCGCGTCTCCCGCACGCCTACAGCCCCGACTCGGTGGTGCGGATGAGGATCCGCCGGCAGTTCTCGCAGCGGACCACCTCGTCGGAGAGGGAGCCGCGGATCTCGTTCAGCTCGGCGGTGCTGAGCGCGAGCTTGCACCCCTCGCACCGCCCGTAGCGCAGCGGCGCCGCCGCCACGCCGCCGTACTGGTCGCGGAGCTTGGTGTAGAAGGCGAGCAGGTCGTCGGGGACCTCGGCGGCCACGCGGGCGCGCCGGTCCCGGACGCCGGCCGCGTCAGCCCTGATCTCGCTGAGCGACGTCGAGCGGCGCTCCTCGGTGGTGTGGCGCTCCTGCTCGGCGGCCTCCAGGTCCTTGGCGAGTTCGGCGCGGCGGGCGTCCGCGTCCTCGCGGCGCTCCATCACGTCCAGCACGATCTCCTCCAGCTCGCCCTGCCGGCGCTGCAGGGAGGCGATCTCCGACTGCAGCCCCTCCAGCTCCTTGGGCGAGGAGACCTGCCCGGCCGCCAGGCGCCGGCTGTCGCGCTCGGCCCGGGCGCGCACCTGCTCCACGTCGGCCTCGGCCTTGCGCTGCTCGCGGCCGAGGTCGCCCAACTCGGTCTCGACGACGACGAGCGCGTTGCGGAGTTCGGCGAGGCGGGCGTCCAGGCGTTCCAGCTCCGCGATCTCCGGGAGCGTCCGTGCGCGGTGCGTCAGTTGCGCGAGCGTGGTGTCCAGCTCCTGCAGGTCCAGCAGGCGGCGCTGGTGGACGGGTTCAGCTTTCACTTGTCCTCAGTTCCTACGTAGCGGGCCCGGCCGGCGGGCGGCCGCGGCTGGGCGGCTACGAGACCGGGTGATCGGGAAGCCCGAACGCCTGGGACCAGGCGTCGGTCACGATCGTGGATACGCGGGTCTCCACGTTAGTGGCTGCGTCCCGCAGGGCGCGCGTCAGGCGGGCGGCGCCCTCGGCCAGCCAGGGCCACTCGCTCGCCCAGTGGGCGGTGTCGACGAGCGCGATGTCGCCGTGCTGGGCGAACTCGGAGGCGGGGTGGTGGCGCAGGTCGGAGGTGAGGAAGACGTCGACCCCCGCCGCGCGGGCCGCGCCCAGCAGCGAGTCGCCGGCGCCGCCGGAGACGGCGACGGTCCGCACCTCGCGGTCCGGGTCGCCGGCCACTCGCAGGCCCGCGGCCGTGCGCGGCAGCCCGGCCGCGGCGCGTTCGGCGAACGCGCGCAGCGTCACCGGCTCGGCCAGCGCGCCCACCCGGCCGATGCCGCGCCGCCCCTCGGGGTCGGTCGGGTCGGGGTCGAGCGGGCGCAGCGGGCCGGTGAGCCCGACGGCGGCGGCCAGCGCGTCGGAGACCCCGGGGTGCGCGGTGTCGGCGTTGGTGTGCGCGGTGTAGAGGGCGGTGCCCGACGTGATGAGCCGGTGGACCAGGCGGCCCTTGGGGGTGGTGGCGGCCACGCTGGTCACGCCGCGTAGCAGGAGCGGATGGTGGGTGACCACCAGGTCCGCCCCCCACTCGACCGCCTCCTCGACGACCTCGGCGACCGGGTCGACGGCGAACAGGATGCGCCGCACCGGCTGCTCGGGGTCGCCGCAGACGAGTCCGACCGCGTCCCAGGAGGCGGCCCACGACGGATCGTAGATCCGCTCGAACGCCGAGGTCACGTCGTGCAGGGTCGGGGATGCGGATGCGGTAGTCACGGACGGCAGGGTAGCGGTTGCGGCGCCCCGCCGCCGACGCCCGGGGCCGCGCGGGCGGCCGCGGTGGCGGCGCGCCGCCGCGGCGGGCCTACGGCGCCCGCGTAGGGCATCTGATCCGTCCGGATATCGGATGAGTTAACGCCGTCGCCCACATTCGGTGACGGTCGCGCAACACCCCCGCCGCAGCATCGAGGTGACCCGGTGCGGACCCACCGGGACTTTCTCATGGAGGACGCGATGACGGAGTCGACGACCGGAGGGTTGACGGGTGCCTCGGGCCTGGAGCCGCTGGAGCGACCCCAGCGGGTGGCCGTGGTCGGCGCCGGAGCGATCGGCGGGATCGTCGCGGAGGCCGCGCACACGGCGGGCCACCACGTGACCCTGTGCGTCCGGCGGCCGATGGGGCCGCTGACCGTGGAGCGCGACGGCCTGCGCCGCACGGTGCGGCTTCCCGTGGCCACCCGCCCCGACGGACTGGGCGCGCCGGTGGACTGGCTGCTCATCGCCACGAAGGCCCAGGACACCCGGCGGACGCTGGGCTGGATCCGGCGCCTCGCCGGGCCGGGCACCCGGGTGGTCGTGCTGCAGAACGGGGTCGACCACGAGGAGCGGCTGGCCCCGCTGCTGGCGGTGGGCGAGCTGGTGCCCGCACTGGTCTACATCGCCGCCGAGCGCGTGTCGCGCGAGCACGTCCAGCACCGCTGGGGGCGCCGCCTGGTCGTCCCCTCGGGCCCGGCGGGCGCGGACCTGGGCCGGCTGTTCCGCGGCTCGGACGTGGACGTGGTGTGCGAGGACGACTTCACGACCGCCGCGTGGCGCAAGCTCATGACCAACCTCGCGGCGAACCCGCTGACCGCGCTCACCCTGCGGCGGATCGGCGTGCTGCAGCAGCCGGACCTGCGCGAGCTCGCGCGCGGGCTGCTCACCGAGGCCGTCCTGGTCGGCCGGGCCGAGGGCGCGCGACTGGTGATGTCCGACGTCGACCAGACGTTGGACCTGTACAGCGCGATGCACCCGCACAGCGGTACGTCCATGCTCTACGACCGGCTCGCGGGCCGCCCGGTCGAGCACGACCTCATCACCGGAGCCGTGGTGCGCGCCGCCGACCGGCACGAGGTCCCCGTGCCGCTGAACCGCGCGGTCCTGGCGCTGCTGCGGGCGTTCGGCGAGCAGGGGGCGGTGGGTGTGCAGCCCCTCGCGGGCGTCGGCTGAGGCCGGCCGCGCACCCGGCGCGGTTCCGGGTACCCGAGACCGCCCGCCGGCCAGTACGGTCGTCTGGACCGACAGGCACGGCGAGAACGGGGCCCGCGATGAAGTTCCTGGTGCGCGAGCGCATCTTCGACATCGGCGACGACTTCTGGGTGGAGAACGAGGAGGGCGAGCGGGTCTTCCTGGTGGACGGCAAGGCGCTGCGGATCCGCAAGACCTTCGAGCTGAAGGACGTGGACGGCAACGAGCTCCTCGTCATCCGCAAGAAGCTGCTGAGCGTGCGCGACACCATGACGGTCGAGCGCGACGGGGAGCCGGTGGCCACCGTGCGCAAGCGGCTGTTCAACCCGATCAAGGACAAGCTGATCGTCGAGCTGGCCGACGGCGGCGAGTGGGAGGTCACCGGGGACTTCCTCGACAAGGAGTACGAGGTCACCGACGACAGCGGCCCGGTCGCCATCATCTCGCGCAAGTGGTTCACGCTGGTCGACACCTACGCGGTGGACGTCAACACCTTCCGCGGCGACGCCGGCGGCGACCCGGCGCTGGTACTGGCCGTCGCGGTCTGCGTGGACACGATGACCGAGGACGACGGCGACGAGGACGGGGAGTAGCCCCGCGCCCGGGGCCGCGGGGCCGCCGCGGGCGGGGGTTTCGGCCGCGGCGGCGCCGTGCGCCCGGAGCCGTCCGGGCCGGGTCCCGGGCTCCGACCGCCGGCGGGGGGCACTGCGCCGCGGCACCTGCCTCCCTCCCCTGGCGCCGGCCGGCAGCGGTCGCCCGGCGCCGCCGCCTCGGCCTTGGGCGGCGCGGCCGCTCCCGCCTGCGACCGGGCGCGCACGGTTGGCGGCCGGTCCCCGGCGGGTTCCCCTCGCCCAGGTGGAGCCCGGTCAGCGGGCTGCCTCGGCGCGATGGCCGTGGCAGGACACCGGCCACCTCGTGTTCGGCGTCAGCGACCGGCAGGAGGCGGGCCGGGTCTTCCACGACGAGGAGCGGTTCGCCCCGGTGGCGGTGGATCCCGCCCTCGGTGCGCGGCGGCACGTGGCGACGCTGCTGCACCGGTTTCCCGGCCCCGCCGCCGCGGCGGGGTACCCGGCCGCCCAACCAGTCAGGCGCGGACGGCTCTGGGAACCGTGGAGCGCCGCGGCGCTCGCCGGTGACGCACCGGTTCCCCACCGCGATCGGCGGCCCACCCGCCACCCGCGTACCTAACCTCTCGGGTCAGTACACCTAGCCCCGCCCGGCCGCGCTCACCCGCCGCCCGACGGCGCAGGCCGCGCCGGCCCCGGCAGCGCCGGCGAGCGCGCCCAGGGGCAGCCAGGCGAGGACCGCGCCCGGCAGCGCCGGGTCCCCCGCGAGCGTCCAGGCCAGGACCACGTAGACGATGGCGCCGACCAGCGCCGCGAGGCCGGGGCGCGGCACCTCCAGCCGGCGCAGCAGCCACCAGCCGGCCAGCGGGGTGGCGACCAGCCGCGCGGCGAACGTGGCCATGCCCAGGCCGATGTTCGCGCCGATGACCTGGTCGGCCGTGAGGTCGTTGACCACCCAGCCGATCCCGTCGACCACCAGCCCCACTCCGAGGGTGGCGCCCGCCCCCACCAGGGCGCCGAAGGCGACGTGGCGCCACGCGGGCCGCCGGGAGGTCGTTCTCGTACCGTTCATACCGCTCATACCGCCATCCTGGCCGCCGGCCGCCGGCCGCGCCTGAGTGCGCGTACTCAATAGTCGGCCGGCGATGGACCCCGGCCGACTGGGTACCCGCGGCGGGCGTCCACCGGTCGGCCGCCGCTCCGTGCGTTCTCCTTCCCCGCCTGCCCGTCCTCCGTGCCCTCATCCGGCCGCCGCGGCCCCGGACGCCGGGGCGCGACACTAGGCTGGTCGGACCATGAGCGCACTGCCCCTCTCGCCCGTCGGGGCGCACGTCCCCGTGTCCGGTGGCCTGGCGACCCGCGGCCTGGCCTACGCCGACGAGGTCGGGGCGGAGGCCGTCCAGGTCTTCGTCAGCAATCCGCGCGGCTGGGCCGTCACACCCGGGCATCCTGCCGAGGACGCCCGGCTGCGCGCCCGCGCCGACCTCCCGGTGTACGTGCACGCCCCTTACCTGGTGAACCTCGGCTCGCCGGACGCCGAGGTGGCCGAGAAGTCCGTGGCGGCCGTCGAGCACGCGCTGCTGCGCGGGGCCGGGATCGGCGCCCGCGGGGTCGTGGTGCACACCGGGTCGGCCGTCCGCGGCGAGCGCGCGGCCGGGCTGGCGCGCATGCGGGAGCGGCTGCTGCCGGTCCTGGACGGGCTGCCCGAGGACGCCCCGCCCGTGCTGCTGGAGCCCATGGCCGGCCAGGGCCAGGTGCTGTGCGCCGCCGTCGAGCACCTGGGCCCCTACCTCGCGGCCCTGGGCCACCACCCCAAGGCCGGGGTGTGCCTGGACACGGCGCACGCCTTCGGGGCCGGCCACGACATCGCCACGCCCGAGGGCATGCGGGCCATGCTGGACGAGTTCGCCGCGGTGGTGGGGCCCGGCCGGCTCGGCCTGGTGCACGCCAACGACTCCAAGGCGCCGTGCGGCAGCAACCGGGACCGGCACGAGAACATCGGGGCCGGCCTCATCGGTGCGCGCCCGTTCGCGGAGCTGTTCCGCCACCCGGTGAGTGCCGGGGTGCCCATCGTCGTGGAGACGCCCGGCCCGGCGGGTCCGCACGCGGCCGACATCGCGACGCTGAAGGCGCTGCGCACCGGGGTGACCGCCGGTTCCGCCGGGGCCGCCGATCCGGTCGGCGGTGCGCCACAATAGGGGCCAGCGGTTGAGAAGGGCGGTGGCGGGATGGATCCGCTGAGTCTGGTGCTCGGCGCGGTGATCGCGCTGGGCGGGGTGCTCGTCGGCCGGGTGCTGCCGAACCGGCGGTCCCGCCGGCCGGAACCGCGGCCCGCCGTGGCGGCGTCGTCGCGCTCGCCGCAGCCGATCTGCGGCTGCGGGCACCACCTCGTCTTCCACGACGCCGAGAAGCGGGTCTGCCAGGCGCAGGTGGTGATCCCCGGGCGGTGGACCGGCGAGCAGTCCAGCAGCTACCGCAAATGCATGTGCCAGGGGTACCGCGGGCCGCTGCCGGTGGACGAGTACTACGCGCCGGACCTGCTCGGCGACGACTCCTGACCGCTCAGCCCGCGCCCGCCCCGGGTCCGGCCAGCCCCGCCGGCGGCGACGTGGCGGCCGACCGGCCGGCGAGCTCGCGGGCGCACCGCTCGGCTGTCCCGCACGGTACGCGGTCGCGCGGCGGAGCGGCGCGGGCCCGGAAGGCGCGGTTGGCGCCGGTGCCGGCGAGGCGGCAGGCTGGGCGCATGCCACCACCCTCGGAGGCGCCGGCGGCGTGGGTCGTCGCCGGCGCGCCCGGCGCCGGGAAGTCCACCGTCGCCGACCTGCTGCTGCGGGCCCTGCGCCCGGTCCCGGCCCTGCTCGATAAGGACGTGCTGTTCGGCGGCTTCGTCGCCGCGGTGCTCGACGCGCACGGCCGGCCGCCGGGCGAGCGCGAGGGGCCCTGGTACGACGCGCACGTGAAGGTCCACGAGTACGGCGGGATGACCGCCGCGGCGCGGCAGATCCGCGCGGCCGGTGCCCCGGTGATGCTGGTCGCGCCGTTCACCGGCCAGATCCGCGACGCGCGGCGGTGGCGCTCGTGGACGGCGGAGCTGGGCGGCGGCCCGGTCCACCTGGTGTGGGTGCGCTGCGACGCGCCGACGCTGCGGGCCCGGCTCGGCGGCCGGGGGCGCGGGCACGACGCCGGCAAGCTCGCCGCCTTCGACGCGTTCGTCGCCCGCACCCGCCCGGACGAGCCGCCGGCGGCGCCGCACCTCGTGGTGGACAACCGCGCCGGCGCGCCGCCGCTGGCCGAGCAGGTCGCGGCCCTGGCGGAGCGTCCGGCGCGATGAGCGGCGCGGCCGGCCCGGGGTCGGCGGACCGGGCCGGCCGCGGTGGCGGGCGGGGCTAGCGTCCGGCGGAGACCGGGGCCGCCGCGGCGCGCTCGGCCCGGCCCCAGGTGTCGCGGGTCAGCGCGACGCCGATGGCCCCGATGAGGCCGACGGCGCTGTACAGCAGGGCGACACCCATCCAGCCGAGCGCGGCGGCCAGCGCCGTGGCGATGAACGGGATGAAGCCGGACAGCGCCGCGGAGCCCTGGTAGCCGAGCGAGGCACCCGAGGTGCGCGTGCGGGTGTCGAACAGTTCGGAGAACCAGGACGCCTGCACGCCGGCCAGCGAGTCGTGCGCCACCGCGAGGGCGATGACGAAGCCGATCACGATCACGACCGCGTCGCCGGTGTTCATCATGAGGAACAGCGGCACGCCGTACAGGATGGTGAGCACGCAGCCGGCGAGGTAGACCGGCCGGCGCCCGACGCGGTCCGACAGCGCGCCGAACAGGGGGGTGCCGAACACGCCGATGAGCGAGGCCAGCACGATGCCGGTGAGGGCGACGCCGCGGGTGGCGAGGTCGTTCTCCTGGAGGTAGCTCAGCAGGTAGGTCACGGTGACGTAGAACCCGCCGGTCTCGGCGAGCCGGAGCGCGATCGCGCGCAGCACGGTCCGCCAGTCCTTGCGGAGCACCTCCAGCACCGGGCTCTTGACCAGCTCGTCCTGCTGCTGGGCCTCCTCGAACTCCGGCGACTCCGAGACCTTCATCCGGATGACGAAGCCGGCGAGGATGAGCACGGCGCTGAGGAGGAAGGGCACCCGCCAGGCGAGGTGGCTGTCGAGTTGGGCGCTGAGCAGGAACGCCACGTTGGCGAGCAGCAGTCCGAGCGGGACGCCGGCCTGCGGGATCGCGGAGTAGAAGCCGCGCCGCCGCCGCGGGGCGTGCTCGAACGTCATGAGGATGGCGCCGCCCCACTCCGCGCCGAAGCCGATGCCCTGGAGCAGCCGCAGCAGGACCAGCAGGATGGGGGCGAGGATGCCGACCTGGTCGTAGGTGGGGAGCAGGCCGATGCCGACGGTGGCGAAGCCCATGAGCAGCAGGGCGCCGACCAGGACCGGCTTGCGGCCGATCCGGTCGCCCAGGTGCCCGCCGATGATGCCGCCGATCGGCCGCATCGCGAACCCGACACCGAGGGTGCCGAACGCGGCGAGTGTGCTGAACAGCGGGCTGTCGCCGGGGAAGAAGGCCGGGCCGAAGTACAGCGCCGCGGCGGTGCCGTAGGCGAGGAAGTCGTAGTTCTCGATGGTGGTGCCCACGGCACTGCCGAGGGCGACGCGGACCTTGTCCGGTGACCCGGCCTCGGGGTCGTGCGCCCGGGGGCGCGGCGGAGTGCTGCTCACATGTGCTCCCTTGGTTGCGGGAGCGGAGACCGGTGCTCCGCTCCTCGGTCCGGCCGCCGGCTGGCAGGGGTTCCGGATCCGGGTGGCGGAGGACCGACGAGCTACCCGGTTCGGGGGACGACCTGTCCGGCGGTGCTGGTGGTGTCGTAGAAGCTGGTGATGTGGTGGCGGACGAGTGCCGCGGCCCGGTCGGGGTCCTGCCGCTCGATCGCATCGAGGATGGCGCGGTGCTCCTGGCGGACCGTGGTCGCGGTCTCCCGCCAGTCGGCGAGCCCTTCGTAGACCTCGATCATGCGGCGGTGGATCGCGGTGCGCAGCGAGCTCATCAGGTAGGCGCCGAGCGCGTTGCCCGTCGCCTGGGCCATGGCGACGTGGAACTCGGTGTCGAGCCGGTTGAAGTCGCGGGCCGTCAGCCCGGGCCCGTCCATCTGGTCGAGGATCTTGCGGAGCCGGGCGTGGTCGTCGGGGGTGGATCTGCGGGCCGCCTCGCCGACCACCCACTCCTCCAGGAAGACCCGGGTCCGCACCACGTCGTCGTTGCTGAAGTGGCCGAGCGCGAGCTGGAGTTTGAGGAGGTTGGCGAAGCCCTCGCCGGGGGTGCCCACGAAGACCGATCCGCCGTCGGGGCCGCCGCCGGACCGCACCTCCACGACGCCGAGCGCTTCGAGCACCCGCAGCGCCTCGCGGAGGGACGGCCGGCTGACGCCCAGCAGCTGGGAGAGGTCGCGTTCGCTCGGCAGCCGGTCGCCGGGCCGCAGGAAGCCGTCCAGGATGCGCTGTTCGATCTGCGCCATGACCTGCTCGTACGTGCGGATCTTGCGGACGGGCTCCCATGCGCCCTGACTGTCGGAACTCACGCGACTCCTCTGGTGGGCAGGGGGGTGATTGTGCACATCACCACCCTACGGCGGCCCGTTGCGGGGCTCTGCGGCGTAACGGGACTACGCCCCGGGGATCGTCCCGGCGCGTGCCGCCTCCTCCAGCTCCCGCCGCAGCTTGACGGCGAGCACCGACTCGTCGGCCTCGACGTCGTCCCAGGTGAGGACGGCGCCGGCCGCGACGTCCTGGCGGAGCCGGAAGCCGTGGGCGAGTCCGATGGGGAAGGCGCGCTGCGCCAGCGAGGCGTGCGCCGGGGCGAGCTTGCCGTAGACCATGAACCCGCCCTCGCCGTCGAGGACCTCGCCGGCCCGCAGCGGGCGCTTGGCCACCGCCATGACGTCGCCGCGGAACCCGGTCGGCGCACCGGTGGGCTCGCCGCGCAGGGTGGCCGACGCGATGCTGACGCCCAGCTCCAGGCCGATCATGTGGTACGGCCGGTACAGCGATCCGTAGCGACCGGTGGGGTCGGTGCGCACGCCGTACTCGGCGAAGCACTGCACCGCGTAGTCGGTCCGCGCCTCGAAGGTGACGTAGACGCCCCACCGCAGGTCCCGCTCGACCTCGGTGCCGTCGCGGTTCAGGCTGGAGGCGATCTCGACGGTGCCCGTGCGGGTGAGCGCGCCGCCGACCTCGCGCGGCCGGTAGACGGTGGAGAGGTCGTCCACGCCGCACGGCGGGAAGAGCAGGCCCTCGTCCTGCGGGACCAGACCGGTGCCGTTGGCGACGGCGGCCATCTCGATGGCGGACTTGGTGCCGTCGAGGAAGGAGTTGAACATCTTGGGGTTGAAGTCGCCGCGGGCCAGCTGCTCGGCGGTGAAGCCGTAGTGGTCCCAGACGGTGTCGGGGGTGGAGGCGTGGTACTCGGGGAGGTACTTCGTCCCCTTGCCGGCCGCGACCACGTCGAACCCGACCGTGCGGGCCCAGTCGACGAGCTCGGAGATGAGCGCCGGCTGGTCGCCGTAGGCCATCGAGTAGACGACGCCGGCCCGGCGGGCGCGCTCGGCGAGCAGCGGGCCCACCATGCAGTCGGCCTCGACGTTGACCATGACGATGTGCCGGCCGGCGTCGATCGCGCGGACCGCGTGGTAGGTGCCGGCGACCGGGTTGCCGGTGATCTCCAGGATCACCTCGACGCCGGGGGCGTCGATGAGGGCGTCGCCGCTGTCGGTGACGTGCGTGCCGCCGGTGCGCAGTGCCTCGTCGAAGCCGGCGGCGGCGTAGCGCTCGGCCGGCCAGCCGGTGCGGGCGAGCGCCGCGCGGGCGCGGTCGGGGTCGAGATCCGCCACTCCGACGACGTGCAGCCCCGGGGAGTTCAGCGCCTGGGTGAGGAACATGGAGGCGAACTTGCCGGCGCCGATGACGCCGACCCGGACCGGGCCCTCGTCGGCCGCCCGCCTGGCGAGCAGTGAGTGGAGGTTCATCGTGCTCCCTGGAACATCGGGTTGCTCAGATGGTCTGACCAATTAACCAACTGGCCATCTGGCCGAAACTATGGCAGTGTGCCCGATCACAGTCAAGCGACCGCTGAGCAAAATATGTACGGACGAGGAGAGTGGTCACGCGATGTCACAGAATCCGGTTGTCGTCACCGCCGTCTTCCAGTTCCGCCCCGACGCCCGCGATAGGGTCCGGGACGCCCTGCGCGCGGCGGCCGCCCGGGTGCACGAGGAACCCGGGTGCGAGCTGTACGCGCTGCACGAGGCGGAGGACCGCCTGGTCCTCGTGGAGAAGTGGGCCTCGCGGCGGGCGCTCGACACGCATTCCGCGGCCACCGCCGTGCGCGACCTGCACGCCCGGGTCGACGACCTGCTGCTCGCGCCGGCCGAGGTGACGGTGCTCTCCCCGGTCCCGTCGGGCCGTCCGGACCGCGGCGCGCTGTGATTCGCACGGACGCGCCGCGCTCGCGCCCCCGGACGCGCGACGGCCCCGGACCGGGGGACGGTCCGGGGCCGTCGCGACTCGCCCGCCCTGCCCGGCGGGGGGCGGGGCCGGGGCGGTCCCGTGGCCAGGGTCAGTAGGACCAGGTGTGCACGCTGGCGTCGGAGGACTCCAGCACGACCGGCTCGTCGCCGGTACTGAAGTGCGTGACGTAGAAGCGCAGCCGGTTGCCGTCCACGCAGTTGCCGTTCCAGGTGTGCGTGAAGTGCGCGCGGCCGTTGGTGTGCTGGGGGGAGTTGATCGCGTAGGACTGGGCGATCTCCCAGGCGTCGCCGGAGGCGCTCACCTCCACGGCCCGCAGCTGGACCTCGGCGCCGGGGGCGAGCCCCGCCAGCCGGATCCCGACCGAGGCGACGAACTGCGCGGGTCCGAAGGCCACCGAGTAGTCGAAGGAGTCGAGCCGCTGCGATCCCCGCTGGTTGAACGGCACGTAGCGCCATTCGCCGCGCGGGATCCGGACGTCGAGGTCGCGGCCGCGGTACCGTCTGTGTTCGGGCATGTCGTCGTCCTTACTCTCGCCGCTCTTGCTGAACGTGCCGTCCTCCACCATCCGGTAGAGGGTGTTTCCCGGGCACGTGGTGGACGTGAAGTCGCGGTGCCCGCGCACCGCGCCGGCGACGCCGCGCTGCATGAGGTAGCTCCGCAGGTCGCGCACGGCGTTGACCTGGGCGCTGGGCGGCTTCTCGCCGGGGCCCGACATCAGCGTGACGGAGTACCAGTCGCGGTTGCCCGCGGTGGTGCCCTGGGCGGCCTGGTACTTCTTCAGGCCGCGGCCCTCGAAGACGTAGCCGTGCGGGCAGGCCCCGAAGGAGTAGCCGATGTCGGCCCAGCCGTTGGTGTTGACGTGGAAGTCGCGGGTGGACTTCCAGTAGGAGACGCACGCGGAGTGCGCCTTGCCTGCCAGGCCCTGGTCGGAGCCGTCGTAGTGGACGACCAGTCCCTGTGTGGGGTTGGCGGAGTCGGCGCCGCTGGCCCCCCACCCGAGATCCGAACGGCTGACTAACTGCATACCCGACCTCCCTGCTCGGCGCGCACGGCGATGCGGCGCACCGCCACTTTCGATCATCTCCCGCGCCGAATTCTCTACGCTCTTCCTTCACCACATATCGTGACCAACGGGTGGCCGAAACCGGCCGTAGGGCACAGGAGCCCCCTCCGTCACACGGGGTGGGAGCGCGGATCAGGCGTCGAAGTCGAGCGTGACCTCCCCCGTCGCGGGCAGCGACTGGCAGGTGAGGACGAAGCCGGCGGCCAGCTCGTCGTCCTGGAGGGCGTAGTTGCGCCGCATCTCGACCCGCCCGGCCACGACCCGGGCCCGGCAGGTGCCGCACACGCCGCCCCGGCAGGCGAAGGGGAGGTCGGAGCGGACCGCCTGCGCGGAGTCGAGCACGGGGACGTCGCGCGGCAGGGTGAGGGTGGTGCTGCGGCCGTCCAGCAGCACGGTCACCTCGCTGGTCGGCCCGGCCGGGGCCCCCTCCGCCGGCCGGCGCGCCGGGGGCGGCGCGTCCTCGACGAAGAACAGCTCCTGGTGGACGCGCGCGGCCGGGACGCCGCGGGCGGCGAGCACCCGGCGGGCGTCGCGCACCATGCCGTGCGGGCCGCACAGCCACCAGTGGTCCACCTCCTCCGCGGCGATCAGGGTGGCCAGCAGCGCCTCGATCTTGGCCGCGTCCAGCCGCCCGGTCAGCAGGTCGGCCTCGCGCGGCTCCCGGGACAGGACGTGCACCAGCTCCAGCCGGGGGCCGTAGCGGTCCTTCAGGTCGGCCAGCTCGTCGGCGAACATCACCGTGTCGGTGCGCCGGTTGCCGTACACGAGCGCGACGTCGGAGCCCGTGTCGCGCAGCAGCGAGGCGGCGATCGACAGCAGCGGGGTGATGCCCGAGCCGGCGCCGATGAGCACGTGCCGGGCCGCGGTCCGCAGGTCCGGGACGAAGCGGCCGCTGGGCGGCAGCACCTCGATCCCGTCCCCCGGGCGGACCCGGTCCACCAGCCACGAGGAGAACAGGCCGTCGGCGACCCGGCGCACGCCGATGCGCAGCGGCGCGCCGGCGGGCGCGCAGACGGAGTAGCTGCGCCGCTCCTCCCGGCCCTCGACCACGCGGCGCAGCGTGACGGACTGCCCGGGGGCGAACGCGTAGCTCGCGGCGAGCCCCTCGGGGACGTCGAAGGTGACCGCCGCGGCGTCCGCGCACAGCCGGTCGACGGCCGCCACCCGCAGCGTGTGGAAGGCGCGGCGCCGCGCCCGGGCCGGCGCGGTCGGGTTCGCGGCGGCCGGAAGGCCGGCGGCGGAGCGGCGCACGGTCAGATCTCCTTCACGTGTTCGAACGGCTCCCGGCAGGAGCGGCAGCGCAGCAGTGCCCGGCAGGCGGTGGCGCCGAACCGGGACAGCTCCTCGGTGTCGGCGGAGCCGCAGCGCGGGCAGCGCGCGGCCGTGCGGGTGGGGAGCAGGGCCAGCGGGACCGGACCGCCGGCCGGGCGCGCCGGGCCGGGCGGCGAGATGCCGTGCTCGGCGAGCTTGCGGCGGCCGGCCGGGGTGATCCAGTCGCTGCTCCACGGCGGGGACAGCACGGTGCGCACCCGGGCCCGGGGGAAGCCCGCGGCGCGCAGCGCGGTGAGCAGGTCCGCCCGCATCGCCTCCAGGGCGGGGCAGCCGGAGTAGGTGGGGGTGATGGTGACGACCACGGTCCCGTCCGCGGCCGCCCGCACGCCGCGCAGCACGCCGAGGTCGGCCAGCGTGAGCATGGGCAGCTCCGGGTCGGTCACGCCGGCGGCGACCGCCCGCGCGCGGGCGGGGTCCGCGGCGCGCGCCGCGCTCACCACGCCGCCTCCGGGTGGGCGCGCGCCACGCTCTGCATCTCGGCGAGCAGCGCGGTGAGTTCGCCCGTGTGCCGGCCGTCGCGGCCGGACTCCCCGGCGGCGGGGGGCGGCGGGGGCGCCGCACCGAGG
>NZ_QEIO01000097.1 GCF_003336425.1 Marinitenerispora sediminis | reverse complement strand
CCCTTCCGGGGAGCCGCGCGGGGGATGCGGACGCGGCTCCCCGGAAGGGGTGGCGCCGGTACGGCGGAACGGGTCAGGCCGCCGGTTCGGTGCCGGGCCAGAACGGCTCGCCGAGCGTGAGCATGAGCCGGTTGGCCCAGGAGAAGAAGGCGACGGAGCCGACCAGGTCGACGAGTTCGACGTCGGTGAGCCCGTGCCCGCGCAGCGCGGCGACCTGCTCCGGTGCCGCGGAGGAGGGGGTGGTGGACAGCGCGGCGGCGAACGCCACGACGGCGGTCCAGCGGGCGTCCTGGCCGGCGCTCAGCGGGGCCAGGTCGCCGGTGCGCCAGTCCTCGTCGCGGTCGAGCACGGCGTCGAGGACCCGCTGCACGTCCGCCGTCCGCTTGGAGAGCTGCGACGCCTTGCGCGCGTGGACGGAGGCGCAGTAGACGCAGTCGTTCACCTTGCTGGTGACGGCGGCCGCGAGCTCGCGCTCGGCCCGGGGCAGCCCGTCGCGGGTGTAGAAGAGGGCCCTGTCCACGGCGGTGCGGGCGCGCAGCAGCTTCGGGAGCCGGCTGAGCAGCCGGAAGTAGGCGTCGTTGGTCTTGCCGGCGAACGCCTCCTTCTGCTCCTCCGTGAGGTCCTCGGGCGCCACCGGCGGGACCCAGGCGGTCCAGGCGAGCAGCTCCTGGGTGAAGGCGGTGGGCCGCTTCGCGCCGTTGGACGCGGTGTCGGCGAGGCTCTTGGTCCGCCCGCGTCCGCGGGTGGGGCGCGACAGCGCTGCGCCGGGCGCCGCGGCGCCGCCGCCCAGCAGCCGCAGCCCTTCGACGAGGCGGACCTGGAAGCTGGTGTAGGCGGCGACCTGCGAGATCACCACGATCTCGTCGGGCCCCCATCCGGCGGCGGCCAGCCGCTCGATGTCCCCGCGCTGGATGAGGGCGGGGGAGAGCGTGATGAGGTCCAGGTGCTCGACCGCGGCCCGCAGGGCGGGATCGGCGGGAAGCTCGTCGCCGTACAGGCGGGGGTCGGCCCCGTGCCGCGCGTGGTGCTCGACGACGGCGCCCGCCCCGTGCCACCGCGCGACCAGCGCGGCGAACCCCCGCCGCACCGCGGGCGCGACGGGCCCCGCCACCGCGAAGAGGGCGTCGTAGGCGTGCTGGGTCTGTGCCGTGAACTCCGGCTTCACCCGCCGCGCCGCCGCGAGCTCGTCCCCGAGGTCCACCAGCTCCGCGATGACGTCGCCCTGCGCCGTGCCCGCCGTGCTCTCCGCCGCGCTGCCCACTGTTCCCGCCCTCATGTCGTCTTTCGTCGGTGAGGCGGCAGGGCGGTGCAAGCGTCCCACTCCGGTCCATCCGATACCGCCGGGCGCCGCCCGCCGGCCGTGCACGCTTGCCGCGTCCCCGCAGCCAGGTCATCAACTCCGGGGGCACCCCGCTGTGCAGAAGGTTGCCGTCCAGCAAGCCGGATCTTCGCGCTGGCACTCTTGACCTGGTGCGAACGTAAACGATCACCCCATGCGGGAACAAGACACCACAGAAGTGACGATGGCTACAAAACTGGTCGGAATAGTTTAAGGGCCGTCCTCGCGGCCGCGCCTGCTCCGGTCGCTGGCGGCTCGCCGCGGTGGGGACCGGCGCCTCCCCCGGCTTCGGCCGACTGCCCGCCCGCGGGGGGCGGCACCACTAGGCACCGGTCCATCATCCCCGCCGCCTTCGGCGGTGCCGGCAGCGGGCCCGCGGCCGGGCCGGGAGGCACGGGAGCTCCATGGACGCCCGCACCGCGGAGGCGCGCCTCCTCCCGGGGACGCGCCCTCAGCCCAGCGACGTCCCCGCGCACACCACCAGGGTCTGCCCGGTGATGCTGCGGGCGTCCGGGCCGAGGAGGAAGGCCACCGTGCCGGCGACCTCGCCGGGGGAGACGAGGCGGCC
The DNA here is from genome assembly GCF_003336425.1 of Marinitenerispora sediminis. GTDB lineage: Bacteria > Actinomycetota > Actinomycetes > Streptosporangiales > Streptosporangiaceae > Marinitenerispora > Marinitenerispora sediminis. Next base: position 18,939 of record NZ_QEIO01000097.1, on the reverse strand, counting down.
CATCGGGGGGAGCCGGGGCGGAGTGGCGGCGCGGGCCGGGTCGTGGAGCATGGGGGTGTCGGTGGGGCCGGGGGCCACGACGTTCACGGTGACATGGCGGGCGACCAGTTCGGCGGCCCAGGAGCGGGCCAGGGCGGTGAGCGCGGCCTTGGTCGCGGCGTACTGGCTCTTGCCGGGCACCCCGGTCATGGTGCGGCTGCCGACCAGCACCACGCGGCCGCCGTCCGGGACGCGGTCGACCAGGGCGTCGACGAGCACCTCCGCGGCGGCGACGTGCACCTGCCACATGGCCGCGCCGTCCGCCGCCGACAGGGCGCCGAGGCGGGCCGAGCGCTGCAGCCCGGCGGCGTGCACGACGGCGTCGGCCCGCTCGACACCGGCCACCGCGGCGGGGATGCGGTCGAGGTCGGCGAGGTCGGCCGCCACCCAGCGCAGGCCGTCACCGGCCGCCCCGGCCGGACGGCGGCTCAGGGCGGTCACCCGCCACCCGGCGGCGAGCAGCCGCTCGGTGACGGCGCGGCCGATACCGGAGCTCGCGCCCGTGACGACGGCATGCGGGGGGTCCGCCTCCGCGGCGGCGGCATGCGGGGCGTCCGTGCCGGTGCCGGCCGCGCGCCGGGGCGCGGCTCCGGAGCGCCCGGCGCCGGCGTCCCGGGCCCTCACGCGCCCGCCTCCGCGGCGCGGGCGGCCAGCCATTCCGGGCTCAGGCGGACGTGCTTGATGGCCTGCCGGTAGTAGGTGAACGCGACGTCCAGGCCGCCGTCGGCGTTCTGGAGGATGCTCGGGTAGGAGAACTCCCGGTTCAGCCCGTCACGGGAGTTGTTGGTCAGGCAGTAGCCGTCGCCCACCTCCAGGTCGTGCCGCAGCGGCCACGTGGCACCGCCGTCGGCCGACACCGCCAGGGTCATGGGCGCCCGGGGCGCGCCCCAGAAGGCCGTGCGCTCCCCCTCCCGCCCGGGCTCCCCCGCGCCGGTCGGCGCCTCGGGGGCCGGCGCGCCGGCGCCCGGCGTGCTCGGCGCGAGGCCGTCGTCGTCGATCTCGTCGTAGAGCGACACCCGCCGCTCGGTGGCGTCGGCCGCGCTGCTGGCGTTGTACACGAGGGCGAGGCGGTCGTCGCGCAGCCGTACGAACTGGATCGAGGAGTTGTTGTTCGGCAGGGCGGTGGGCACCGGCGCGGACCAGGTCTCGCCGCCGTCGGTGGAGTGCGAGCGGTGGACGTGGTCGGCCCACCGGCTGCGGAACAGCGCGAGCAGGGTGCCGTCGGCCAGCGCCTGGATGTTCATGTGCACGCACCCGGTGCTGTCCGGCACCGGCCGCTCGCGCCACGTGGCGCCCTGGTCGTCGGAGACCATCACCGCGCTGGTGTCGCGGTCGCCGACCCACGCGCGGCCCGGCACGGAGACGCAGTGGAAGACGGGCAGCAGCCACCGGCCGGAGTCGAGCACGGTGACGGGCTGGCGGATGAAGACACCGCTGGTCGGACGGGCCGGGAACAGCGTCTCGACCGCGCCCCACGTGCGGCCGCCGTCCGCGGAGATCCGGCGCCGCACCTCGGAGGTGTCCTGGTGGCCGGCCCGCTGCGCCGTCCAGAGCAGCCAGAGGCCGCCGGAGGGGGGCGCGAACAGCACCGGGTTCTGCTCGGAGCGGGTGCGGTCGTCGGACAGCGCCACCGGCTCCGTCCAGGTGTCGGCGCCGCGCGGCAGCCGGGAGAACCAGACGCCGATGTCGGACACGCCCTCCTGGGTTCCGCCGAACCAGACGCAGCCGAGGTCCCCGCCGGGGAGCTCCGCCAGGTTCGCCGCGTGGTTCTGCACGGCGGGCGCGGGGAGGTAGGCGTCCGCGCGGCCGGGGTCGCCGGCGCGGGGGCGCAGCACCCCGTCGGTGGGCAGCGCGTCCGGCGCGGAGCTGGTCGCGGGGTCGGGCATGGCGGTCTCCTCGGGGTCGGGGCGGCCGGCGGGCGCCGGCGGTCTCGGTTACGGGGCGCGGTGGGCGGTCGGCTACGGCGGTCCCTGGCCGCCGGCGGTCAGGTCGGCCGGCGGGCGCCGGCCGTCTCGGGAGGCGGACGCGGTGCCCGGTCCACGCAGGATCCCCGGCCTCGCGCGCCGGCGGCACGCCGGGCCGGGCACCGCGGTCACGCGGGCGGGGAGACGGCGGCGACCAGCCCCCGCGGTTTGCGGCCGCGGATCACCGCGGGGTCGAGCGCGGCGCGCCGGAGCGCGCGGGTGTACTCGTGCCGGGGCGCGGCGAGCACCCGATCGGTGGCGCCGGACTCCACCAGCCGCCCGGCGCGCATGACCACCACCTCCTGGCTGATCTCGCGGACCACGCCGAGGTTGTGGGAGATGAACACATACGTCAGGCGCGTCTCGCGCTGGATCTCCCGCAGCAGGTCCAGGACCTGGGCCTGCACGGAGACGTCGAGCGCGCTGGTCGCCTCGTCGCAGACCAGCAGGTCGGGCCGGCTGGCGAGCGCGCGGGCGATGCCGATGCGCTGCCGCTGCCCGCCCGAGAACTCGGCCGGGCGCCGCTCCAGGGCGCTCGCGGGCAGGCCCACCCGGTCGATGAGCCGGGCCGCCTCCGCGCGCCGCTCGGCGGCGGAGCGGACGCCCCGCCGGCGCAGCGGCTCGGCGACGATCTCCTGCGCGCTCAGGTGCGGGTCCAGCGAGGCGTAGGGGTCCTGGAACACCATCTGCACGCGGGACCGCATGGGGCGCAGCCGCCGCTCGGAGAGCCCCGCGATGTCGGTGCCGTCCACGACGATCCGGCCGGCGGTGGGCCGCAGCAGCCGCACGATCGAGCGGGCGATCGTGGACTTCCCGCATCCGGACTCCCCCACGATCGCCAGCGTGCTGCCGCGCGCGACGGTGAAGCTGACGTCGTCCACCGCGCGCACGACCCCGCCCCGGACCGGGTACTCCACCACGAGGCCGGACACGTCGAGGAACGCGGGCCCGGTGGTGCTCTGCCCGGCGGTGCCCGGGGCCGGCGCTGTGCCGCTCATCGGCTCTCTCCTGACGTCGGGCCGCCGGCGGCGGCCCCCTCGTCCCACGGCCCGAGCCGGGGCACCGCCGACAGCAGCATGCGGGTGTAGTCGTTGGCGGGCGCCTCGACGATGGCCTCGACCTCGCCGGACTCGACGAAGCGCCCGTCGCGCATGACGTGGATGCGGTCCGAGACCAGCCGGGCGACCCCCAGGTCGTGCGTGATCATGAGGATGCCGATCCGGGTGCGCTCCTGCAGCTCCAGGAGGATGTCGAGGATGCCCGCCTGGACGGTGACGTCGAGCGCGCTGGTCGGCTCGTCGGCGACGAGGAGCTCGGGTTCGCCGGCCAGCGCGATGGCGATCAGCACCCGTTGCAGCATGCCGCCGGACAGCTGGTGCGGGTAGGTGGCGAGCTGGGCGGCCGGCCGCGGGATGCGGACCTGGTCGAGCAGTTCGGCGGCGCGTTCGCGGACCGCCCTGCGGGGCAGCTCCGGCCGGCGCAGCCGCACCGCCTCGGTGAGCTGGCGGCCGATCGTGTGGACGGGGCTGAGTGCCGTCATCGGGTCCTGCGGGATGAGCGACACGGTGCGGCCGCGCACGGCCCGGATCGCCGCGGGGTCGGCGACCACGTCGGTGCCGCCGAACCGGACCGCGCCCGAGAGCACCGCGAGGTCGGCGGGGAGCAGGCCGAGCACGCCCATGGCGGTGGTGGACTTGCCGGACCCGGACTCGCCGATGATGGTGACCGTCTCGCCGCGTTCGATGCGGAAGCTGACGCCGTCGACGGCGCGGACCACGCCGGCGTCGGTGATCAGCTCGATCTGCAGCTCGCTGACGTCCAGCAGCGGGGCTGCCGTGTCCGCGGGCCGGGCGTGCCGCCGGCCGGATGCCGCCAGGGTCATGACACCGTTCCCTTCCGTGTTGCGCGGTCCCGCCACGACGGGGACGGTCCCCGCCGCCTCGACGCGGCCTGCCGCCGGGTGCGGTCGCGCAGGCCGTCGCCCAGCAGGTTGACTCCCACGACGAGCAGGACGATCACGAGGCCGGGCAGCGTGACCAGCCACCACGAGGTGGTGATGTAGTCCTGGCCGTCGGAGACGATGCGGCCCCACGTGGCGAAGGGCCGCTCCGGCCCGGCGCCGAGGTAGGACAGCGCGCTCTCCAGCAGCACGGCCTGGGCGAGCAGCAGGAAGACCACGATGGTCGCCTGCCGCACGACGTTGGGCAGGATGTGCCGGACGAGGATCTCGGCGCGCCGCAGCCCGAGGACCCGGGCGGCGGCGACGTAGGGCTTCTCGCGTTCGACGAGGACCAGCGACCGGGTCAGCCGCGCCACCTCGGGCCACTGCGCCACGGCGATGACGCAGGTGATGACCGGGATCGACGGGCCGAACAGGGCGACCACGAGCAGCAGCATCATGAGCAGCGGCAGGGAGAGCTGCGCCTCCAGCAGCCGCGAGACCACCGAGTCGACCCATCCGCCGTAGTAGCCGGCCGCCGCCCCGGCCACCAGGCCGATCACCCCGCTGACCAGGACCGCCAGCACGCCGATAGTCAGCGACATCTGCCCGCCGTGCAGCACGTTGGAGAGCAGGTCGCGCCCGAGCTGGTCGGTGCCGAAGAGGTGCCCGTCGGTGAGCGGCGGCAGCCGCCGCTGGGAGAGGTCCTGCTCGGTGGGATCGGGCAGCGGCAGCAGCCGGGCGAACACCACCGGAACGACGACGAGCAGCGTGCACACCAGGCCGACCCACAGTTTGACGCGGGCGCCGCGGCGGCGCCGGGTGGCCCCCGCGCGGGCGAGGAGGCGCGTGGTGACGGCGCTGGGGCGCGGCCCCGCTCCACCGGGCGGGGGCGCGGTGCCGGCCGGGCCGGACGCCGGGAGGGGGGTGCTCATGCTGCGGCCTTCTTCCCGAGACGCACCCGCGGGTCGAACAGCGGGTAGGCGAGATCGATGAGGAGCTGGACGAGGATGGCCAGCGCCGCCGTCACGAGCACCGTGGCCTGGATCAGCGGGTAGTCGCGGGTCTCCAGCGCCCGCACGACGAGGGAGCCGACGCCCGGCCAGGCGAACACCACCTCGACCACGACGACGCCGTTGACCATCGAGGCGAACCGGGTGCCCAGGGCGGTGAGCACCGGGATGGCCGAGTTGCCCATGGCGTAGCGCCACACCAGGGCGCGCTCGGAGACGCCGCGCGACCGGGCCACGGTGAGGTAGGGCGCGGTGAGGTTCGCCGCCATTTCACGGCGGACCAGCCGGGAGATCAGCGCGATCTGCAGGATCGCGATGGTCGTGGCGGGCAGCACCAGGCCGCCCCAGGTGGCGAACCCGGACGCGGGGAGGACCGGGAGGAGCACCGCGAAGAAGGTGAGCAGCATGACGCCGCTCCAGAAGTCGGGCATGGACTGCCCGGCGACGGTCACGATGTTGGCGCCCAGCTCCCGCGTGGTGTCGGCGCGGCGCGCCATCCACACGCCGAGGGGGACGGCCACCGCGGTGGTGAGCAGGATGGCCGCGACCGCCAGCGTGATCGTGAACGGCAGCCGGTCGAGCACCACGTCGAGGGCGGGGGCCTGGAAGGAGTAGCTGGTGCCGAGGTCGCCGGTGGCCAGGCCGCGCAGGAAGACGAGGAACTGCTCGGGCAGCGGGCGGTCCAGCCCCAACTCCGCCCGGATGCGGGCCAGTTCCTCGGTGGTGGCGAGCGGTCCCGCGTAGGCGGTCGCCGGGTCGCCGGGGGCCAGGCGGATGAGGACGAAGACGGTCGAGACCGTGAGGAAGACCGTGAGCAGGCTCTGCCCGACGCGTCTGAGGAGGTAGAGCGCCACGGGTCAGCCCTCCACTCGCACGGCGGCGAGGTCGTAGCAGTTGGTGGGGCCGAGCGCGATGTCGCGGACCCTGGACTGGTGGGCGAGGACCACGTTGGGCACGAACGCCCACAGGCACGGCCAGGTGTCCCACACGGCCTGCTGCGCCTCGGTCATCAGCTCGGCGCGCCGGTCGGCGTCGGGTTCGGCGGAGGCGCGCTCGATCAGGTCGGTGACGTGGGGGAACACGTAGCCGTGGTAGGTGTCGCGGGTCTCCTCCTTCGCGGCGGTGCCCGCGAACATGCCCTGCAGCATGCTCTCGGCGAGGCCGGTCGGGCTGGAGAAGCCGTTGCCGAGGATGTCCCAGTCGCCCGCGCGGCCCTGCCGCCAGGACAGGATGTCGCCGCCGGGTTCGAACTGCCGCAGCGTCACCCGGACGCCGATGTCGGTGAGCATGCCGTGCACGGCCTCCATCACGAAGGCGTCGCCGGCGAACTCGCCGCTCTCCCAGATGACGGTGACGGCGAGGTCGTCAACGCCGAGCGCGTCCAGGCGCTGCCGGGCCTGGGCGGGGTCGTAGACGTAGCCGCCGGTGGGGACCGCGCCGCGCAGTCCGGTGGGGACGACGCCCTCGGCCGGGGTGACCGATCCGACTAGGACGTCCTCGGCGAGGGCGCGGCCGTCGATGGCGTAGGTCAGCGCCTCGCGGACCCGGGCGTCGGACAGCGGGTGGTCGGCCGGTTTGCGGAAGTTGTAGAAGAGCTGGTTGATGCGGGTGCTCTGCGCGCGCTCCATCCGGACGCCGGGCAGGCCGAGGAGCTGGTCGGCGGAGTCGGGGGTGATGGAGTCGATGACGTCGACCTCGCCGCTGCGGATGGAGACCACGCGGCTGGACTCCTCGGGCATGAACCGCACCCGCACGGTCCGCGCGCGGGGCGCGGTCCCCCAGTAGGCGTCGTTGCGGGAGAGCGTGTACTCCCCCGTGCCGCGGTTGGCGGCGGTGACGACGTAGGGGCCGGAGCCGATGCCGTCCTGGAGCTCCTCGGGCCGGTTGCCGGCGGCCGGTGTCACGAGGATGTTGGCCATCAGGAAGTCGAGGGCCGGCACCGGCCGCTCGGTCTCCAGGGTGAAGGTGCGCTCGTCCACGGGGACGACGGTGGGGAACTCCGGGAAGAAGCTGGCGACGAAGGAGCCGTTGACCTGCTGGTACATCTCCAGGGCGGTGCCGACGTCCTCGGGGGTGACCGGGGAGCCGTCGGAGTAGCACGCGCCCTCGCGCAGCCGGACGGTCCACGTCGTGGGGGTGGTCGCCTCGAACGTCTCGGCGAGCACCGGCTCGACCGAGAGGTCGGTGCCGACCCGGGTCAGGGCCTGGCGCACCGCGCGCTGGACCGTGACGGCGGCGTCGAACTGGTTGAGCTTGTTGTCGAGGCTGACCAGCGAGCGGTTCAGCGCGAGGGTGAGGGTTCCCGGGCCGGGGACGCCGGTGGGGCCGGCGCAGGCTGCCAGCGGACCGAGCGCCGCGCCGGCGCCCGCGAGGGCGCCCAGCCTCAGAAGCGAGCGGCGGGACATGTCCGGGCCGCGTCCTTGTCGGGTCATCGTCGGCCTCTCGAATACTCGGAGGGGGAGATGGAGGTGAGGAGGTCGTGCGGAGGACGCCGGCGCCGTGCCCTCCGCGAGGCTCGCGCCGAACCGGGTGTTACCCCGGTCACTCTGACACCTGTGCACGTTTCGCGCAAGCAATCTGGCGCGATCAACGCATTCTGTGACATCCTGACGAACGCGAATCCCCTTGCGGCGCAGGTGGATGCGCAGCTTGGAACGGCGAGGTCACCCGAAGTCATCGAGCCGCACCCGGCACCGCGAGGGCGCGCTACGCCCAGCAGGACGCGCACAACGCGCAATAGCTCTGAGTTGGGGGACCGCCGTCCCCCGGGCGGGGGCCGGCCGCCGCCGGGGCACCCCGGGGGGGCGCGCCGCCGCATCCGGTCGCGCGCTGCGCGCACGATCGCGCCGCGCCCCCGGCCGGACGGCGGTAGGGTCCGCAGCGACGAACACTCGGCACAGCACATCCGGAGGAACGCAGATGGCGGCGATGCGGACGCGGGACCGGCGGGACGAGATCGTGCGGCTCGCGATGACCAGCGGCCTCACCAGCGTCGAGGAGCTCGCCGCCACGTTCGACGTGACCGCCTCGACGATCCGCCGCGACCTCGCCCGGCTGACCGAGGAGGGGCGGGTGGCGCGCACCTATGGCGGCGCGATGGCGCTGCTCGCGCATCCCGAACCGTCGCTGCGCCAGCGCACGCACGAGGCGTTCGCGGCCAAGCGCGCCATGGCGCGGTGGGCGGCCGCGCAGGTGAGTTCCGGCGAGACGATCCTGCTGGACGCCGGGACCAGTGTCGGCGCGCTCGCCCACGAGCTCCGCGACGTCCCGCGGCTGACCGTGGCCACCACCGGCCTGACCGCCCTGGAGCGGCTCGCGGGGTCGGAGACCGTGCACGTCGAATGCCTCGGCGGGACGCTGCGCCACCTCAGCCAGGGGTTCGTCGGCCCGCTCGCGGAGGCGGCGCTGGAGCGGCTCACCTTCGACCGGGTGTTCCTCGGGGCCGACGGTGTCACCGCCGAGAACGGGATCTGCGAGGCCGACCTGCAGCAGACCCGGCTCAAGGAGCTCATGATGGGCCGAGCGGACCGGGTGTACGTGCTGGCGCACTCGGAGAAGCTCGGCCGCCGCCCGTTCAACTCCTGGGCGCGGCTGCCGTCGCAGTGGGTCCTCGTCACCGATGAGGCCGCCGAGCCGGCCGCGCTCGCCCCCTTCGAGGCCAGGGGCGTGGAGATCGTGGTGGCCCGGGCGGACGGCAGCCGCGTGGAGTGAGCCCGGGCGCCTACCCCGGCGGGCGGCTCGGCGCCCGCCGGGAGGGTGCTGGTCAGTCCACCCCGAGGAGGTCCACGACGAAGATCAGCGTCTCGTGCGGCTTGATGGCGCCGCGGCCCGCGCCGGTGGCGCCGTATCCCAGGTGCGGCGGGATGACGAGCCGGCGGCGTCCGCCGACCCGCATGCCGAGCACGCCCTGGTCCCAGCCGTCGATCACCTGGCGGGCGCCCAGCCGGAAGCGCAGCGGCTCGCCCCGGTTCCAGGAGGCGTCGAACTCCTCGCCGGTGGAGTGGGCCACCCCGACGTAGTGCACCGAGACGGTCGTGCCGTGCCCGGCCTGCGCGCCGTCACCGATGGTGATGTCGGTGATCTGCAGGTCGGCGGGCGGGGGCCCGTCCAGGGGGTCGATCTCGGGACGCTCCAGCGCCATCGGTCACACCTTTCTCAGCAGGAACAGACGGGTCCCCAGCGTAGCGACGCCGCACGGCCGCCTGGACGGCGCACGGCTCACCGCCCCTGTCCGGCGACCAGCGGCGCGACCAGGTCGGCGCGGTTGGTCCACACGGTCCCGGCGGACCAGTCGCCGGAGCCGCCGACGAGGACGACCCGGGTCCCCGCGGCCGCCATGCGCGCGGTGAACCGGTGCGGCCAGCCCCGCAGCCACGGGGCGATGCCCTCGGGGATGTGCGGCTGGGTGCCGGCGCAGGCGGCGGGCACGTATCCGCTCCAGCCCACCGGCGTAGCGCGGCACGCAGTCGCGCAGCGTCGCCTTGGACATGGTGCGAAGGCCGGGCAGCTCGCCGCGCAGCGCCGCCACCGGCGCGTCGCCGCCGTAGACCGCGATGGCGGCCAGCCGCTCCTCGGGAAGCCGCCCCAGGTGTTCGGCGAGCAGTTCGCCCTCCGCGGGGTCGTCGCTCTTGACGTGGATGAGCGGTTCCTCGTCGGGGAACTCCGCGAAGACCTCGTCCAGCGAGGGCATCAGCCCCGCGCCCGTGCCGTGGAAGGGGAAGGTGGCGCCGCCGTCGGCGGTGTCACCGTAGCCGATGTCCAGTTGCCGCAGCTCGTCCATGGTGTGGTCGCGGGTGGTGCCCTGCCCGCCGGTGCGGCAGTCGACCTCCCAGTCGTGGAAGACCGCGAACTGGTCGTCCCGGGCGACGTGCACGTCGAGTTCCACGATGTCGGCCCCGGAGTCGAAGGCGGCGCGCATGCCCTCGACCGTGTTCTCCAGGTAGGCGTGCTCCGGCGGGTGGATCCGCTCCGCCGTGCACGTGTCGTTCTCGACGCCGGCCACGTCGAAGGTCTGGCCGAGCCCGCGGCGGGCGGGGGGGGCGGGCTGCCCCGCCGGCGGACCGGCGAGCCACGAGCTGTCGTCGAGCCAGCACAGCAGCGCCAGAACGACGATTGCGGCGAGTACCACGCGCTTCGTGGAAGGGCACCGACGCCCGCCGGGACGACCACGTTCTGTCGCGGCCCATGATGGTTCCACGCGCCGGGCAGCGGCCCGTCCGACACGCCTCAGACGGAGTCGCCGACCGTGGCCGCCACCAGGTGCGCCGCTCCCTCGACCGTCACCGGGCCGTCCGCGGCCGGCACGAAGGCCGACTCACCGCGGGCCAGCGGCAGCCGCTCGCCGGCCTCGGTGCGCAGCTCCGCGGTGCCGTCGAGCACCAGCACGATGGCGGGCAGTCCGCCCGGCAGCCGCGCCACCTCCTCGTGCGGCCGGATCACCGAGAGCGCGAAGTCCGCGACGCCGGGCTGGTACTCCCAGCGGCCCTCGACCCGCTCCGGCGAGGCGAACGGGATGGGCAGCACGCTGAAGTCGACGACCGTGAGCAGCTCCGCGACGTCGACGTGCTTGCCGGTCAGCCCGGCCCGCAGCACGTTGTCGGAGCTGGCCATGACCTCCACGGCGGTGCCCCGCAGGTAGGCGTGCACGTTGCCGGCGGGCAGGAACAGCGCCTCGCCGGGCCGCAGGGTGATGCGGTTGAGCAGCAGGGCCGCGACCGCGCCGGGGTCGCCGGGGTAGCGCTCGGCCAGCTCCGCGACCGTGGCGGCGTGCCGGCGCGCGGGGCCGGTGGGGCTCACGCGTGCGGCCAGCTCGGCGACGAGCCCCCCGACGAGCCCGGCCCGCTCGTCCGGCGCGAGGGTGAGCAGCCGGGTCATGGCCGCCCGCAGCGCGGCACCGGGTTCGGCGGCCGACAGGTCCGCACGCAGGATGCCGGCGAGGGGGGCGGTGAGGCCGGCGAGGTCGGCGAGCGCGGCGGCGGGCTCCCGGAACCCGCACAGCGCTTCGAAGGGCTCCAGCGCGAGCACGAGTTCGGGCTTGTGGAAGGGGTCCCGGTAATTGCGGTGCGGGGCGTCCACCGGGATGCCCGCCGCCTCCTCCGCCGCGTGGCCGAGTGCGGCGCGGCGGGTGTCGGGGTGCGCCTGCAGGGATAGCGGCTCCTCGGCCGCGAGCACCTTGAGCAGGAACGGCAGCCGCTCGCCGAAGTGCCGGACGGTCCGCTCCCCCAGCGTCTCCTTGGGGTCGCCCGCGATGGCGTCGGCGACGCACACCGGACCGTCCTCGGTGGCCAGGGAGCTGGGTGCGCCGGGGTGGGCGCCGAGCCAGAGCTCCGCCTGCGGCCGGCCGTCGGGCGACCGCCCCAGCAGCCGCGGGATGGCCGTCGGGGAGCCCCACGCGTACGGGCGTATCTGGTTGATCAGCCTTCGCATCCGTTCCGCTCTCCCGTCGCCGTCCGACCAGCTCGACGCGCCCCAGTCTTCCCGATCGCCTCCGCTGTGTCGCGATGGCCGCCGCCACCTGTGGACGTGGTGCCAGCCCCACCTCCGTGGTGCCGCCGGCTCCCTCCCCGGCGCTCGGCTGCCTCCATCTTGGGCCACGACCGGAGGCGGGTCGAGGGTTTCGGCCGCCCGGTCCGCCACATCCGCCGCACCGCGCCGGCACGGAGGACCACGTCGAGTTAAGGTAAGCCTGACCTAATAATCCACCGACATGCCGTCACCCCCCAGGAGCGCCGAGGACCATGGACACCACAACGCGACGCGTCGCGGTCGCGCTGGGCGCGCTGCCGCTGCTGCTCACGGCCGCCTGCGCGCCCGGCGGCCCGCCGGACGCCGGCCCCGGCGAGCCGGCCATCACCGTCGAACACGGCCTCGGGACCGCCGAACTGGCCGCACCACCGGAACGGGTGGTCACCCTGAGCCTCGGCGACACCGACCTCGCCCTCGCGCTCGGGGTCACCCCGGTGGCCATGGAGGCGTTCTGGGGCAGCGACTCCGGCGTCGCCCCGTGGCAGGAGGACGCGCTCGCCGGTGCCGCCGTCACCGTCCTGCGGCCGGACGCCGACGGCGCGGTCCCCATCGAGCAGGTCGCCGCGGCCGAGCCCGACCTCATCCTGGCGACCGGGCTGTACACGGTGGACGAGCAGTACGGGCGGCTCAGCCAGATCGCCCCCACCGTCGCCTACCGGAACGGGCCGCTGCGCGACACCTGGCAGGAGAGCGCCACCGCCGCCGGCGCCGCCCTGGGGCGGGCGGAGGAGGCCGGCGAACTGGTGGCGGCCCTGGAGGCCCGGCTCGCCGACACGGCGGCGGGGCATCCGGAGTTCGACGGCGCGACGTTCACCTTCAGCCAGGCCCACGAGCCCGGGGCGCTGAGCGTCATGCGCTCCACGGACGACGTCACCGCGGTCCTGCTGGCGGAGCTGGGGCTGGTGATGTCGGAGGAGGCGGGGGAGCTGCCCGGCTCGGAGTTCTCCGTCCGTGTCGGCTTCGAGGAGCTGGAGGCGATCGACGCCGACGTGGCGCTGGTCAACTTCTACGCCGAGGACCTGCGCGACGACCTGGAGGGCAACACGGTGTTCCGCCGACTGCCGGTGGTGGAGGGCGGCGGCTACATCCCGCTGACGAACGAGGAGTTCGCCCCGCTGCGCGCCGCCACGGTGCTGTCCGTCCCCGAGGCCCTGGACGTCATGGTCCCCAAGCTCGAGGATGCCGTCGGCTAGCGCCGGGTCCGGGGATTCGCGGAGCCGGAGCACGAGGCCGGCCAGCAGCACACCGGGGCGGCAACGACCGGCGAGCCTGCCGGTACGGGCCCGCGGCCCCGGGGTGACTCCGCCCCGGATCACAACTTCGCACACCCCTCTCACATTGGCTCACAAATGGTACTACCATTGCCCGAAACGTCTCGGCGACGTGGCACCTCCTGCGGGTTCGTCACGCCGCCTCCTCACGAGACACCCGTTCGGAGGCCCCGTTGGAAACCATCGAGCCCGCCTACGGAACCGCTCCGCTGCTCCTCATCGCAGCGGGGGCCGTAGCCCTCCTGCTCGTGCTCATCATCCGGGTGCGGCTGCACGCCTTCGTGTCGCTGGTCCTGGTCAGCCTGCTGGTCGCCCTGGCCACCCGGATCCCGCTGGTCGACGTCGTCCCCACCCTGCTCGACGGGTTCGGCAGCACACTCGCCAACGTCGCACTGCTCGTGGGACTCGGCGTGATGATCGGCCGCATGCTGGAGACCACCGGCGGGGCCGCCGTGCTCGCCGAGACCCTGGTGCGGCGGTTCGGCGAACGGCGCGCGCCCCTGGCCCTGGGGATCGCGTCGCTGCTGTTCGGCTTCCCCATCTTCTTCGACGCCGGCCTGGTCGTCATGCTGCCGGTGGTCTTCAGCGTCGCGCGCCGCCTGGGCGGGTCGGTCCTGCTGTACGCGCTGCCCGCCGCCGGCGCGTTCGCGGTCATGCACGCCTTCGTCCCGCCGCACCCCGGACCGGTCGCGGCCGCCGACCTGCTCGGCGCCGACATGGGTCTCACCCTGCTCGTCGGCACCGTGCTCGCCATCCCCACCTGGTACCTGGCCAGCTACCTGTACTCCCGCTACGCCGGCCGCAAATTCGAGATCCCGGTGCCCGCGGACGTCTCCGCGGGGGCGGACCCCTCCGGTCTCCGTCCGCCGCACTTCGCCACGGTGCTGGCGATCCTGCTGCTGCCCATGGTGCTGATCTTCGGCAACACCGGTGTCTCCACCCTCGTCACCGCGGGCGCCGTCGCGGAGGACCACCTGCTGGTCCAGGTCCTGGTGATGACCGGGCAGACGCCGGTGGCGCTGCTGATCACCGCGCTGGTCAGCATGCTGGTGCTCGGGCGCGGCCGGCACCCGCGCGAGCGCGTGGAGCAGATCGCCGACCAGGCACTCGGCCCGGTGTGTTCGATCATCCTCGTCACCGGCGCCGGCGGCATGTTCGGCGGGGTGCTGCGCGCCAGCGGCATCGGCCAGGCGCTGGCCGACAGCATGGCCTCGACCGGCCTGCCGGTCATCGTGGCGGCCTTCGTGATCGCGACCGCCCTGCGGGTGGCCCAGGGCTCGGCGACCGTCGCGCTGACCACGACCGCGGCGCTCGTCGCCCCCATGGTCGAGAGCGCGTCGGGGCTGTCGTCCATGGACGTGGTCCTGATCGTCATCGCGATCGCGTGCGGTTCGACCGTGCTCTCGCACGTCAACGACTCCGGGTTCTGGCTGGTCGGCCGGTTCCTGGGCATGGACACCGCGACCACCCTGCGCACCTGGACGGTCATGGAGACCCTGATCGGCGTGGTGGGCTTCGCGTTCGCGTTCCTGCTCAGCCTGGTCCTGTAGTGCCGAGCGCGGTGGCCGGCAGGTGCCACGGGTCCGTTCCGCCCGGAGGGTCGACGTGCTCCAGGGCGGTGACGACCTCGTCCACGATGGCGCGCATGGCGGCCTGGGCGACGTCGGGCAGCCCGTCGCACACGGCCGAGGCCACGTGGGCGTGCAGCCGCAGCGCCTCGGGGCGCGGGTGCTGCGGCATGAGGTCGTACTCGGTGCGACCCGCCAGGACCTCGGCCACCACGCCGGCCAGCCCGCGGAACATCTCGTTGCCGGACAGCTCCAGGATCAGCCGGTGGAACTCGACGTCGAGGCGCAGGAAGGCGTCGAGGTCGCCCGCGGCGCCGGTCGCGGCCATGCTGCGGTTGAGCTCCATGAGCCGCGCCCGGTGCTCGGGCGCGGCTCGGCGCGCGGCGGCGGCCGCGGCCGGGGGCTCGACCGCGGCGCGCAGCTCGGTGAGCGAGCGGAGCTGCGCGCCGCGCCCGGGTCCGGCCAGCCGCCACCGGATGAGCTGCGGGTCGTACACGCTCCAGTCCTCCGCCGGGGTGACCCGGACCCCGGTGCGCGGCCGGCTCACCACGAGCCGCATGGACTCCAGGACGCGCACCGCCTCGCGGGCGACGGTCCGCGATACCCCGAAGTCGCGTTCCAGCCGCTCCAGGGTGAAGACGTGCCCCGGCCGGTACTCCCCGGCCGCGATCGCCGGCCCCAGCGCCGCCAGGACGCGGTTGTGCAGGGTGCGGTGCGCGGTGTCCACGCTCATGGTCCCTTCTTCACGTCGACCCGTCACAGGAGGCTGTTTGTCCCGTTCACGCGCCACGGGAGGCTGCACCCCCCGTTCACACGCCACGGGAGGCTGTCCCTCCCGTTCACACGCCACGGGAGGCTGCACCCCCCGTTCACACGCCACGGGAGGCTGTTCCCCCCGGCCGGACGGCGCGGTCCGGCCGGGCCGCGCCCGTGCTCCGGGCCGGTGAGCCGGACGCACGTATTGATATCACTATTGTCGGGGAGACCGCGGGCGAGCGTGCCCGTGCTCCCCCGTCGCGGAAAGGCCAGCGTATGCACTTCGTCTTCATGGGCGTGTCCGGCAGCGGCAAGAGCACCGTCGCCGGGCAGGTCGCCGAACGGCTCGGACTGCCGTTCGCGGAGGCGGACTCCTTCCACCCCGAGGCGAACATCGCGAAGATGTCGCAGGGGGTTCCGCTGACCGACGCCGACCGGGGGCCGTGGCTGACCACGCTCGCCGAGTGGATCCGCGAGCACGAGCGCCGCGGCGAGGCCACCGTCATGGCGTGCTCCGCCCTGCGCCGTGCCTACCGCGACATCCTGCGCACCGGGGCACCGTCGGTCTACTTCCTGCACCTCGACGCCCCCACGGAGGTCATCGCCGCCCGGATGCGGGCGCGCACCGGCCACTTCATGCCGGCGGGGCTGCTGGCGTCGCAGGCCGCGACGCTGGAGCCGCTGGAGCCGGACGAGCCGGGCATGCGGATCGACATCGCGCCGCCGGCCGAGGACGTCACCGACGCGGCCGTGCGAGCGGTCACCGCTCGGCTGCGCGGCTGAGCAGGGGACGGCCCCTGCGTCAGGACACCGGCATGTGCCCCATGCGGGTGGAGATCTCCTCCGCCGCCTTGAGCACCGCCGCGCCAATCTCGTCTAACCGGTCGGCCTCCATCCGGTAGGAGGGCCCCGAGGCGCTGAGGGCGGCGATCACGTCGCCGTTGATCCCGCGGATCGGCGCCGCCACCGCGTTCAGGCCGAGTTCGAGCTCCTCCGCCGCGGTGCCGTAGCCCCGGCGGAGGATCTCGTCGAGCTGGGTACGCAGTGTCTCGGGATCGGTGACCGTGCGGGGGGTGGCCGCCCGCAGCGGGCCGCGCAGCACCCGGCGCTGCTGGGCCGGGCGCATGTGGGCCAGCAGGACCTTGCCGCTGGAGGTGGCGTGCAGCGGGTTCTGCCGTCCGATCCAGTTCTGGCTGACCACGGCCGACACTCCGCGCACCTGGTCGATGTTGACGACGGCGTCGCCACTGGGGATGGCGATGTTCACGGTCTCGCCGAGGTCGGCGGCGAGGTCCTCGCAGACCTGGCGGCTCTGCTGGGTGAGGTCGAGTCCGGCGGTCATGGCGCCGGCGAGCCGGATGATCCCGAAACCCAGCTGGTACTTGCCCCGCAGGCCGGGCTGCTCGACCAGCCCGCGCCGTTCCAACGCCCCCACGAGCCGGAAGGCCGTGGACTTGTGCACACCGAGTTCCGCCGCGATCTCGGTGACGCCCGCCTCTCCGTTCTGGGCGAGGATCTCCAGCACGGTGATGGCGCGGTCCACCGACTGCACGGGGGCGCCGTCCCTGGTGGCGGTGGGCCTGCCTGGTTCCGCGCCGCCGTCCGACCCCCGCCCGATGACCCTCTCGGGCGGCTGACTGCCTTCGCTCTGCGCTCGCTCGTCGTTGGAAGTCATGAACCCACGATAGTGCCCGCTCCTCGGCGGTCTCCGTGCGTCGACCGCCGCCCGGCCGGGCGCACCGCCGGCCTCGCTCCCCCGCGCCGCCTCCGCCGGGTCGTCGGCCCGGCCGCCGCCGTCCCGCGCGTCGCGGCCGTTCCTTCGCGGACGCGCGCGACGGCCCGCACCACCGGTGCCGGTGGTGCGGGCCGTCGTCGGCTCCGCGGTCAGAGCCGCAGGCCGACCGGGACGCTCTGGTCCGTCAAGGGGGCGAGCTCCTCGGCGTCCAGCTCGGGTTCGGTGTCCAGTTCCGCCGGGGGCAGGCCCTGGCAGGTGAGGTCGGCGGGCACCACGCCGTCGACCAGGTAGGCCTCCACAGCGTCGCTCACGCACTCCAGACCGCCGGGCAGGTAGAAGCCGTGCCCGCCGTCCCCGGCGACGGTGATGAGGGGGCCCTCCAGCCGCGCGGCCATGGCCACGCCGCTCTGGTAGTCGGTGTTGGCGTCGAACTCGCCGGCGATGAGCAGCGGCTCGGAGTAGCCGTCGCGTTCCAGCTCCACCGGGGGCTCGACGCGGTCGAGGCCGCTGAAGGTGCACGGCTGCGGGAGGGCCCAGGAGGCACCGCCCCCGTACGGGTGGTTCTCCCGGTACTCGCGCGCGTCCGCGCGGTACTCAGAGATCCGGCGCGGCCACGCGGCCTCGCACACGACCGCGGTCATCAGGTCCTCGGTGAAGCCGGTGTCCTCCTCCTCGGCGAGGGCGGCCATCTCGGAGGTGAACTCCGTGGGCAGCGGCTCGTCGCGGACGAAGTAGCCGAGGTACTCCGAGGCGAGGTCCCAGTTCTGCTGGAACCGGGAGAGCATGCCGAGTTCCAGGTCGAACATGTGGCTGTCGTAGACAATGCCGGGGAAGTCGGTGCGCGGTTCCTCGCGCAGCCGGTCGGAGGTGGCGTCGAAGGTCGCGTAGACCTCCTTCTGGGTCGCTCCGAAGCCGAGGACGTCGTCGTGTTCGGCCGCCCAGGCGGTGTAGCGTTCCATGTTCGCGCTGAAGGCGGGGGCCTGCCGCAGGAACACGTCGCGCCAGATCCCGTCGGGGTGCACCGGCGAGTCCAGGACGGTGCGGTCCAGCCGCTCGGGGAACAGGCTCCCGTAGACCGCGCCCAGGTAGGTTCCGTAGGAGTAGCCGAGGTAGTTGGTGGTCTCCTCGCCCAGGGCGGCCCGGATGACGTCCATGTCGCGGGCGGTGTTGGCGGTGGTCATGTGCGGCCGGAGGTCGCCGTCGGCCCGCTCGCAGTCGCGCTGGTAGCGGATCGCGGACCGGGTGGCGTCGGAGATCTCGGCGTTGGTCGGGCGCGAGTAGAAGGGCAGGGGCTCGGACTCGCAGTCCAGCCGGGGGGAGGAGCCGCCGCTGCCGCGGGGGTCCATGCCGATGACGTCGTACACCGCGCCCACCCGGGTGCCCTGGTAGTAGCCGGCGAGGCTGCGCCCGTGGCCGCCCGGGCCCCCGGGGTTGGTGAGCAGGATGCCGCGCCGCGCGTCGAGGTCGGCGGCGGCCGGCGGGGCCGCCGCGAGGGAAGCGGCCAGGGCTGCCACGAGGACACCTGCGGCCGTGGTGCTGGCGCATGATCTGCGCACGGGGGTCGCCTCCGCGTTCTGGCCCGTTCGAGGGGATGAACGGGGTCGGGTGCATCGGAGGTGCAACTGTACGAATCGCCCGTACGTCCGCAGCACTGACAAAAGTCATATCCCACGACATATGGCCAGATGCGGCCACCTGCAGAGGACGGCTCGGCGCCTTCCGCCGCACGCCGTCCCCTCGCCGGGCATGCCGGTCGTGCCGCGCCCGGGGGACTCCGCGACCGCAGGGCCGAGCCGGTCGCGGACCGCGGACGGTCCCCCGGCCTGCGCGGGCGGCTGCGCACGTCGCCGGGTACCGGTGGAGGGCGCGGACCGGCGAATCGGCCCGGCGCGCGTTTCCGGGATCGGCCCGCGAGCGCGGAACGGCACGCGGTGGGCCCGTTCGCCGCGAACTCACGCTCGGGGCCGGATGACCGTGCCGGAACGCCGCCGCCGCGGCCGCACAGGCCGGCCGTCCGGCGGACCGGGCCGGCCCCAGCGGCACGAGGGGGAATCCGGTGGATGCGGCATCCGCACGGGGGACGCGGGCGGACGCGCCGCGAGGGGGACGGGCGCCTCGCCCGCCCGCGT
>NZ_QEIO01000096.1 GCF_003336425.1 Marinitenerispora sediminis | reverse complement strand
GCCCCCCACCCGCCCCGCGAACCATCGAGAAAGCACGATGCCTGAGACACACCTCACCCCGGCCCTCTCCCGCGGCGTCGTCGATGTGGCCTCCCACCGCCGCACCGACGACGTGTGGCTGGCATCCGCCTGGGCCGACCCGAACACGCGGGTGCTCGTCCTGGAGGGCGGCGACCCGGGGGAGTACGGCTGGCAGGGGCTCATGGCCCGCCAGTCCCGCGCGCTGGTCACCGACGGCCCCGACGGCCCGCGGCTGGTACTCGTCAGCCCGCATGAGGCCCCCGACGGCGACCGCTACCTGCTCGGCGAGGACGAGGCGGGCCACGCCTACTTCGCCGTGCGCGCCAAACCGGGGGCCGAGCTCGCGGAGGGCGACGGTGCCAGGGCGGCCTCGCTGCGCGATGTCGGAGCACTCCTGGACGCCCGTGACTCCGGACTGCTCACCCACGCCGTGGCGCTGGCCAACTGGCACGTCACGCACCTGTTCTGCCCGCGCTGCGGGTCGACCACGCGCAGCGCCGCCGCCGGGCACGTCCGGGTGTGCGACCGCGAGGGGAACGAGAACTTCCCCCGCATGGACCCGGCCGTGATCATGCTCGTGCACCGCGAGGCCGACGGGGTCGCGCAGTGCCTGCTCGCCCACAACCCGCGGTGGCCGGAGAACCGCTACTCGGTGCTGGCCGGGTTCGTGGAACCGGGGGAGTCGCTGGAGCAGGCCGTGATCCGGGAGGTGGCCGAGGAGGTCGGGGTCGCGGTCGCGGAGCCCGAGTACCTGGGCTCCCAGCCCTGGCCGTTCCCGCGCAGCCTGATGCTGGGCTACCAGGCGCGTGCGGTGGGCGAGGCGCGGCGCACCGACCACGACGAGATCGAGGACGTCCGCTGGTTCACCCGCGAGGAGCTCTACGCCGCCGCGGAGAGCGGCGAGGTGCTGCTGCCGGGACCGGTCTCGATCGCCCGCAAGCTCATCGAGCACTGGCACGGCGCGGAGCTGCCGGGCGGGTGGTGATCCGTCGGCCGGGCGGCCGGGGGCGGCGCTTGCCCAGCGCGGCTTGCTGGGGTGCAGCCTCCCGTGGCGTGAACGGGCGGACAGCCTCCCGTGGCGTGAACGGGGGCTTCACCCCGCCCGCAGCGGTGAACGACGGCGGGGCCGCCCCCTGACGGCCCCGTCCGCGGCTACGCCCTGCGGCGCGCCGGTGCCGCCTGCGCCGCCGCGCCCTCGCGCGCGAGCTCGCGCGGCAGCGGTGTCAGCGGGTTGTGCGCGCTCGTGGTGACCTCGCTGGCGAGGTCGGCGACTCTTCGGCCGCGCGAGCGGGCCTCGTGGCGCAGCCGTTCGAACGCCTTGCGCGGCGTGAGCCGGTACCGCTCCGAGAGCACCCCGATGGCCTGCTCCACGACCACCCGGGTGCGCAGGGCGTGCTCCAGCTGCGTCACCGTCACGCGCAGGCGCTCGACCTCGCTCGCGTGCTCGTCAGCGCGTGGGGGAGCGGACGCCCCGGGCTCACCCGTGTCCTCCTCGGTGGCCAGCAGGTCCGCCAGCACCATGGCGTTGAGCAGGTCGGGCAGCTCCTCGCCGGACTGCACGCGCCACCCGCCGGGCGTCCGCCGGATGAGGCGGACCGCGGACTGGTCGTCACCGAGAACCGTACTGTCAGGCGTCACGTCTTCCCCCATTTCACTTCCCCGTAGCCGAAGCGGGGCCGCCCTCCGGCCGCCGCCGGGTGGCGGCCGCGACTACGACTGCGCCCCGAGTTTCTCCTTGACCTGTGACAGCGAAGGGTTGGTCAGCGCGGTGCCGTCCGCGAACACGACCGTGGGCACGGTCTGGTTCCCCCCGTTCACCCGCATGACGTACTCCGCCGCCGCCGGGTCCTGCTCGATGTCGATCTCGTTGACCGCGATGCCCTCGCGCCCCAGCTGGCTCTTCAACCGCCGGCAGAAACCGCACCACGGTGTGGTGTACATGGTGATCTGCGCGGTCGTGGGGGTGGTCATGGGGCGTCTCCTTCTCCCGTGTGGACATTCACCGCCTAGAGCAACGCCGAAAACCGTGCCGAGCTTCCCAAACGCGGTCGAGGTCGGCAGCTCAGACGCGGGTCGGCCCGAGTCGGTTCCCGGGAACCGCCATCCGCCGCGCCGGACACGCCGCTTTCCGGCGGCGGAACGGCCGGCCGTCCACAGGGTCGGAACCAGGTCGGCGGTCCCGCCCTGCCGTTGGCCGATACTTGAGAGACTGGGGCGGCGGACCCGGCCGCCACGACCGCGGCCACCGTGAGCGGGCGGCCCGGCCCCGGCCGGGCGGCGGCCGGCGGCGCGGCGGGACCGCACGCACAACGCGGCGCCACCCCGGGGAGGGCGGGGCGCCCGCACCACTGGCGGATTGGAGACGCAGCCACATGGATCCTGACCGCGTGCTGGAGGGACTCGACCCCGAGCAGCTGGAGGCGGCGCGCGCGGTGCGCGGACCGGTGTGCATCCTGGCCGGCGCGGGCACCGGCAAGACCCGCGCCATCACGCACCGCATCGCCTACGCGGTCGCGAGCGGCGTCGTCGCCGAGCAGCAGGTCCTCGCGGTGACCTTCACCACTCGGGCCGCCGGCGAGATGCGCGGCCGGCTGCGCGCCCTCGGTGCGCCGCGGGTGCAGGCGCGCACCTTCCACGCCGCGGCGCTGCGCCAGCTCTCCTACTTCTGGCCCGAGGCCGTCGGCGGCCCCGCGCCCACGCTCGTCGACCGCAAGATCCAGCTCGTCGCGCACGCCGCGCACGGGTGCGCGCTGCAGCTCGACCGCACCGGCCTGCGCGACGTCGCGAGCGAGATCGAGTGGGCCAAGGTCACCCAGGTCCGCCCCGCCGACTACGAGACCGCCGTCGCCAAGGCCGGCCGTACCGCGCCCATGGCCGCACGCGACGTGGCCCGGGTGTACGACGCCTACGAGGAGCTGCGCCGCGAGCGCAACCTGCTCGACTTCGAGTCGATGCTGGAGCTCACCGCCGCCATCCTCACCGACTCCCCGAAGATCGCCGAGCGGGTCCGCGACCAGTACCGGTACTTCGTCGTCGACGAGTTCCAGGACGTCAACCCGCTGCAGAAGCTGCTCCTCGACGCCTGGCTGGGCGGCCGCGACGACGTCTGCGTCGTCGGCGACCCCAACCAGACCATCTACTCCTTCGCCGGCGCCACCCCCGGCTACCTCACCGGCTTCTCCGCCGCCTACCCCGACGCCACCGTCGTGCGGCTGGTCCGCGACTACCGCTCCACCCCGCAGGTCGTGCGGGTGGCCAACGCCTCGCTGAGCCACGCCCGCGGGCCGGCGGCCCAGCACCGGCTGGAACTCGTCGCGCAGCGCCCCGACGGCCCCGACCCCACCTACACCGAGTACGACGACGAGCCGGCCGAGGCCACTTCCGTGGCCCGCAAGATCGCCGCGCTCATCGAGTCGGGCACCGCCGCCCGCGAGATCGCCGTGCTGTTCCGGACCAACTCCCAGTCGGCGACCTACGAGCAGGCGCTGTCCGACGCCGGCGTGCCCTTCACGGTGCGCGGCGCCACCCGGTTCTTCGACCGCCCCGAGATCCGGCAGGCGGTGCACACACTGCGCGGCGCCCGCAACGGCGCCGACGGCGACCCCCTGGTCGCCACGGTCCGGCACATCCTGGTGCCGCTCGGGCTCACCGAGACCCCGCCCGAGGGACGCCAGGCCCGCGAGCGCTGGGAGTCGCTGGCGGCCCTCGCCCAGCTCGCCGAGGACGTCGCGGCGGCCCGCCCCGGCGCCACCATGGCCGACTTCGCCACCGAGCTCGACGCCCGCGTGGCCACCGAGCACGCCCCCGAGCTGGAGGGCGTCACCCTGGCCTCGCTGCATTCCGCCAAGGGCCTGGAGTGGGACGCGGTCTTCCTGGTCGGGCTCACGGAGGGCATGCTGCCGATCGTCTACGCGGAGTCCGACGAGCAGATCGAGGAGGAGCGCCGGCTGTTCTACGTCGGCGTCACCCGCGCCCGCGAGCACCTCGCCATGTCCTGGGCGCTCGCGCGGGCGCCCGGCGGGCGGCGGGGCCGCAAGCCGTCCCGCTTCCTGGACGGGCTGCGCCCGGCGTCGCCGTCCCTGGCCGGCCAGCGGGCCGAACGCCGCCGGCAGGCCCGCACGGTGCAGTGCCGGATCTGCTCGGCCACGCTCACCGACGCCGCCGAACGCAAGATCGGCCGCTGCGCCGACTGCCCGGCCGACTACGACGAGGAGCTGCTGGAGCGCCTCAAGGCGTGGCGGCGCGAGACCGCCTCGGAGCAGCAGGTGCCCGCCTACGTCGTGTTCACCGACGCCACGCTGCAGGCCGTCGCCGAGCACGTGCCCACCAGCGCCGCCCAGCTGTCCCGCATCTCGGGGGTCGGCGCCGTGAAGCTGGAACGCTACGGCGACGCCGTGCTGGCCCTGTGCGCGGGGCAGGAGCCCGCGTCGGAGGGCGGCGCCGCGGACGGCCCGGGAGAGGAGGCGCGGTGACACCCGAACCGCACACCGGACAGACGCTCGACGGACTGCTCGGCATCCTCGACCTCGAACCCATCGAGGTCAACATCTTCCGCGGCCGCAGCCCCGACGGCGGGCCGCAGCGCATCTTCGGCGGGCAGGTGGCCGGCCAGGCGCTGGTGGCGGCCGGGCGCACGGTCCCCTCGGACCGGTTCGTGCACTCGCTGCACGCCTACTTCATCCGGCCCGGCGACCCCGCGGTGCCGATCGTCTACGAGGTCGACCGGGTCCGCGACGGCCGCTCCTTCACGACCCGCCGGGTCACCGCCATCCAGCACGGCAAGGCCATCTTCACCCTCTCGGCGTCCTTCCACCACGTGGAGCCGGGCCTGGAGCACCAGGCGGCCATGCCCGACGTTCCGCTGCCCGACGAGCTGCCCACCATGCGGGAGCGGCTCTACGACGCCGTCGGCCGGGTGCCGCGGTTCGCGAGCTGGCATCCCATCGACATCCGCCCGGTGGGACCGCTGTCGATCGAGGCCGAGCACGACCCCAGCCTGCGCACCACCCGCAACCTCATCTGGCTGCGGGTCGGCGAGACCCTGCCCGACGACCCGCTGCTGCACGTCTGCCTGATGACGTACGCGTCCGACCTCTCGCTGCTCGACACCGTGCTGCTCGCGCACGGACGGTCGTTCTCGGGCATCGCCATGGCCAGCCTGGACCACGCCATGTGGTTCCACCGCCCGTTCCGGGCCGACGACTGGCTGCTGTACGCGCAGGAGACCCCCACCGCGTCGGGGGCGCGCGGGCTGGCCCGCGGGCTCGTCTACACGCGCGGCGGCGACCTCGTGTGCTCGGTCGTGCAGGAGGGGCTGATCCGGCTCGTCGCGGACCGGGGGGAGCAGGGCTGAGCCGGTTCCGGCTCCCCGCCCCAGCCGGTACCTGCCGAAACCGCAGGTCAAAAATAGGTTGCCGGGTTTCCCGGAACCCGTTTAGGCTTTACGCCATCACGTTCGGGCCGGTCGCGTGACAACATCACGCGGCTTCACATGTGAGGAGGTGCCCCGTCAAATGCTGATCCTGAACTCTGAGGTCTTCGAGTCGTTCCTGGCTGTTCGGGGTGCCGATCACGGCACCGTCGTGTCCATCGGCAGCGGCGTCGCGTCTCCCGTGCGCGGCGGTGCCGGCATCGGTGCGGAGCGCGGGTCGCAGCGCGTCGGCGGAGGCATGGTCTCCGGCGCGGCCGCAGGCGGCAGTTCGCCCATCGACGGTCCGCTCGTCAAGCGCCAATACCGGCGTCTCTGGACCGAATCCGTCCTGGCAGGAACCCCGCGCCCCTCGGGCGCAGTGGGGATGTGTCCACGGAGCTCACCGGCCTAGCCCACAAGGCCGGCTCGTCCTCCCGTGGCCGCGGATCCCCACATCGGGGCCGCGGCCATTCTGCTGTCATCGGAGCCTTCGCCACCCGCCACGGGTGCGGACTCTCCGGTCATCGGCGCAGGTCAAGGCCCCATCGCCGGGGAAATCCCGGCTGACATCGTCGCCCACCGCGTTGAACGCAAACGACAGGGAGGACACCGATGCTCGCGTCGGTCCTGGAAACTCCGTGGCTCGGAAGGGTTGAGGTCCCCTGCCGGCAGGAGCCGGACCTCTTCTTCGCCGAGGCCCCGGCTGACGTCGAGGCCGCCAAGGCGCTCTGCACGGACTGCCCGGTGCGTGAGCAGTGCCTGACCGACGCCCTGGAACGGCGCGAGCCGTGGGGCGTCTGGGGCGGCCAGCTGCTCGTCGCCGGTCAGGTCGTCGCCCGCAAGCGCCCGCGCGGTCGTCCCCGCAAGGACGCCCAGCCGGTCGCGGCCTAGTCCGGACAGCCGCCCGGCCGGGCGGAACCGCCACACCTCTCGCTCGCTCCATCAACTCAGAAACAGGGAAGACCAATGCTGCTCTACGAGCTCGTCCAGCTCCAGAAGACCGCCGACGAGAAGCGCGACAGCCAGCGGCAGCGGCTCGACGCACGGTCGCTGCGCGCCCAGCTGCGTGAGCGCCGCCGGGCGGAACAGGCAGTCATCGAAATGAGGTTCGCGCGCCTGTGTTGACGGAGGGGCGCGGCCGGACACCCGGCCGCGCCCCTCCCCGTCTCCGGACCTGGATCCGGCCGGGCGCGCCCGGCCGGATCCGGTCACCCCCGCGGGAGGTCCGCCGCGCCGTCCAGGAAACCCGGAACCCAGCGGGCGATCTCGCCGCGCACCGGCACCTCCGCCTCCAGCTGGCACAGCACGCCGGCCGCCGCGAGCACCACGCGGTGGATCAGCAGGTAGGACGGCGGCAGGTTGAGTTCCCGCAGCACGCCGTCCGGCTGCCGCCGGGTGACCCGCCGCGCCTCGCCGCGCAGCCAGTCCCGGGTGAAGGCGAATCGCTCGCTCCGCGCCGGCTCGGCGCACGGCATC
The DNA here is from genome assembly GCF_003336425.1 of Marinitenerispora sediminis. Lineage (GTDB taxonomy): Bacteria > Actinomycetota > Actinomycetes > Streptosporangiales > Streptosporangiaceae > Marinitenerispora > Marinitenerispora sediminis. The sequence goes on along the minus strand of NZ_QEIO01000096.1, from coordinate 14,234 downwards.
AGGAACTCCAGTACCGCCTCGGGGTCCACCCGGGAGTCCGCCGGCAGGAACCCCTCGTCGACGAGCCCCCGCACCACGGTCGCGGCGTCGCCGCGCAGGCCGATACTGACCAGCCGCCCGAACGCCGGCGGGAAACCGTCGGGGAGCCGGTTCACCGCGCCGAAGTCGAGCACCGCCAGCCGCCCGTCGGGCAGCAGCCGGAAGTTGCCGGGGTGCGGGTCGGCGTGCAGCAGCCCCGCCCGCTCCGGACCGGAGAACAGGAAGCGGGTGTACAGCAGACCGGCGTGGTCGCGCTCGCGACGGTCGCCGTCGGCGATGACGGCCGACAGCGACCGCCCGGTCAGCCACTCCGTGACCAGCACCCGGTCGTGCCCGGCCAGCACCGCCGGCACGGCGATGTCGGGGTCGCCGGCGTAGGCCTGGGCGAACCCGGTCTGGGCGTCGGCCTCCAGCCCGTAGTCCACCTCCTCGATGATGCGGTCCTTCAGCTCGGCGAGCAGCGGCCGGACCTCCAACCCGGGCATGATCACCGTGAACATCCGGCTGATCCGGGCGAGCTGGTGGAAGTCGCTGAGCAGCGCTTTGCGCGCCCCCGGGTACTGGACCTTGACCGCAACCTCGCGCCCGTCGTGCCAGACGGCGCGGTGCACCTGGCCGATGGACGCCGCGGCGGCGGGCTCGTCGGGGAAGGAGCGGAACAGCCGCCGCCAGTCCGGGCCGAGGCTCTCGCGCAGCACCTCGTGGACGGTGCCGGCCGGAATCGCCGGTGCGGCCTCCTGGAGGCGGGTGAGGGTGGCGCGGTAGGGCTCGGCCAGCTCCTCGGGCAGCGCGGCCTCGAAGACCGACAGCGCCTGGCCGAGTTTCATCGCGCCGCCCTTGAGGTCGCCGAGCACCTCGAAGAGGTGCTCGGCGGTCCGGCGGTGGACGTCCTCGCTGACCTCGTCGGCCGGGTGGCCGCCGATCCGCCGACCCAGGCCGATGGTGGTCCGGCCGGCGAACCCGAGCGGGAGGGACGCCAGTTTCGCGGTGCGCGTGAACGCGCGTCGGGGCAGATCGCTCACCGTCTCATTGTCACCGCTCGCCGCGGCGAAGGAAGGGCCACCCGGCCGTTGTCCGCGACCGAATCGTGATCTGGCCGTTCGCGGGCCGGTCGCGGCCGGAAGCGGCCGGCTCCGCGCCCGCGCTTCGCATGCTCGGCGGGGTCGCCGCCCTCGCGGAGCCGGTGCCGCCGGGCGCCCCGGTACGGGCGCCGGCCGCCGGCGCCGCGTCCGGGCCCTGTGGCACCTGTCAAGTCTGAGCTACCTTGAATTTGTGCCTCCCAACACACATGTCGAGGTGCGCCGGAGCTCCCGTCGTCGGCGAACCGTGGCGGCCTATCGAGACGGGGAGAAGACCGTTGTGCTCGTGCCGGCCAGCTTCTCGCCCGCCGAGGAGCAGCGCTGGGTGGACCGGATGCTGGAGCGGCTGGAGGCGCGCGAGGAGAAGCGCCGGCCCAGCGACGACGCGCTGCACGCCCGGGCGGCCGAGCTCGCCGAACGCTACCTCGGCGACATGGTGCGGCCCGCCAGCGTGCGGTGGGTCGACAACCAGAACAACCGGTGGGGATCGTGCACCCCCGCCGACCGCTCGATCCGGCTCTCCCGGAGGCTGGCCGGGATGCCGGGGTGGGTGGTCGACTACGTCCTCATCCACGAACTCGTCCACCTGTCCGTTCCCGGCCACGGGCGCGACTTCTGGCAACTGGTCAAGCGCTACCCCAAGGCCGACCGCGCCCGCGGCTACCTGGAGGGCGTCAGCGCCGCCCCCCGGCTCGCGGCGGCCGGCGCCGCCGATTTCGCCGAGGCCCCCTGACCGGGGCCCCCGACCGAGCCCCCTTCATGGGGGGACAGCCTCCCGTGGCGTGAACGGGCGGAACGTCTCCCGTGGCGGGACCGGGCGGACAGCCTCCCGTGGCGGGAATGGGCGGACAGCCTCCCGTGGCGTGAACGGGCGGCGCGCCTCCCGTGGCGCGGGATCGGAAAGTACAACCTGCGTGCTCCGGGACCCGGATGAGACGCGCTACGGCCAGCGAACGAAGAAGGAGTCCCCGTGCAGCGCATCGCCGCCGTACTCGTCACCTCCGGAACCGGATCGGGGCCGCCGCCCGGCGTGGACGGCCGGCGGTTCGCCGCGGCGGTGGCGGAGGACACCTACGAGGTCGTCGCCGGGCTGGCGCTGTGCGACCCCGCGGTCGTGGTGTGGGCCGACGACGGCCCGCCCACCGCCCTCGCCGAACAGGTGTCCCACCTGACGTGGCCGGGCACGCCGGTGCTCGCCGTCCACGGCCCCGGGCCGGTGCGCCGCGCGCTGGACGCCCTGGCCGGGCCGGACGCCGGGCAGGCGGTGCTCGTGGCCGCCGACGCCCCGGACCTGCCGCCGCTGCTGATCGGCAAGCTGTTCCGCGCGCTGTCCAGCGCCGAAGTGGCGGTGTGCCCGGCGGAGGACGGCGCCCTGGTGGCGCTCGCCGCCCGCCTGCCCGCCCCCGGCTGGCTGGGCACGCTCACGCTGGACGATCCGGCGGCGCTCGCCGCCCTCACCTCGGCGCGCCCCCGCCGCGGCGCCCTGGCGACCGTGCCGGGCTGGCACCGCCTGCGCTCCCCGGCCGACGTGCACCGGCTCGACCCGGGTCTGGAGGGGTGGGAGGCCACCCGAGCCCTGCTGGGCGGCGGCGTCCGGCAGGAGTGAGGCGGGCCGCGCCGCACGGCTCGCGGCTCCCGGTCTCGACGCGTCGCGGCTCTCGGGGCCCGGAGCCGCATTCCCTCCGCCCTCCTCGCCGCGCGCTACGTCCGTCTCGACGGCCATGTCCGGCCCTCCGGCCAACGGCCGCACCACGCCGGCCCGTCCAGGCCGCTCCCGAACCCGCCCGGGTAGCCATCGGACCGAGGGCTGCCGGGACGGCCTCCGAGCGCCGCTGGAGGCGGCTTAGGGGGTGGCCCGTAGCGCCCGGTGTCCGGGGCGCCGCCAGCGCTGGTCCCGGGGGACGGCGGCTCCCCGGACGGGGGGGATCGCCGTCCCGCGGTCCGCGTTCGGGTGGACGTTGCCCGGTGCGCCGCCGCGCCGGCCGGGCACCGGCCGCGCCCGCGCCGCCCACCGCGCCACCGGATCAGTCCAGGACGACCAGCGGGGGCGGATAGTCCGCCGGGCGGTCCGGTGCCCGCCAGGGAGTGTGCACGAGCGGCGGTCGCAGTCCCGCGAGCTCCGGGACGTACCGTCGCACGTACTCCCCGCGCGGATCGAACCGCCGAGCCTGCCGCAGCGGGTTCATGGTCCGGTTGGGACGGGTGTCGTTCCCCGTTCCGGCCACCCACTGCCAGTTGCCGTAGTTGTCGGCGACGTCGCCGTCGGTGAGCAGCGTGTGGAAGTGGTCGGCACCGCGCTGCCAGCGGACACGCAGGGTGCGGGTCAGGAAGGCGGCGGTGATGAGCCGCGCCCGGTTGTGCATGAAGCCCTCGCGGAGCAGCTGCCGCATGCCCGCGTCGACAATGGGCACCCCGGTCCGTCCGGCGCACCACGCCTCGAACGCGTCGTCATCGTCGCGCCACCACGCCGGGTCGCGCGGCCGGTAGTCGCGCCGGGGCATCTCGGGGAACGCGGCCGTCACCTGGTGGTGGAAGTCGCGCCACGCGATCTGGCGGACGAACGGGCCGGACCCCGCGGCCCCGCGTGCCCGCCGCGCCACTTCCAGCGGGGACAGGCAGCCGAACCGCAGGTCCGCGCTCAGCCCGGACGTGCCGGCCGCCGCCAGGTCGTCGCAGCGCTCCGGGTAGGCCGCCAGCCCCGACTCCAGCCACCGCCGCAGCCGCTCCCGCGCAGCGGACTCGCCGCCGCGTACCCGCTCGGAAGCGGCGGCACCACGGCCCAGGTCGGCGATCCGCCGACCGGGCAGCCGGCCCACGGGCATCCGCGGCGGCGCGGGCAGGCGGCCGGGAGCGGGCAGGAGCGCCCGCCAGTCCGCGGCCTCCCACGCCCGCCAGTACGGGGTGAAGACCCGGTAGTGGTCGCCCGAGGCGGGGGTCAGCGCCCCCGGTGGCACCACCGTGGCGCCGGGGTGCTCCCGCACCTCGACGCCGGTCCGCCGGGCCGCCGCGCGCAGCCGGGCGGACCGGGCCGCGGCGAACGCGCTGACGTCCGCGCTGAGGTGGACGGACGCCGCCCGGACCTCCTCCGCCGCCCGCAGCGTCTCGGCGACAGTGTCCCCCTCGCGCAGCACGAGGTCGCAGCCGCGGTCCCGGAGCGCGCGCCGCAGGTCCGCGAGCGCCTCGACGAGGTAGCCGACGCGGTTGCGTGCCGCGCGCCGCAGGATCGCGGGGTCGAGGACGAAGAGCGGCAGGACCGGGCCGCCGCCCGCCGCGGCGGCCCGCAGTGCCGGATGGTCGTGCACGCGCAGGTCCCGGGTGAACAGGACGACTGCGGCGTGCACCAGTCAGCCTCCGCTCGGGACGGTGCCGCGCACCGCCGCCGACGCGGCGGCCGCGAGCGCCCGGCAGGCGTCGTCGGACGGCTCCGGGAGGGCGTCGACCGGGAACCACCCCAGGTCGTCGGACTCCTCGGCGACGCGGGTCAGCGGCGCGCCGGCCGGCGCGATCGCGGCGTACTGGACGTCCAGGTGCCACGACCCGCCGCCGCACGGTACCCGGTGCCGGTCCAGCCGGACCGGGGAGGGCAGCAGCCGCAGGCCGGGGATGCCGGACTCCTCGGTGGCCTCGCGCAGGGCGGTGGCGGCCAGGGTGCCGTCGGCCGGCTCGCAGTGTCCGCCGACCTGGAGCCACAGGCCGATGCGGCGGTGCAGCGTGAGGACCATGCCGCGGCCCTCCGGGTCGACGATGGCGGTGCTCGCCGTCAGGTGGCCCGGCCGGCAGGAGCGCCATACCCCGTCGGCGTGCCGGTCCAGGTGGGCGAGGTAGTCCCGGCGCAGCTCCTCCTGCGCCGGGTCGGGGGCCGTCCACGACCGCAGGACGGCCCGTGCGTCCGCGTGCAGCGCGGTGCCGGCGGGGCTCACCTGGTGTCGTCCGGCCGGTCCGGGCCCTCGGAGCCGCCGTCCTCCTCGGCGTCCGGCTTCCCGGTGTCCTCGGTGAACTGGGAGATGTCGATGTCGGCCGCCTCGGTGCCCGCCTGGCCGCTCACGAACGGGCTGGGGTCGTCGAGGTCGGAGCTGGACGGCATCAGGTCCGGGTGCTGCCACACGGCGTCGCGGCCGTCCACCCCCCGGGCCTCGCCCAGCGCCGTCCACAGCGCGGCGGCCTCGCGCAGCCGGCGCGGCCGGAGCTCCAGGCCCACGAGCGTGGCGAACGTGTGCTCGGCCGGGCCGCCGCTCGCCCGGCGCCGCCGGGCGGCCTCGGCGAGTGCGGCCGCGTGCGGCAGCCGGCCGGCGACCGCGGCGTCCACCACGACCGAGACCCAGCCCTCGACCAGCGCCAGCGTGGTCTCCAGCCGGGCCAGCGACGCCTTCTGCTGGGGGGTGTCCTGCGGCTGGAAGAGCCCCTGCCCCTCAGAGCCGCTGAGCGCCTCCTGGAGCGCCTCCGGGTTGGAGATGTCGATCCGTCCGAGCTTCTCCTCCAGCGCGCTCATGTCGAAGGACATGCCGCGCGCGTACTCCTCGACCAGGCTGAACACGTGCGAGCGCAGCCACGGGACGTGTCCGAACAGCCGGTGGTGCGCCACCTCGCGGGCGGCGAGGTACAGCCGCACCTCGTCCAGGGGGATGCCGAGCCCCTCGCCGAAGGCGGAGACACCCGGCGGCAGCAGCGCGGCGCGGCCGTCACCGGCGAGCGGCACCCCGACGTCGGTGGAGCCCACGACCTCGCGGGACAGCTCGCCAATGGCCTGGCCGGCCTGCTGGCCCACCAGCATCCCGCCCATCTGCCGCACCATGCCCAGCAGCGGACCGGCCATGGACTGCATCTCACCCGGCAGGTTCTGCCCCATGGACTCGACGATGCGCGAGGTCAGCGGCTCGCAGAGCCGCGTCCACGCCTCCATGGTCTTCTCGATCCACTCCGAGCGGCTCCACGCCTCCATGGTGTGCACGCCCGAGGGCAGCGAGGCGCCCTCGTTCACCCACAGGTCGGCGAGCCGCAGCGCCTCCTGCACCTGGGCGTACTCGTGCGCGCTCACGCTCGGATCGCCCTGCTCGGAGACCAGGTGGCGGGCGATGTTGCGGGCCATATCCCAGTTGACGGTCCCGGAGCCGCCGGCGCCCGGGGCGGACTGCGCCGACATCATGTCGGCGAACTGGCGCAGCATCTGCGCCATCTGCTGCGGGTCGCCGAACGGGAAGCCACCCGGCATGTTCGGGAGGTCTCCGCCTGGACCGCCGCTGCCGGACCCCGAGCCGGAGTTGTTCCCCGACCGGCGCCCGGACTCGTCATCAGGGTCGTTCGACATGCTGAAACCAAAAGGCAGGTCACTCACGATTAGACCTCAGGCAGGATAGGAATGTCTCCACTGTCACGTTAGCTGGGAGCCGCCCGGAGTGAACACTCAATCTGGCCAGGTTCGCCCACAGCACAGCACGGCCGCCGGGGGACTGACGGTGGCGGTCACCGGAGCCGCCACCGGGGTCGGACGCTTGCTGGTAGAACGCCTGCTGGCCGCCGGGGGTTCCGATTCCACCGCCGGAAGTACCCGGATCGACCGGGTCGTCGCCCTCGACGAGCAGCGGGGCGACGCCGACGGGGCGGTCTGGCGGATCGCGGACGTCCGCGACCCGCGGCTGGCGAGCCGGCTCACCGGGGTGGACGTCCTGGTGCACACCGACGACGACCGCTCCCTGGAGCGCCCGTCCCGGGAGCGCCGGGCGCGCAACATCCGGGCCGCGCAGACCGTGCTCACCGCGGCCGCGGCCGAGCGGGTGCCCCGGGTCGTCCTCGTCACCGGCACCATGGTCTACGGCGCCGACCCGGCCAACCCCGTCCCGCTGGAGGAGACCGCGCCGCTGCGGACCGAGGCCGGGGACGGGCTGGTCGGCGACTTCCTGGAGATCGAGGAGCTCGCCGAACGCGCGCGGCGCGGGCACCCCGGCCTGTCGGTGACGGTCGTGCGCCCCGCGCCGCTGGTCGGTCCCGGCCTCGACACGCTGCTCAGCCGGCACTTCTCCGCGCCGCGGCTGCTCACCGTCAAGGGGTGTGAGCAGTCCTGGCAGTTCTGCCACGTCGAGGACCTGGCGAGCGCCCTGGACTTCGTGGTCCGCCACAGGATCGACGGCAAGGACGGCTCGCTCGCGGTGGGCTGCGACGGCGCGCTCGGCCAGGCGGAGGCCCGGGAGATCGCGGGCCTGCGCGCCTTCGAGCTGCCGGCGAACCTGGCGTTCGGGGCCACCCGCCGGCTGCACCAGGTCGGCATCACCCCCGCACCCGCCAGCGACCTGCGCTTCCTCGTCTACCCGTGCGTCGTGGACTGCGGCACGCTGCGCGGCGCCGGCTGGCGGCCGGCCTACGGCAACGCCGACGCGCTGCGCGCCCTGCTGGACGCCCGGTCCGGTACGCCCGCGCTCGTCGGACGCACCCTCGGCCGCAAGGAGGCGACGATCACGGCCGCGAGCGCGGCCGGGGCCGCCGTCGCCGCCATCGGCACCGCCGCCGCCGTGCGGCACCTGCGCAAGCGGCGCCGGGGGTAGCCCAGGCCGGGGTGCCTGGGGTCCGGGATGCCGTAGTTGGTACCGTCATGAGGGTGGAACCCATCACGTTGGCGGCACTGCGCGACAGGCCGCTCTCGGTCGACGAGGTCATCGCCGCCGTGCAGGACCCGCGGGCCGGCGGGACCGCGTTCTTCGTCGGCACGGTCCGCGACCACGACCACGGCCGCGGCGTCACCGCGCTGTCCTACTCCGCCCACCCGAGCGCTGAGGGCGAGATGCGCCGCGTGATGGAGAAGGTCGTCGCCGACACCTCGGCGGACGGCCGCCCGGTCTGGCGGGTCGCCGCCCTGCACCGGGTGGGCGACCTCGCGGTCGGCGACGTCGCCGTGGTCGTGGCTGCGGCCGCCGGCCACCGCGAGGAGGCGTTCGCCGCCTGCCGCCGGCTGATCGACGACATCAAGGCCGAGGTGCCCATCTGGAAGCACCAGGTCTTCGACGACGGCGACGCCGAGTGGGTGGGCGCCTGCTGACGGAAGCCCGGTACCGGTCTATCCGCTGCCGTCGTACGGGGTCTGCCAGCACATGCCTTCGGACATGTGCGCCAGGTAGCGCGTGTCGGCGACCATGGCGGTGAACTCGGCGAAGTCATGGGCGGAGAGCGGACGGGGTCCCGCGTTCTCGTGGCGAACCACCTCCGGCGGGACCTCCCGGAGCTTCCGGTTCGCTTCGCCCACCTGGTAGGACGTGATGATCCGCGGGACGCGGTCGCGAAAGGCCGCGAAGTCCGGGACCGAGCGGATGAAGTGCCCTCTCCGGGACGTGGAACCGGCCATCTGGAAGTCGATGCCGTACTTGGCGACCAGCGCGGGTTTCGCCGCGCTGAACGAGCGAACCACGCTGCTGTGCTCGTCGGCCGTGATGGTGACATCCGTCCCCGCCAGCAGCGCGTGCAGTTCGTTGTACTCGGCCGCCAGCTCCATGCCGGTCGCGATCTCGACGCCGCGGTCCGCCGTGACGTGCCAGCGCTCCCACCCGCCGGGGGACACGGTCCCGCTGCGCATCCGGTCCCACGCGTCAACCAGCAACTGGAGCGGAAAGGTCCGGACGCTGGGGAAGACGGGGGCGTCGGTGCCGAGGAGGTGGATCCGGCCGTGCAGGGTTCGATCTGCCACGGCGTCGATGGAGACCGTGTAGAGCTCTGGCATGGGACAGGCGTCCTTTCGGCGGAGGCCAGAGCGGTTGGGCGGCCTGCCGACGGTCCCTGACCCGTTTCCGGCGGAGCTTATCCTCCGGGGGCGACAGGGCTGGACTCGTGGCGGAGAACGCGACTGCCGCGGAGTCGGGCCGCCGGGGCCAGGGGGCGCATGCCGCTGACAGGGATCCACGTTGCGGACGAGGCGCCAGCCGAGGTGACGCGCCCGCCCGCGCGCCCGTCCGCCCCGCCCGGCGAAGGACCGCACGACTCAGCGCTTAGGCTGTCCCTCATGTTCCGTCGTGCGATGACCCTTATCGTCGCGGCCGCCCTGCTGGTCGGCCTCGCGGTCGGGGGGATGTTCCTCCCGGTTCCCTACCTCGTCGCCTCGCCCGGGCTCGCGCTCAACACCCTGGGGGAGCGCGACGGCGACCGCATCATCCAGATCGACGGGCACGAGAGCTACGAGCACGACGGCGGCCTGTCCATGGTCACCGTGCAGTACGTCGGCGGCCCGGGGGCCCGGCTGGACCTGTTCACGGCGCTGAGCGCGTGGCTCTCGCCGACCCAGGCGGTGCTGCCGGAGGAGGCGATCTTCCCGCCGGACCGCAGCGTCGAGGAGATCTCCGAGACGCAGACCCTCCAGATGGACGACTCCCAGCAGGCCGCCGTCGCGGCCGCCCTCGGGGAGCTGGAGATCGACTACGAGCGGAGGGCCGTCGTCGCCGGAGTCTCCGAGGGGCTCCCCGCCGAGGGGCGCCTGGAGGCCGGCGACGTCATCCTCGAGGTGGACGGAGCCGCCGTGGTCGGCAAGGAGGAGGCCGTGCGCGCGATCCGGGACCGCGAGCCCGGCGACCCCGTGGAGCTGACGGTGGAGCGCGACGGGGAGACCGAGCGGATCCCCCTCGACTCCACCGACCTGGAGGGGCAGGCCGCCGTCGGGGCGCTCATCGGCGACGACCTCACCTTCCCGTTCGACGTGCACATCAGCGTCGGGGACGTCGGCGGCCCGAGCGCCGGCCTGATGTTCGCGCTCGGCGTCATGGACCACCTCAGCCCCGACGGGCTCACCGGCGGCCACCAGATCGCCGGCACCGGCACCATCACCGCGGACGGCGTGGTCGGCGGGGTCAGCGGGGTCGAGCAGAAGATGGTGAGCGCCCAGCGGCAGGGCGCCGAGTACTTCTTCGTCGCCGCGGACAGCTGCCCGCAGACCTTCGACTCCGCCGCCACCGGCGAGATCGAGGTGGTCGCGGTCGAGGAGCTGGACGACGCCGTGGCGGCGCTCGACGCGATCCGCACCGGCGAGGGGCTGGACGAGCTCCCGCGCTGCTCGTGAGCCCCGCGCCCGGGCGGACCGCGGCGGCGGCCGGGCCCGCTACTCCTCGTCCAGCGTCAGCGCGAGCGCCGAGGTGAGCGCCGGCACGAGGTCGGGCCCGTTGAGCACCTGGTCGTCGCTGTCGTAGGCGCGCATGCGCAGCGCGGCGTGCCGGCCGCCGTCGCGCAGCACGCCCGCCACCATGCGGACCTCCTCGCGGCCCGGCTGGTCCTGCGCCCACGCGGCGGCGTCGGCCCCGCGCGGCGGGTCGAGGGTCTCGTCGGAGCCGCGCAGCACCAGGCGCTCCATCACCAGGGCGCAGCCCGCCACCGCCTCGGGCCAGGCCATCCGGCCCAGCGCCTCCTCCAGCGGCAGCTCCGCGGGCAGCGGCTCCTGCTCGACCGGCGTCAGGTCGGCGCTGTCGACCGGCTCGGAGACCCCGAGCAGCCGCGCGAGCCCCGGTTCGCGTGCCAATAGCTCAGTGGTGGGGACGAGGGCGTACACGCGGACCGGCTGGTCCCATCCCTGCTCGGCGGCGTGGCGCTCCAGGGTCAGGACGGCGTCGCGGATGTTGAATGACGTGGAATCGGACACCGCTCCATGGTGGCCCATGGCCGACGCCGCCGCACCCCCGGCGGCGAGTATGGTCAAGGGGGCGCCTTGGCCCGCCCAAGCCCGCCGAAGCCGTCCCGGTGCCGGTGTCCGGCTCCCGCGCCCGCGGTGCCGGGGAGAACCGCTTTCGGTGAGGGGAACGGGAACCAAGCGCGTCCCGCCATGAGTTGCCAACGTGAGGGACAAGTCTTCGTTGTCCGTAGGACCCATCATCAGCCATGACGAGGGGGAGGCGTGAGCTTCCGACCGCCCGGCGCACCGACCGCGCGCATGCCCCGTCGATCCCGGCTGCTCGCGCCCGTCGCGGCAGCCGTGGTCGTCATCATCGCGGGCATCATGCTGGCCGCGAACTTCTGGACCGATTACAAGTGGTTCGACTCGGTCGGATACACGTCGGTCTTCCTGACCGAGTTGCGCACCCGCGCACTGCTGTTCGCCGGCGCGGGGCTGGTGATGGCTCTCGTCGTCGGCTCCAGCATCTACTTCGCCTACCGCACGCGGCCGCTCAACCGGCCGCTCAGCCTGGAGCAGGAGGGGCTGGACCGCTACCGGTCGTCGGTGGACCCGCACCGCAAGCTCTTCTTCTGGGGAATTGTCGGCGTGCTGGCGCTGCTCACCGGCGCCTCGGCCAGCGGCGAGTGGCAGACCTACCTGCGGTTCGCCAACTCGACGGAGTTCGGCACCGAGGACCCGCAGTTCCACATCGACGTCTCGTTCTTCACGTTCGTCTACCCCTTCCTCCGGGCGCTGCTGGGCTACCTGTTCACCGCCGTCGTGATCGCGTTCATCGCGGCCGTCATCGTGCACTACCTGTACGGCGGGGTGCGCCTGCAGTCGCACGGCCAGCGCGCGACGCCGGCCGCGCGGGTGCACCTGTCGGTGCTGCTGGGCGTGTTCGTGCTGCTGAAGGCCGCGGCCTACTGGCTGGACCAGTACGGGCTGGTGTTCTCCAACCGCGGATACACCACCGGCGCCTCCTACACCGACGTGAACGCGGTGCTGTACGCCAAGATCATCCTGGCCATCATCGCGGTGGTGTGCGCCGGGTTGTTCTTCGCCAACATCTACTTCAAGAACGCCATGGTGCCGATGGTCAGCCTCGGCCTCCTGGTGCTGTCGGCGGTGCTGGTCGGCGGCCTCTACCCGGCGATCGTGCAGCAGTTCACCGTGCGGCCGAACGAGCAGCGGCTGGAGGAGCCCTACATCCAGCGCAACATCGAGGCCACCCGCGACGCCTACGGGATCGCCGACGCCGAGGTCACCACCTACGACGCCCAGACGGAGCTGACCCCCCAGCAGCTCTCCCAGGAGGCGTCCACCATTCCCAGCGTGCGCCTCGTCGACCCCTCGGTGGTGTCGCAGACCTTCCAGCAGATGCAGCAGGTCCGCGGCTTCTACCAGTTCCCCGAGGTGCTGGACGTGGACCGCTACCAGAACGCCGACGGCGAGAGCGTCGACACCATCATCGCCATGCGCGAGCTGAGCGGGCCGCCCGAGGGGCAGGACAACTGGCTGACCCGCCACCTCGTCTACACCCACGGCTTCGGCATCGTGGCCGCGGCGGGCAACCAGGTCGACGCCGAGGGCCGCCCGGTCTTCACCGAGTACAACATCCCGCCCACCGGCGAGCTGTCGGCGGAGACCGGCGACTACGAGCCGCGCATCTACTTCGGGCGCGAGGGCGCTGACTACGTCATCGTCAACGCCGAGCCCGAGTACGACTACCCGCTCGACGCCGAGGCCGGTGACGTCCCCACCTCCGAGGACGCCGCCACCCCCACCGCGTCTCCGGAGGCCGACAACGCCCAGGCGCCCGCCGACGGCCAGACCGAGCAGGAGGCCGGCCAGGAGGGCGGCGCGGGCGGGCAGTCCCCCGCTCCCGAGGAGGAGGGCGACGGCGCCGCGTCGGCCAACGACTCCGGGCAGGCGACCAACCACTACGACGGCGACGGCGGCGTCCAGCTCAGCAACTTCTTCGACCGCATCCTGTACGCGGTGAAGTACCAGGAGCCGGACATCCTGCTGAACAGCGCCATCAACAGCGAGTCGCAGATCATCTACGAGCGCGACCCGGCCGAGCGCGTCGAGAAGGTCGCGCCGTTCCTGACCGTGGACGGCAAGCCCTACCCGGCCGTGGTCGACGGCCGGATCGTGTGGATCGTCGACGCCTACACCACGTCCGACGGCTACCCGTACGCGACCTCGATCGACCTCGCCAACGCCACGACGGACACCTTCACCGAGGGCACCGACGCCGTCAACGCGCTGCCGGGCAACCGGGTCAACTACATCCGCAACTCGGTCAAGGCCACCGTCGACGCCTACGACGGCACGGTCACGCTGTACGGCTGGGACGAAGAGGACCCGGTGCTCCAGACCTGGTCCCAGGCGTTCCCGGGTGTGGTCACCTCGCGCGAGGACATCAGCGACGAGCTCATGTCCCACCTGCGCTACCCGGACGACCTGTTCAAGGTGCAGCGGGAGATCCTGAAGCGGTACCACATCACCGACGCCAACGCCTTCTACGGCGGTCAGGACTTCTGGAACGTCCCGGTGGACCCGACCAAGGAGGGCGAGAGCCCGGAGCCGCCGTACCGGCAGACGCTGCGCTACCCCGGTGACGACGACGCGTCGTTCTCGCTGACGTCGACGTTCGTGCCGCGCGGACGAGAGAACCTCGCGGCGTTCATGGCGGTGGACAGCGATCCGGCGTCGGAGGAGTACGGGCGGCTGCGGCTGCTGGAGCTGCCGCGCAGCACGGTGATCCTTGGGCCCGGGCAGGTGCAGAACGCCTTCCAGTCCGACGCCGGCGTACGCGAGGTCCTGCTGCCCCTGGAGCAGAGTTCGGCACGGGTGACCTACGGCAACCTGCTCACCCTGCCGTTCGCGGGCGGACTGCTCTACGTCGAACCGCTCTACGTCCAGGCGGGCGGCAGCGACCAGGCGTCCTATCCGCTGCTCCAGCAGGTCATGGTGGGCTTCGGTGAGGAGGTCGCCATCGGACGCAACCTCCAGGAGGCGCTGAACAACCTGTTCGAGGGCGGCGAGACTCCGCTGCCCGAGGAGGGCGGGGCCTCCGACGACGAGGGCCAGCAGGACGCCGCGCCCAGCGGCGACCTCGCCTCGGCGCTGCGGGACGCGGCCGACGCCTACGACGCCGGCCAGGAGGCGCTGCAGGAAGGCGACTTCGCGGCCTACGGCGAGGCGAACGAGCAGCTGAAGGAGGCGCTCGACCGCGCGGAGCAGGCCTCGCGCGAGCCGGGCGGCGACTAGCACCGACCGGCTGGACGCGCCGGCCGGGCGGGGGAGGCGAGGAGCCTCACCCGCCCGGCCGCGTTCGCGGCGCCCGCGGCCGGGCGGCGCATCCGGTCCCGCGGGGCTGGTAGGGTGGACAACGTCGACGCGGGGTGGAGCAGTTCGGTAGCTCGCTGGGCTCATAACCCAGAGGTCGCAGGTTCAAATCCTGTCCCCGCTACCAAGCCGGAGGCCCGGTGCTC
>NZ_QEIO01000095.1 GCF_003336425.1 Marinitenerispora sediminis | reverse complement strand
GTCCACGCCGGGGCCGTCGGGGTACCCGGCGGCCCCGGCGTGGACCACCGCCGTTCCAGGAAGGGCGTCCTGGGCGGTTCGGGGGACCGGGGCGGTACTGGCGTGCCGCGCGGCCGCGACGTGTCCCCGCCCGGCCGGGCGGCCCGCCCGGGCATGAGCGGCCGGCGGAGGCGGCGCGCGGCGCTGCCGGAGGGGACCCCGGCACGCCGTCAGCGCCGCCGCCGGTCCGGTTCCGGACCGGCGGCTGGGGTGGTGCTAGCGCCGGGCCGGGGTAATGCCCAGCTGGAGCCCGGACAGCCCGCGCGGTTTGCCCACGAGTTCGTCGGCGACCTTGCGCAGCACCTGCGCGGCCTCGGTGTCGGGGTCGCTGAGGACGAACGGCCGTCCGGCGTCGCCGCCCTCGCGCAGGCCCATGTCGAGGGGGACCTGCCCCAGCAGCGGCACGTCGGCGCCCAGCGCGCGGGTCAGGCCCTCGGCCACCGCGCGGCCGCCGCCCTCGCCGAAGAGGTACGTGCGGTCCGTGGTACCCGGTGCGACGAAGTAGGACATGTTCTCGATGACACCGGCGACGCGCTGGTGGGTCTGCGCGGAGATGGCGCCGGCCCGCTCGGCGACCTCGGCGGCGGCCTGCTGCGGGGTGGTGACGACGAGGATCTCGGCGCTCGGCAGCAGCTGGGCGACCGAGATGGCGATGTCGCCGGTGCCGGGCGGCAGGTCCATCAGCAGCACGTCGAGGTCGCCCCAGAACACGTCGGCCAGGAACTGCTGGAGCGCCCGGTGCAGCATGGGGCCGCGCCACACCACGGGCTGGTTGCCCTGGGTGAACATGCCCACCGAGATCACCTTGATGTCGTGGGCGGTCGGCGGCATGATCATGTCCTCGACCTTGGTCGGGTGGCCGCTCACGCCGAGCATCCGCGGCACCGAGTGGCCGTAGATGTCGGCGTCGACCACGCCGACCTTGTGACCCTGCTCGGCCATGGCGGCCGCCAGGTTCACGGTGACGGAGGACTTGCCCACGCCGCCCTTGCCGGAGGCGACCGCGAACACCCGAGTCAGCGAGTTCGGGCGTGCGAACGGGATCTCCTTCTCGGCCTGCCCCCCGCGCAGCTTGGTCTGCAGCGCCTTGCGCTGCTCGTCGCTCATCACGTCCAGGTCGACGGCGACCCGCGCGACCCCCGGCACCTTGGAGACGGCGTCGGTGACGTCCTTCTCGATGCGGCCCCGCATCGGGCAGCCGGCCACCGTGAGGTAGATGCCGACGCTTACGGTGCCGTCGCCGCCGATCTCGACGCTCTTGACCATGTCGAGGTCGGTGATGGGACGGCGGATCTCCGGGTCCTGGACGGTGGCCAGGGCCCTGTTCACCTGCTCGGTGGTGGGTGTGGAGGACATGTAACCAATGGTACGAAAGCCAGCGGAGGATCAGCACAGAAGGCGACCGGCGTGCGTCCCGGGGGCCCGGCTCCGGACCCCGGTGCACCGCGCGTCCGCGCCCACGGGACAGTAGGGCGGGACAGGGACGCCGGGCCGGCGGGCGGGTCCCGCACGCCGGGACCGGCGCCGCGCGGCCGGGGCGTCTGACGAGGGCCGCGCCGCGCCCGGCCGGGCGGCGGACTGGGAGGTGACCCGGGAGTGAGCGACGACCCCGTGCGGCGCGAGACCGCCGCCGGTGCCACCGCCGCCTTCGAGGCGCACCGCCGACTGCTGTTCGGCGTCGCCTACGACATGCTCGGCAGCGTCGCCGACGCCGAGGACTGCGTCCAGGAGACCTGGATCCGCTGGGCGCGCGCCGACCGCTCCAACATCCGCGAACCCCGCGGCTACCTGGTGCGGGTGGTCGCCAACGTGGCGCTGGACCGGCTGCGCGACGCGCGCGCCCGCCGCGAGTCCTACGTGGGGCCGTGGCTGCCGGAGCCGCTGCTCACCGCGCCGGACGCCGCCGAGCGGGTGGAGCGGGCCGAGGCCGTCTCCTACGCGCTGCTCGTGGTGCTGGAGACCCTCGGCCCGGTCGAGCGCGCGGTGTTCGTGCTGCGTGAGGTCTTCGGCCTGCCCTACGCGGAGATCGCCGAGATCCTCGGCCGCTCGGCGGCCGGCGTCCGGCAGGTCGCGCACCGCGCCCGGGAGCACGTGCGCGCCCGCCGCCCCCGCTTCAGCGCGGACCCGGCCGGGCAGCGGCGGCTGACCGAGCGCTTCCTCGCCGCCTGCCGGGACGGCGATGTCGCCGGGCTCACGGAGCTGCTGGCCGAGGATGTCGTCGTCGTGACGGACGGCGGCGGCCGGGCGCGGGCCGCGCTGCGCCCGGTCGCCGGCCTGGACCGGGCCGTGCGGTTCCTGGCCGGGCTCGGGGCGATGTATGCCGGGGCGCGGGCCGAAGTCGCCTCCCTGAACGGCGGACCCGGGCTCGTCCTGTACCCGGGCGGCGCGCCGGCGGTGTCCGGCGTGCCGCTCGCGGCGGCGGTCGTGGAGGCCGCGGGCGGCCGGATCACCCGGGTCCTCGTCGTTCGCAATCCCGACAAACTGCATATGTTGCGCCACGTGCCCAGCGGCACCGCGCCGGTGCCGCGCGACGCCCCCGGCGGCTCCACCACCCCGCTGACCTGAGACGCGACCGCCGGGTGGCCCTGCTCTTAACGCGGTCGATACATGGGCCACTAGTAATCTCGACAAACGATGGGAAATGCGCCGCCACCACCCGGCTCGCCCTGGCCGACCGAACCCGAGGGCCCGCGCCCGCACGCCCGACCGCAGTCGTCGCCGGCGTGGGCGTGGCCGCCCGCGCCCACGGCCGCGCACGGCCACGACAGCGCCGTCTGGGCGTGGCCGCCGCCCCGGCCCGCGCGCCCCACCCGGCTGGCAGGGCCGCCGCCCGGCAGCGAGTTCCACCGCGTCGCCCGCACCGCCTGGTTCCGCTGGTGGGTGCCGCCGCTGGCACTGGCCACGGCCATCGCGCTGTCCCAGCTCATCCAGGTGCCCATCGGCCTGTTCGCGGGACTCATCGCGCTGGCCTCCGGCGGGCCCCTCGACAGCGACGTGCTGTTCGGTTCGGCGGTCCCCGACCTCGCGGTGCAGCTCGTCGTCGTCGCGATGCTCACCCCGTCGGTCCTGGTGGCCGCGCGCTTCGTCCAGCGGCGCGGGGCCGGGACGCTGTCCTCCGTGGAGGGGCGGCTGCGCTGGCGGTGGCTGCTGCTGTGCGCCGCGGTCGCCACGCTGTGCGTCGTCCTGGCACTGGCGGTCCTGGCCGCGGCGCCGGGTGCCCTGGGGCCGCGCGTGCCGACCGGGTCGTTCGCCGGCACCGGCGAGTTCGCCGCCGGCATGATCGTCGTGCTGCTGCTCGTGCCGTTCCAGGCCGCCGGCGAGGAGTACGCGTTCCGCGGATTCCTGCTCCAGATCATCGGCGGCTACGGTGCCCGCCCCGGCGAACTGGCCGCGCGCGGCCGGGCCGACGGGCCGGTCAGCCGGCTGCTGCGCGGCCCGGTCCCCGCCATCGTGGTCAGCGCGGTCGCCTTCACCTCGCTGCACGCCTACGGCGGATGGGCCACCGCCGAGGTGCTGGTGTTCGGACTGGCCGTGGGATGGCTCGCCTGGTACACCGGCGGCCTGGAAGCCGGCATCGCCCTGCACGTGCTCCACAACATCGCCGGATTCGGGCTGTCCGCCTACACGGGTGCGCTCGACCGGCAGGGCACCGGATCGGGGAGCTGGCAGAGCCTCGCCGGCACCGTACTGGAGATCGGGCTGTACGTGCTGGTCGTGGTGTGGCTGGCCCGCCGGCGCGGCCTGCGCCGGACCGTGCCCGGTGAGCCCGCCGCGTTGCCCGCGGCCTCGGCGCGGCCGCCCGGCCCGGCGGAGCGCACGGCCGGTCTGCGGTCCGACCGTCCCGGTAGCGCACCCGCCGACGGGCCGGCCGGCCCGTCCGAGGCGCCACCGGTGACCACCTGGCGGCCGCCGGGCGGCCACCGGCACTCCTGACCTGCGGGTAAGACCGACGTTTTTCGTCAGGCGAGCCGGGTATCACCTCCGCAGTCATGAAGTCAGACCCGTCGTGCCCACGATGCGGACGCGCCGTCCACCCGCCCAGCCTGTGGTCGAGCGCGTGGCAGTGCGACGCGCACGGCCCCGTGGCCCCGCTGCAGCCGCTGCGCGATCCGAACCCCGCCACCCTGGACCTGCTGCTCGCCACCGCCGAGGTACCCGTGTGGATCCCGTGGCCGCTGCCCACCGGCTGGGTCATCACCGGGTTCGCCCAGGCCGGCGACGAGCGCAGCGGCGGCCTGGCCGCCGCCGTCGCGCTCTCCGGACCGGCCCCGCTGGGCGGGGTGGGCGAGCTGGTGGCCGTCGCCGAGGACCCGGGTATCGGACTCGCGGCGCGGCTCGCCGGACTGGAGGGACCCGATCCCGGAGACGGCTTCGACTCCGGTCCGCCGGCGGGCAAGATCCGGCACGACGGCCACGAGATCGCCCTGTGGAGCGTGCCGGCCGGCGACGACCGAGCGGTCTACGCGGGCGAGGCCATGGCGAGCTGGGTGTGGCTGGTCTTCTCGCCCGCCGACGCCGGGGTGCTGATCTGCGAGATCGGCGGCCTGCGGGACCTCCGGGACCGCAACGACGGAGGAGCCGCCCTGGAGCCGCCGTTCGGTGCGCCCACACCGTTCCTCTACGACCGGCTGCGCCCGCTCGACTGACCCCGCCGGCTCCCGGGGCCGGGCTGCGACGTTGACGGGGATCCGCTGAACTGCCCGCGGGCCTGGCGAAGGGTGCCGGAGGTCGGGGTGTGACGACGAGCCCGGCCGCCCTTCGCCCCGCACGCCACGTCCGTCTGGACGACCGTGTCCCGCCGTCGGTCCGGCCGGTGCGAGCGCGGACCCGCTCGGGTGGGACGCGGTTCCCAGCGCCGGTGGTGGCGAAGTCCCCGGCCCGGATCGGGCACTTCTTCCCCCGACTGCCCGCCCGATCGGACGGGCATTCCCGGTGGCCGCGATCCCGGCGGTCGCCGCGAACCTCACGACGGGCCTGTCGGAGCGGGCGGCCGCCCCCGGTCCGAGCCGGTTCCTCCGCACGCCACCGCCTGCCGGTCCCGCAGGCAGCCGGGCCCACGACCGGCGGGCGCTCGTTCCGCCGGCCTGGGCGGCTACGGCCGGCCACCTGGTCACGACCGCGCACCTGCCGTCCTGGTGAGCCGGGCTCCCCAATACGCCCTGGGCGGCCCGCCGGGTGCCCCGGCTTCCTAGAATCGTCGCGATGCGCATCGATCTGCACTCCCACAGCTCGGTCTCCGACGGCACCGACAGCCCCGAGTCCGTCATCGACCACGCGGTCGCGGCCGGACTGGACGTCCTGGCGCTGACCGACCACGACACCGTCGCGGGGCACGCGGCCGCCGCCGCCCGCCTGCCCGCGGGCTTCACCCTCGTCCCCGGCATGGAGCTGTCCTGCGCGTACCGCGGGGCGAGCGTCCACCTGCTCGGGTACCTCTTCGATCCCGCGTCCGCCGAACTCGCGGCCGAGCTCCGCCGCATCCGCGAGGACCGCGTCGTGCGGGCCCGCGGCATGGTGGAGCTGCTCCGGGGCGCCGGGATCGGCGTCACCTGGGAGCAGGTGCGCGAGATCGCCGGGGACGTCGCCGGCGACGACGTGGTGGGCCGCCCGCACATCGCTCGCGCGCTGGTCGCGGTCGGCGCCGCCGCGGACGTCCAGGACGCGTTCGACCGCTGGATCGGCTCCGGCGGCCCGGCCTACGTGGCCCGCTACGCGCTCGACCCGGTGCGCGCCGTGCGGCTGGTCCGCGCGGCGGGCGGGGTGTGCGTGCTCGCGCACCCGGCGCGCGGCGAGGGCGCGCTGACCGGGGCGGTCCCCGACGACCTCGTGCGGCGGATGGCCGAAGCCGGCCTGGGCGGCATCGAAGCCGACCATCCCGCCCACGACGCCGCGGAGTGCGCGTACTGGCGGGAGCGCGCGGCCGAGTTCGGCCTGGTCGTCACCGGCTCCAGCGACGACCACGGTGCGCTGACCGGCCACCGGCTCGGCTGCCGGACCACCGACCCCGACGCCTACGCGCGCCTGATGGCGCCCGCGACCGGAGCCGTGCCGATCGTCGGCCACTGACCAGGGCGTCCGGGGCCGGCGGCGGTTTACAACTGTTTTATGCGTTCTATGGGATGGTCGCTGCTCGCGCGACCGAGTACGCATCCGCGGCGTGGGACCGGGACAATGGGGCCCGCAGAGGTTGGCAGTCGGACGGAATCGAAGGGTCGGCACCGTGTTCTGGAAGCGGAAGGGCAAGAAGCAGGACGGCGACGCCGCGGCCGCGGAATCCGGCGGCGTCAGCACGGCGACCGTGGACGAGGAGCGCGCCGAGACGGCCGCGCCCGCGGAGTCGGCGGAATCAGAGCAGCCGAAGGCGGGTACCGAGGCCGGCGCCGCCGGCTCCGAGCCCGTGGAGACGGCCGATGCGGCCGGGACCGGCGAGGACGGCGAGGAAGACACGGCGAGCGACGCCGCCGCCGGCGAGGAGGCCGACGCGGCACCGGCTGAGCCGGAGCGCGGCGGTGCGGGTGACGGCTCCGCCGAGGACTCCGCCATCCGGCTGGTCCGGACCGCCGGCGTGCTGCACGTGGACGGCGAGGAGGTCGACGTCGTCAGCAACACCTGGATCGTCCAGGCCGACGACGAGGGCGTCATCGTGATCGATCCGGCGCACGACGCCGCCGCGGTCCTGGAGGCGGTCGGCGACCGCGAGATCTACCTCGTGGCCTGCACCAACGGATACAACACCCACATCGGCGCGGCGGTCGAGGTCGCCGCGCGCGACGAGTCGCCCATCGCGCTGCACCCCCGCGAGCTGCGCGCCTGGCGCAAGGTGCACGGCATCGAGCACCGGCCGGACATGGAGGTCGAGGGCGGCGGCCACCTGGAGGTCGGCGACCTCGAACTGGAGGTCCTGCCTACCCCCGGTACCTCCTCCGGGTCCGTGTCCTACTACATCCCCGAGCTCGGCGCGGTCTTCAGCGGCGACATCCTGCTCGCCGGCCGGCTCGGCACGGTGGGCGAGGGATACGTCGACTACACCACCCAGCTCGCCTCGGTGGGTGAGATCCTGCTGTCCCTCCCGCCGGACACCCGTGTCCTCCCCGACAGCGGCGAGGAGACCACCGTCGCGGCGGAGTCCAAGAACTTCGACGACTGGGTGTCGGCCGACTGATCCGCGCCCGCTCCGGCACCGCCGACGGCGGCCGCACCGGTCCGGGCCGCGGGGCCGGGCGTCGCCCGCCGCGCGTCCGGGCCGGAGCCGCCGGGCGGGCTCAGGCCCGCCGTGAGGCCTCGGCCCGGTTCCAGAACTCGGTGAGCGCGCTCGCCGTGGTCTCCGGTGCCTCGACCCCGGGGGAGTGCGCGGCGCCCGGGATCACCACGCGGTCGGCCCGCAGGCGCTTGGCCATGGCCGCCTGCGCCTCCGGGGGCCAGGCGTCGTCGTTCTCGCCGTAGAGCACCAGCTGCGGCACCGGAGCCTCCGCGAGCTCGGCGGTGCGGTCGGGGGCCGAGGTGACCGCGTCGGCCATGCACGACAGCCCGACAGGGCAGTTGCCGAGCATGCGGTCGCGCATGAAGTCCGCGATCTCCTCGCTGATCCCGCTGGCCCGGGTCGGCCCGTCCAGGTGCCGGTGCCAGAGCTCGGTGAGGACCTCGGTCGTGGGAGAGGGCCCGAGGGCCGCCATGAGCTGCCGGGCGTTCGCGGCCGACGCCCCGCCCACCCCGCCCGGGCCGGAGCTCATCAGGGTGTGGGAGAGCGGCGTGATCTCGCCGGCGAGCACCGTCTCGCGGGTCACCAGGCCGCCGAAGGAGTGGCCCAGCAGGTGCACGTCCTCGTCACCGAGCGCGCGGACCAGCACGGCGACCGCGTGTCCGAGGGCGGCGCAGGTGTAGCGGGCGGGGTCGGCGCTGCCCGGCGACTCGTACTGGCCGGGCAGGTCGATGGCGTACACCCGCCGGCCTGCCTGGGCGAGCGTCTGGAGGATGGCGAGGAAGTCCTCCTTGCTTCCGGTGAACCCCGGAACCAGGACGGCCGAATGCCGCTCGCAGCCGCCGGCGGCCGGGACCGCCTCAAGGACGGCGATCGGCCCCAGCGGGGTCGCGACGTCCACCCGCCGCACTCCGGGCGGAAGTTCCAGAAACCGAGGCGTACTCACGTCGGTTCACCCTAGACGATCTTGGATCGGATGGGGCGGTGGGTCACGCGGCCCCGGAGCCGGTCCGGTTCCGTTCGTGACCCCATGTCCGCGACGGCTCCCCGTCAGTCCTGCTCGCCGGCCACCTCGACGCCGCCGCGGGTCCGGCGGCGCCGCCGCGACCGGCGGGCCGGGCGCTCCCCAGCGGAGCCGGCGCCCTCGGCGGGCGCCTCCGGGGCCGGCTGGGCGGCGGTGCCGCCCGACCCGGCGCTGCCGTCCGCCTTCTCGGCCGCGGCCTCCGCACCGGACCGCGCTCCGCCGCGGGTCCGCTTGCGGTTGCGCGAGCGGCCGCCCCGCGGCCGGTCCTCGTCGCGGTCACGGCCGCGGCGGCCGGTGTCGCCGATGTCCTCGACCTCCTCGGCCTCCAGCCCGGCGCGTTCCCGCAGCTCCTTGGCCAGGGTGCCCTTCGTCCCGGGCGGGATGCGCAGGGCCTCGAAGAAGTGCGGCGACGTGGAGTAGGTCTCGGCCGGATCGGTGAACGGCAGGTCGAGCGCGGTGTTGATGAGCTTCCAGCGCGCCACCTCCTGCCAGTCGATGAACGTGACCGCGGTGCCCGACCGCCCGGCGCGGCCGGTGCGGCCGATCCGGTGCGTGTAGGTCTTCTCGTCCTCCGGGCACTCGTAGTTGACCACGTGCGTGACGTCGTCCACGTCGAGGCCGCGGGCCGCGACGTCGGTGGCGACGAGGACGTCGATCTTGCCGTTGCGGAACGCGCGCAGCGCGCGCTCGCGCTGGCTCTGGCCGAGGTCGCCGTGCACCGCCGCGGCGGCGAAGCCGCGCCCCTTCAGCGCCGTGGCGACCTGGTCGCACGCGCGCTTGGTCTGGCAGAACACCATGCTGAGGCCGCGGCCCTCGGCCTGGAGCAGCCGGGCGAGCATCTCGAGCTTGTCGAGCGAGTGCGTGCGGAAGACGTGCTGCTCGGTGCCGTCGGGCAGCCGCTGGTCGGAGTCGTCGTCGCTCGCCCGCACGTGGGTGGGCCGGCGCAGGTAGTTGCGCGACAGCGCGACGATCTCGCTCGGCATGGTGGCGGAGAACAGCATGACCTGGCGCTCCTCGGGCACCTTGGCCATGATGCGCTCGATGTCGGGCAGGAAGCCGAGGTCGAGCATCTTGTCGGCCTCGTCCAGCACCAGCGCCGCCACCTGCGAGAGGTCCAGGTGGCGCTGGTTCTCCAGGTCCAGCAGCCGCCCCGGCGTGCCCACGACGATGTCGACGCCGTTGCGCAGGCCGGTGATCTGCGGCTCGTAGGCCCGGCCGCCGTAGACGGTCAGGATGCGGGCACCGGTGCGCTTGCTCGCCGTGGCGAGGTCGGCGGCCACCTGGATGGCGAGCTCGCGGGTCGGGACTACGACCAGGGCCCGGGGGCGCCGGGCGCTGCCCGGGGTGGCCTGCACCCGCTGCAGCAGCGGCAGCCCGAACGCGAACGTCTTTCCGGTGCCGGTGCGGGCCTGCCCGATGATGTCGGTGCCCGTGAGGGCGAGGGGGAGTGCGAGGGTCTGGATCGGGAAGGGTTCGACGATGCCTTCTGCCTCCAGTGCGTCCGCGATGTCGGCGTTGACGCCGAGGTCGCGGAACGTCTGGCGGGTTCCTTGGGTGGGTGCTGCGCTGGTCAGGGCTCGTGCCTCCATCTGGCTGGCCGCGATGCTTGGTGGCCGGGTGTGGCGCGGACGGGCTCGCCTGCGGCGAGCCGGACGCTGTCGCAGAGGTTCCCGGAATCCCCGGGACCGAATCCGGCGCGGCTCACCGGCACCGCGGAGGTGCCCGCGGGCGAGTGGCGCGGCTTCGTCGCTCTGCACTTCGGTGCTGTCGGTCACGGATTCGCGATCGGCGCACGGCGTCCGCTGAGTTGTCATGGTGCGCGGCGGAGCGGTCGCGGCCGGCGCGGCCCCCGGTCCGTCCGTGCGGACGTGTCGGGTGCTCCGCCGATCGCGTGGACGCCCGCGCTCGCTCCCCGCCGGCTGGACGCGCGTGGTCCGCGGCCCGGTCGGCGTGGGTGCGGCGGCCCGTGCCGGTGCCGCGACCTTCGCGGCGGCGTGCAGCGGGGGCTCCGCGCGGTGGCCGGCCGGTGCCGGCCACAGGGCGAGTGTATCCTGCGGGTTCCCCGGCTGGACATGCCGCTTTTACCACAGGATGGACAGTGCCTGAACCATCCGCATGTGAAACGGTGCGCGGACCGGAAAAAGTCCCGGCCGCGGGGACGGACCCGCCGGACCCCGCTCCCGGTCGTCCCGCGGGGGCACGGCGGTGCCGGCCGGATCGTCTAGGCTTCTCCGCATGACGAACGGATCCGAGGCCGGCTCGCCGGCGCCCGCCGCCGACCCCGCCACCGGTGCGGTCATCGACCTCCTCGGACTGCTGGCCTACGCCGAGCTCGTCTCCTTCTTCCGCCTCTCCGACGACGCCGAGCTCGCGCCGACGCTCGCGGACAAGGGCGAACTCGCGGGCCTGGCCGCCACGGAGTACGGGCACTACCGCATGCTCCACGACCGGCTGACCGAGCTGGGCGCCGACCCCGAGGCGGCCATGCGGCCGTTCGTCGCCCCGCTGGACGACTGGCACGCCCGCACCCGGCCGCAGAGCTGGCTGGAGGGGCTGGTGAAGGCCTACGTGGGCGACGGGATCGCCGGCGACTTCTACCGCCAGGCCGCCGAACTGGTCGACGACCACACCCGCGACCTGGTGGACGGGGTGCTGACCGAGAGCGGGCGGGCGGAGTTCATCGCCGCCAAGGTGCGCGCCGCCGTCGCCGACGACCCGAAGCTCGGCGGGCGGCTGGCGCTGTGGGCGCGGCGGCTCGTGGGCGAGGGCCTCAGCCAGGCGCAGCGGGTGGCCACGCACCGGCCCGGCCTCGCCGAGCTCCTGGCCTCCTCGGCCGAGAGCGAGGGGGGCTCGGCCGACCTCGCGGCGGTCGGCCGGATGTTCGCCCGTCTGACCGACTCGCACACCGCCCGCCTGCGGGCCATGGGCCTGGCCACCTGACCGTCCGCCCCGGGATCCGGACGGGCGGGCCGTGAACGCCGGAACGCCGGCGGTGACGGCGTTCCGAGTTATACGCATGTTGTGGCATCTGTCGGTTTCGCCACCCATGGCACTGTTGTGTTTGACGTCCATATATAGTCTGTGGCGTTCGCTTCCCCGCACCGTTCTCTGAGGTATCCATCCATGCGCCGTGGGTTCTTCGTCGAGTGCCCGCTGGCTCGGCTCTCCTTCGACTTCGGGCAATTCGGGCTGCTGGCCGCCCGGGAGGACCCCGGCGTCACCGCCGAGCTCGACCAGCACGCCGCCGCCGTCCGCGACTCCATCGAACGCGACGGGACCCGGCTGACCCGGTCGTCCCTCACCCACTACCTGCACGGGTTCGTCGACGGCTGCCGGGAGCGCGGCTGGGACTCCGACGGCGTGGACTACGACTGGGAGACCCTGCGACTGCTCGCCATCTGCCGGTTGGCCAAGGAATACGGATTCATCCGTTAGGCCAGGCGAGGACCGGCACAAGGCGGCAACCGCGGTATTTCCGGCGATCCGCAAAGTGACCACGAGAACGCGTGCGCTGGGCGTACGCTAAGCGTGTCCCGGGTGCGACCGCGCTGTCCGCGGCCCGCCGCCGTCGCGAGGGCGCGGTCCGCGCCGCGCGACGCGGTGCTGAGACGAACGCATCCGGATCTCCAGGGGACCCGCCCCGTGATCGATGACGCGGACAGCTGTGTGCCGCGAGAAAGGAACAGCGCATGAGGAGCGGCCGGCATGGGGCGGCGCGTCCACCGATCGGCGTCCTGATCCAGCAGGATCGCGTCGACTTCTCCCTCTTCGCCCTGCACGCGGTCATCGCCGTGGTGGTCATGATCAGCACGGGCGTGGCCAGTGTGGCCTTCTGGCTGTCCCTGCTGTCCATCATCGCCAGCGCCGTGCTGGCGGTCCGGCGGATCGACCGGCTCTCCCGCGAGGAGGTCGCCGACGAGGAGCTGCTCTGAGGGACGGACCCCCGGGAACGGACGAGGGCGAGGCCGTGCGGCCCCGCCCTTCGCGTTCCCCGCCGGTGGCGGCGGCGGTCCTGTCACGGCGCCGGAGGGCGCTCCCCGGGCGCCTCGCCCGGCGGGTGCGCTCCGCCCGGCCCGGCCGGCTGCGTCGGTCGTGCGGCCTCCTCGGGCTCGCGGGCGGCGGCCGGTCCCCCCATGGCGTCGGCGCGGCCGCGCCGGTAGCTCTCCTCGCGCACCCGGACGCTCTCCCGCTCCGCCGCGTCCAGCCAGTTGGCCCAGCGCTGCTGCATCGGGCGGACCAGGCCGCCGCCGACACCGACGATGAGGATGCCGGCCAGTGTGGCGAGCACCGCGATCAGCACGGGCTGCGTCACGGTCGTGGCCACGTTGATCTGGTTCAGCGCCGCGATGATGCCGAGCGCCAGGATGAAGATGCCGGCCACGTTCGCGAGGAAGCGCCCGTAGGCCAGGCCGCCGAGAGCGGAGGCGATGATGTCGCGGACCGCTCTGGCGATCAGCGCCGCGATCACGATGATGACCAGCGCCACGATGGCCCTGGGGATCCAGGCGACCACGCGGTCCAGCATCCGGGTGATCGGGTTGGTCGGCCCGAAGACGCTGAACGACAGCTGCAGCACGATCAGCACGCCGATGTAGTAGATGACCCGGCCGCACAGGTCGCTGGCCGTGAACCGGCTGCGGCGCATGTAGTCCCCGGCGCCCCCGCGTTCCAGGGTCCGGTCCAGCCCGGCCTTGGCCAGTCCCTTGGCGACCAGCCTGCCGATGATCTTGGCGATGATCCAGCCGACGATCAGGATGACCAGGAAGGCCAGCAGTTTCGGTCCGACGGACACCACGGTGCCCCAGGCGTTCGTCAGGCCTTGCCCGAGATCGACGGCGGCGAGCGACGTGGACATGACGGTACCTCCCCCGAAGAAGCCTGCGTCTGGCGCATCGCGCACGATAACCAGGCAAAGGCGACATAAGTCGCTTATCAACCGGGGCTACCCAGCGGGGACGGAACCAATCATCGCTGCGTCCGGGGGCGCCGGACAGGGCGAAACTTGGCCCGCGCTTCACTCGACACGGGGTCTCCACCGCGGCCGCTGCGGGGCCGTCGCGCGCAGTGCCGGGGCGGCGGGGGCGGGGCCGTCAGCCGCGGGTGAGGTCCCACCCGCTGATGCCGCGCCAGGCCAGCCGGGCGATGAGCTGCTCGGCGGCCTCCTTCGGGATGCTGCCGTAGTTGCCCAGCCAGTACCGGGCACTCGTCTCGGCCATGCCGACCAGGCCCATGCTGAGCAGGTGGGCCTCGTCGTCGGAGATGCTGGTGTCCTGCCGGATCACCGCGCCGATGAGGTCGGCGCAGCGCTGCAGGGTCTGCTCCGTCTTCTCGCGGACCGCCGGCAGGTTGCGCAGGTCCGACTCGAAGACCAGCCGGAACGCCTCGCCCTCGCCGGCCACGAAGTCGAAGTAGGCCTGGAAGCTGGCGACCACGCGCTGGCGGTTGTCGTCCGTGGACTCCAGCGCGGCGCGCTGCTTCTCGACCAGGGCCTCGGAGTGCTGCTCCAGGAGCGCGAGGTAGAGGTCGAGCTTCCCGGGGAAGTGCTGGTAGAGCACGGGCTTGCTCACCCCGGCCCGGTCCGCGATCTCGTCCATGGCCGCCGCGTGGTAGCCCTGCGCGACGAAGACCTCCTGGGCCGCGGCCAGCAGCTGGCGGCGGCGCGCCAGGCGCGGCAGCCGTGTCCCGCGCGGACGGGCGTCTGAAGGAGCTGTCACACCCACACCCTCCGAACTCCGCGCGGCGCCTGCGCCACGCATGATCCAATGAACCCCAAACCCGCCGGGGGGCGACCGAACCGGTCGCAATCCCGGCATGTGACTCGCAATCTTACTCGTCCGTAGGTTGGGCGCAGGCGCCATCGCCGGGCGGCCCGGCGGACGGCGGGTCAGCGGTACTCCTCCTCGCCGCCGTCGGTCTCCACGTCCACGGACTGCTCGACGGCGTCCGCCTCCGGGAGCTCGACCGCGGAGCCGATGTCGGGGGCCTGCGGCTCCTCGCGGTCCAGCAGTGCGGCGCGCTGCTCCGCGGTGTCGGCCTCGGGGGCCTCGACCGAGGACTCCTCGGGTTCGAGGTCCCGCGGATCGGTCTCTGCTCGATTCGGGTCGGTCGTCACGGGAACTCCCCCCGATGTCGGCTCATGGTCCACCTCCACGCTACTCCGCCGCCGGGCGCCCGCGTTGGGGGAGCGGGCGCGGTGCCGCCCGCCCGCGAGGGGCCGCGGGCCGGACGGCCGGGTGGGCGGCCTCCGGGCATCCGTATCCCGAAGTGGGAATGCGAAACCCGACCGCGTAGGTTGGAATAGGAGCAAGCCCGTCGACGTCTCGGCGGGTCCCACCCGCCGGAGCGCGCGGCGGGCACCGCGCCGAGAGCCCGACGTATTCGACAGTCTGAGGAGCCGCTGTGTCGCTGCCGCCGCTGGTTGAACCAGCCGACGAGCTGACTGTGGACGAGGTACGCCGCTACTCTCGCCACCTCATCATCCCCGACGTGGGCATGGACGGCCAGAAGCGCCTGAAGAACGCCAAGGTCCTGGTCGTCGGCGCCGGCGGGCTCGGCTCGCCCGCGCTGCTGTACCTGGCCGCCGCCGGAGTCGGCACGCTCGGGATCGTCGACTTCGACGTGGTCGACGAGTCGAACCTGCAGCGCCAGGTCATCCACGGCCAGAGCGACGTCGGCAAGCCCAAGGCGGAGTCCGCCCGGGAGAGCATCGAGGAGGTCAACCCCTACGTCAACGTCATCCTGCACAAGGAGCGGCTCGACTCCTCCAACGTGCTGGAGATCTTCGGCGGCTACGACCTCATCCTGGACGGCACCGACAACTTCGCCACCCGCTACCTGGTCAACGACGCCGCCGTGCTGCTGAACAAGCCGTACGTGTGGGGGTCGATCTTCCGGTTCGACGGCCAGGTCAGCGTCTTCTGGAACGAGTACGGACCGAACTACCGCGACCTCTACCCCGAGCCGCCGCCGCCCGGCATGGTGCCGTCGTGCGCCGAGGGCGGGGTCCTGGGCGTGCTGTGCGCCGCTATCGGCTCGGTCATGGTGAACGAGGCCATCAAGCTCATCACCGGCATCGGGGACACCCTGGTCGGCCGGCTGATGATCTACGACGCCCTGGAGATGACCTGGCGGACCGTCAAGGTGCGCAAGGACCCCGAGGCCGAGCCCATCACCGAGCTCATCGACTACGAGGCGTTCTGCGGCACCGTCTCGCAGGAGGCCCAGGAGGCCGCCGCCGGCTCCACCATCACCGCGCGCGAGCTGAAGGACATGATGGACCGGGGCGAGGACTTCTACCTGGTCGACGTCCGTGAGAAGAACGAGTACGAGATCGTCAGCATCCCGGGCTCGGTGCTCATCCCCAAGGGCGAGTTCCTGAACGGCGAGGCGTTCGGCAAGCTCCCGCAGGACAAGCGGATCGTGCTGCACTGCAAGTCCGGCGGCCGCTCCGCCGAGGCGCTGGCCGCGCTCAAGGGCGCCGGCTTCGGCGACGCGGTGCACGTGGGCGGTGGCGTGCTCGCCTGGGTGAACCAGGTCGACCCGAGCCTGCCCACCTACTGACCGGCCTCCCCGCGGGGAGTGGCCGCTGAGCGGGGCCGTCGCGGTGAGATCCGCGGCGGCCCCGCCGGCGTCTCCCGCGCTGACCTGGTGCGGCGCGCGTGCACAGGATTGGGGTACTGCCCGGTTTGGGTAGATATGGGATAGGTCTGAGCCCCCATCCAGGAGGTGCGGGATGAAGATGAAAGGGCGTTGGGAAGACTGGGTGGCCCTGGTCGCCGGAGTCGTCGCCATGATCAGCTGGCTGTGGCACGGCATGCTCGGATACGGCATGGCGGCCATGTTCCTGCTCGGCATCCTGACCGTGCTCGCCGCGGT
Source organism: Marinitenerispora sediminis (assembly GCF_003336425.1). GTDB lineage: Bacteria > Actinomycetota > Actinomycetes > Streptosporangiales > Streptosporangiaceae > Marinitenerispora > Marinitenerispora sediminis. The sequence continues at coordinate 5,008 of NZ_QEIO01000095.1, read as the reverse complement.
GATGTCGATCACCCGCCCCGGGCTCATCGCCACCGAGGCGGCCACCCTCGTGCTGGGGGTGCTGATGTTCGTCACCCCGTGGGTGCTCGGGTTCGCCGGCAACCCGGCGGCGGCGTGGACCGCGTGGATCGTCGGCCTCGTCATCGCCGTCATGGGAGCCATCGGCCTGCCGATGAGCAACGTCACGCACCGTCGCACCATCCCGCACTAGGAGGGCGCCCACCGCGGCGGAGTCGAACCGGGCGGCCGGTCCTCGCCGGACCGGCCGCTCGCTACGGTTGGGCCATGCAGCGCGACGCCCATCCCAGCGACTATGCCGAGCGGGTCCTCGACGTCGTGGAGCGCATTCCGCCCGGCCGGGTGATGTCCTACGGCGATGTCGCCGAGTACCTGGGAGAGGGCGGGCCGCGGCAGGTCGGCGCGGTGATGGCAGCGTGGGGCGGCGGCGTCCCGTGGTGGCGGGTGCTCCGCGCTGACGGCACCCCGGCGCCCGGACTGGAGGCGCGGGCCCGGGCGCACTACGCGGCCGAGGCCACCCCGCTGCGTCCGGGGTCGACCCGCGTCGACATGCGCCGGGCCCGCTGGGACGGCGCCGCGCGGGACTGACGCGCCGCAGGCGCGGCGCCGCCGTCGCGGCGGAGCCGCGGGGTCCCCGCTGCCCGTTCCGCGGACGGGGTCCGCGGTGCGCGGCATGTCCCGGACGTCTGGTGAACTAGGTCGGGTGAGCTCATCCCCGTACCGCCTCGTCCGCCGCGTGCGGCGTGCGGCGCCCGCCCCGGAGCTGGACGAGAACCAGCGCCGCGTGGTCGCGCACGAGGGCGGGCCGATGCTGGTCCTCGCGGGTCCGGGCACCGGCAAGACGACCACGGTCGTCGAGGCCGTGGTCGACCGGATCGAGCGCCGCGGCGTCGACCCGTCGCGGGTCCTCGTGCTCACCTTCAGCCGCAAGGCCGCCCAGGAACTGCGCGAACGTATCACCGCGCGGCTGCGCCGCACCACCCGGGAACCGCTCGCCCTCACCTTCCACAGCTACGCCTACGCGCTGATCCGGCGGGAGTTCCAGCGGTCGGGGGACCTGCCGCCGCGGCTGCTCTCCGGCCCGGAGCAGCTCATGGAGATCCGCGAGCTGCTCGCCGGCGAGTCGGCCGACGGCGCGCGGGCGTGGCCGGAGCGGCTGCGGCCCGCCCTGGAGACCCGGGGGTTCGCCGAGGAGCTGCGGGACTTCCTCATGCGCGCGGAGGAGCGGGGGCTCGACTCCGGCGCCCTGGCCGCGCTGGGGCGGGAGCTGGGCCGCGACGACTGGGCGGCCGCCGGCGGGTTCCTGGACCGCTACACCGGGCGGTTCGACGTCGCACCGGTTCCCACCCTCAACTACGCCGAACTCGTGCGGATCGCGGCCAACCTGCTCACCGACCCCGGCATCCAGGCCCGCGAGCGGGCTGCCCGGGAGGTGGTGTTCGTCGACGAGTACCAGGACACCGACCCGGCGCAGGAGGCGCTGCTGCGGGCGCTGGCCGGCGGCGGGCGCGACCTCGTCGTGGTGGGCGATCCGGACCAGTCCATCTACGGCTTCCGCGGCGCCGACGTCCGCGGCATCCTCGACTTCCCCACCCGGTTCCCCTCGGCCGGCGGCGCGCCCGCCCCCGTCGTCGCGCTCCGGGTGTGCCGGCGCAGCGGCCCCGCGCTCCTGGAGGCCTCCCGGCGGCTCGCCCAGCGGCTGCCGGCGGCTCCCAGCGGCGGTGGGGTCAACGCGCACCGCGTACTCTCGCCGCTGCCGGACGCGCCGGCCGGCGAGGTACGGGCGCTGGTCGCCGAGAGCAGCACCCAGGAGGCCGCCGTCGTCGCCGACACGCTGCGCCGGGCGCACCTCCTCGACGGGGTCCCCTGGTCGCGGATGGCGGTGCTGGTGCGCTCGGCCACCCGGCAGATCCCGGTGCTGCGGCGCGCCCTCGCCGCGGCGGGCGTCCCGGTCGTCGTCGGCGGGGACGAGCTGCCGCTGGCCGCCGAGCCCCTGGTACGCCCGCTGCTGGCGCTGCTGCGCTGCGCGCTGCGCCCGGAGACCCTGGACGACGCCGCCGCGCACGAGCTGCTGACCAGCCCGTTCGGCGACGCCGACACCGTGCTGCTGCGCCGGCTGGGCCGGGCGCTGCGGCAGTTGGAGCTCGACACCGGCGGCCGGCGCCCCTCGGCGGAGCTGATCGCCGCGGTGCTCCGCGATCCGCGCGACCTCGCCGTGATCGCCCCCGAGGTGCGGGCGCCGGCCGAACGCGTCGCCCGGCTGCTCGCGCTCGTCCGCGACCGCGCCGCGGCGGGCGCCTCCGCCGAGGAGGTCCTGTGGGAGGTGTGGCAGGCCGGCGGGCTGGCCGACCGGCTGCTGCGGGCCAGCCAGGCGGGCGGCCGGCGGGGAGCGGCCGCGGACCGGGACCTGGACTCCGTCGTCGCGCTGTTCGAGAGCGCCGCCCGCTACTGCGACCGGCTGCCGCCCGGTGTCCCCGAGGGGTTCCTGGACGACCTGGAGGCGCAGGAGATCCCGGCCGACACACTGGCCGAGCAGGCCCCGAAGGGCGAGGCCGTGCGCATCCTCACCGCGCACCGGTCCAAGGGCCTGGAGTGGGACCTCGTCGTGGTCGCCGGGGTGCAGGAGGGCGAGTGGCCCGACCTGCGGCTGCGCGGCTCCCTGCTGGGCGTGGAGCACCTCGTCGACACCGTCGCCGGGTTCGCCGAGAGTACCGGCGCCGCCGTGGCCTCGCGGCTGCTCGACGAGGAGCGCCGGCTGTTCTACGTGGCCGTGACCCGGGCGCGGCGCACGCTGGTCGTCACCGCCGTGGGCGGCGAGGACACCGAGGAGCGCCCGTCGCGCTTCATCGGCGAGCTGGGGCTGGGCGAGCCGGAGCGCGTGGCCACCGGCCGGCGGTGGCTGTCGCTGCCGGCGCTGGTCGCCGACCTGCGCTCGGTGGTCACCGACCCCGACCGCCCCGACCCGCTGCGCCGGGCCGCCGCCGCGCACCTCGCCCGGCTCGCCGACGAGGGGGTGCGCGGCGCCGACCCGGACGAGTGGTACGCCCTCACCCCCTACTCCACCGATGAGCCGCTGGTCGCCGAGGACGGGCGGATCCGGGTCTCGCCCTCGCAGGTGGAGAAGTTCGGCAGCTGCCAGCTGCGCTGGCTCCTGGAGGTGGCGGTCGGGGCGCGGTCCGCCGAGCTCGCCTCCGCCATCGGCAGCATCGTGCACGCGCTCGCGGTCCTGGTCGCGGAGGGCGCCGAGCTGCCCGACATCGAGCGCCGCATGGACGAGATCTGGACCGAGCTGGACTTCGGCGGCCCGTGGTACGCGGAGAAGGAGCGGGTGCGCGCGGAGGCGATGGTGCGCAAGCTCATCGACTGGCACGAGGGGAACGATCGGGAGCTGGTCGTCACCGAGGAGGGGTTCCGGGTCGACATCGGCGGCATCGAGATCACCGGTCGGGTGGACCGGCTGGAGCGCGACGGTGCCGGGCGGGCCGTGGTGGTCGACATCAAGACCGGCTCCTCCCGTCCGGCGAACGACGAGCTGGCCCGCCACCCCCAGCTCGGCGTCTACCAGCTCGCCGTGCTGCGCTCCGCCTTCGAGCGGTACGGCCTGCTGGAGCCGGGCGGCGCCGAGCTGGTGCAGGTCGGCACCGCGGCGTATGCGGCGAAGGTCCGCGTCCAGGAGCAGCCGGCACTCGGCGACGACCACGACCCGGAGTGGGCGGAGCGCCTGGTGCGCACGGTGGCGACCGGGATGGCGGGGAACACGTTCGCGGCCGTGCGCAACGACGGGTGCCGGACCTGCCCGGTCCGGTCGAGCTGCCCGGCGCACGAGGAGGGCGGGCGGGTGTGAGCGTGCCCGTCGGTCGCCGGGGAAGCTGCGGAAGAACACGGGCATGACGCAGGCGCAGGTGGCGAAAGAGCTACAGGTCGCGCCCTCGTACTACTCCCAATGGGAGAACGGCGTGCGGCCTCTCAGTGCGGAGTACGTCCATGCTCTGGACACCTTGTTCAAGACATCGGGAGGGTTGCTTCGCCTGTGGCAGGACCTGAACAGGCCGGACGCGCTTCCTCCAGGGTTCCAGGAGCTACCCCGACTGGAGCGAGCCGCGGATCGGCTCCGTGACTACGGACCATTGCTCGTTCCAGGACTGTTCCAGACGCCCGAGTACGCTCGGATAGTGCTGGAGTGCGAACGCCCGTGGGAGAAGGACGGTGCTGTGGAGCGGCTCGTTGAGGCGCGGTTGGCCCGCCAGCAGCTCTTGGAGGAGGAAGGCGCCCCACTACTGGCCGTCGTGCTCGATGAAGGCGTACTTCGCCGAGTGGTGGGCAGCCCCGAGGTGATGAAGGAGCAGCTCGATCGGCTCCACGCTGCGGGACAGAACCGTAGGATCAGCCTTCAGGTCATGCCCTGGGCCACTCGGCGACGCCCAGGACTGACAGGCCCCTTCCGCATCTATACCTTTCACGAGCGCCCCGAGGTTGTTTCAGCGGAGTACGCGATGGGAGAACACCTACTGGATCGTCCGGAAGACCTGGCTGCGTACAACACGCTTTTCAGCATCCTCCAATCGGAGGCACTGCCTACCGCGCAAAGTCTCGATCTCATCAAGAAGGTCCGTAAAGAACTCGATGAACAGTAAGAGAGCGGCTTGGCGAAAGAGCAGCTACAGCGGCGGTGGCGGAAACTGTGTTGAAGTCAGCGATGGTCTGACGATAGCTGTCCGCGACAGTCAGCAGCCTGACCTTGGTCACCTTGAGTTCCCAGTGAAGGAGTGGACGGCGTTCCTTACCCAGGTGAAGTTCGTCGATCTGTGACCGCCGCACGACGTCCGGTATCTGAGCGAGCCGGGAGCCGTTGCCCTGTAGCCGGCTCCCCTGCGGCCCGGTGACATCCACGACCAGGGACCGGCCCCTGACACCGCCGTGAACTAGGGTCGGACGGTACTCCACCCATCGGACGGACCTCGACGACCATGACCACCGCACCCCCCCGCCC
>NZ_QEIO01000094.1 GCF_003336425.1 Marinitenerispora sediminis | reverse complement strand
GGTGGGCAGAGGCGCGAGGGGCCGGGGGAGTGCGCTGGTGCCGTGGCGGGTGAAGTGCCGTCGGCGTGGGGGCGACCGGAGCAGCCGGGGTGCGGGGGCGAAGCCGGTTCACGGTGCCGCTCCGGCGATCCGCACCAGGTCCCGGAGCTCGGCGAAGCGGCGCTCGCCGATGCCGGTGACGTCCTGGAGCTGCTCGATGGTCCGGAAGCCGCCGCTGGCGGTCCGGTGGGCGACGATCCGCTCCGCCAGCACCGGCCCGATGCCCGGCAGCGCGTCGAGCTGCTCCACGGTGGCCGTGTTGAGGTCCAGCGGCACCCCGGCGGCCGTGCCGCCCGTGCCGGGACCGGCGGCGGGAGCGGCCGCGGGATCACCGGGAGACGGGGTCACCCCGACCAGTACCTGCTCGCCGTCCACCAGCGGCCGAGCCAGGTTCAGCAGCCCGGTGTCGGCGACGCCCTCGACTCCTCCGGCGGCGTCGAGGGCGTCGCCGACCCGGGAGCCGGCGGGCAGCGTGACCACGCCGGGACGCTTCACCCGGCCGCCCACGTGGACGACGATCTCCCCGGCCGGTGCGGCCGCTGTGCTCGGGGCGGCGGCCGGCGCGGTCGGGGCCGCGCCGGCCGCCACCGAGGGCACCGCTTCCGGGGGCAGGGGGGCGCTCTCGGGCTCGGCGCGCGAGCGCAGGAGGAACCAGCAGGTCACGAGCGCGGCCGCGACGCACACCACGGCGAGCGCCCGCACGCCCGCGCGGCCCAGGCGCGGCCGCTCCGGGTCGTCGGCCAGCAGCCGGGCCAGCCAGGAACGCGGCCACGGGACGGCGGGAGCCTCAGCGTCGACCTCGACGTACCCGGGCGGCGGGCCGGCCGCGCGCCGCGGCCGCACCGGTCCCGGCGGGCGTGCCGCGGTGGAACGGGCCCCGCCGCCCGCCTCCGCGCCGCCCTCGGCGGCCACCGGTCCTGGCCCGGTGACGGCGTAGGGCGGAGTCGGCACAGCGGCGAGCAGGCGGTCGCCCCCCGCCGCCTCGCCGGCCCCCGGCCCCGGACCGCCGGCGCCACGCCGCGGCCGGGACGGGGGCGCCGCCGCCCCGCAGTCCGCCCTGCCGTCCGCCCTGCCGGAACCGCCCTCGGCGCCGCCGCCTCGCGGTGCGGGCTCCGGCCGCGGCGCCGCCGGGTCGCCACCGGTGAGCGCGCGCAGCCGCCGTAGCGCGGCGTCGCCGCCCGGGTCCCGATCCTTCGATGCCATGCCCGCACGCTAGGCGGCGCCGCCTCCCGCCGGCAGGCCGATTCGCGCCCCTGTGGAAAACCCCCGCCGTCCAGAGCGGCGGCCCTGCGGACCAGCGTCCTCACCCGCGGTCTGCCACCCCCGTCGCGGCCGCCGCCGGACCGCCGGGTGCCGGCGCGCCCGGGGGCGGCTACAGCAGCGGGTCGCCGCCGTCGAGGAGGGTGCGGAGCCAGCGGGCCACCTGGAGCAGGTGTTCGTGGCGGACCGCCGGGCGGAGCTCGGGAAAGACGCGGGACCAGGAGAGGGCGCGGCCGATCGGGGCCAGGGACAGGGCGAGGCGCAGTTCCTCGCCGAGTTCGCTCCGCGGGCGGTCCGCCGTCCAGGGTTCCAGGAAGGCCGCGCGCAGGCGGTCCAGCTGGCGGTGGTCGGCGCCGAAGGAGCGGGCCGTTCGCAGGGGGGCCAGGAGGCTCGTGAACGGATGCGCGACGCCGGAGTCGCCCCAGTCGACGAACCGGTAGCCGCCGTCGAGTACGAGGACGTTGCCGATATGCAGGTCGGCGTGGTCGAGGGACGCCGGGACCGCGGAGCCGGCGAGGAGGCCGCAGAGGGTGTCGAACTCGGGGCGCTGCTTCAGCAGGGTGGCGCGGTCGGCTCCCAGAGCCTGCGCCACCGCCGGATTGTCGAGGAAGGCGTCCAGCCGGCCGCCGAGCGCGGCCGGGCGGAGGTCGGGGACGCCGAGGCCGAGGAGGTCGGAGACCCGGCGGGCCAGGGAGCGCTGCAGGCGCGCATAGGCGGCCAGCATCGCCTCCCACGCGGGGACGTCGTCGGGCGCGGCGATGTGGTCGCGCAGGGGGCGGCCGGCGCCGGACAGCAGCGTCCAGCCGCGTCCAGCCGCGTCCGGCGTCCACCGCCGGCGGGGGCGCCACCCAGCCGGGGGCCCAGGCGCAGAGGGCGCCGGCGAGTGCGGCCTCGAACTCGCCGCCCGGCGCGTTCGCCTTGAACCAGACCGGCCCGCCGGTGCAGGCGAACCGCGCCGTGGTCGACCACGGCCGGATCCGCACCTGGGGCGGATCGGCGAGCAGCCGGGCGCCGCGCGCCGCGACGTGCTGCGCGACCCAGGACACCAGCTCGCCGCGGAGTTCGGGATCGTCCCACAGGGAGAGGCGCAGGGGGCGGTACTCCACGCGCCACAACAGTAGCCGGGGGCACGGGCGAGTGGCGGTGCGCGCGCCGTGTCGCCGAGGGGCGGTCGGCCGGGCGGAGGCGCGGGCGGCGTGCGCGCTCGTGCGGTCGGGCGGTCGCGGCGCCGTTCCCGGATCGGGGACGGCACGCCGATGCTACCGGGGCGCGCGGCGCAGACCGAGCCGGGGAACGCGGGCGGCCCGCGCCGGCTCGAGGCGGGGCCGGGCCGCAGCTCCGGGTCCGGGAACGCGAACGGTCCCGCCGGCGGAGCCGACGGGACCGGAAGCGGAACGGGTCCGGACTCAGGCGCTCTCGGTCAGCGCGTGCGCGCGCCGCGCGATGGCGGACTTGCGGTTGGCGGCCTGGTTCCGGTGGATGACGCCCTTGCTCACGGCCTTGTCGAGCTGGCGGGCGGCAGCGCGCTGGAGGACGACGGCCTGCTCGGTGTTCCCGGCCTCGGCAGCCTCGCGGAACTTGCGGATGGCCGTCTTCAGCGACGACTTCACCGCCTTGTTGCGCAGGCGGCGCTTCTCGTTCTGCCGGTTGCGCTTCTTCTGCGACTTGATGTTCGCCATGCGAAAACGTGCTCCAGTTGCTTCTGATCAGTACGCCGGTGGACGTGGGCCGCGACCCGCGGGCAGCCGATCCGCGGGACGGGCGGACGCGCCGGCGCCAGGTGTGTGAGTCCGAAGGGCTCAAACCGAACGTGGAACGTCCGAGACACGGAGCTCCATTATGCAACGGCCGGAGGAGTGCTCGCGCCCGCCGCCGACACGTCCGCCCGTGCCGAGGCCCGGCCGGCCCGGTCAGCGCCCGGGCGCCAGCCAGCCGTCCCGGAACGCCTCCCAGTTCTCCTCGCTGGTGTCGTCGAGCACGTAGACGGCCATGCCGACCGACTCCCGCCGCTCGCCGGAGCCGGTCAGCCCGAGGCGCACCGCCCGCGCCGCCGTGGCGACGGACTCTGCCGAGGACGCCTCGCCCCACCCCTCGTGGTCGTAGGAGGGGACCCCGAAGCGCAGTGTCACCTCCTCGGGCACTGCCTCCAGCCCGAGCTCGGCCTGGCGGACCATGAAACCGCCGTACAGCGACTCGATCGGCATCCCGGTGCCGTGGCCCCGGATCACCACCTGGTCGGCCTGCTCCGCGACCCGCCGCAGGTAGCCCACCGACCAGTACCGCTCGCCGCGCGCCACCAGGTGCACCGGCAGCCGGAGCCCGGGGATCAGCTCCACCTGCTGGGCGTCCACCGAGAGCACCGCGTCCGGTCCGGCCTCCTCCCTGGTCCGCTCCAGCAGGTCCGGCAGGGTCGGGTCGTTGGAGGAGACCGGGTACACGGCGTAGTGCACCCCGTCGAACCCGGCGTCGACCATGTCGCCGGCCGCCGCGGCGAGCGCTGCGCGGCCCGCCGGGTCGATCCGGTCGGCGACCAGCGAGGACCCGGACGCCGTGGAACTCAGCCAGCCGAGCACCCGCGTCTCGGGCAGTTCGCGGCGCAGCGCGCCGAGGAACCGGTCGGCCGCGGCGTAGCCCGCGGGGTCCACCGTCCCCTCCGGCCCGATGTCGCCGGCGTGCACGTAGAGGTCGGCGAAGCCGGCCTCGCGCAGCCGCGGCAGCAGCGCCGCGACGTCGCGCTCGTCGCGGTCACCGTTGACCCAGGCGTTGCCGAGCCAGGCGGCGTCGTCGCCGGTGGAGGCCGCCCAGGGCGCGGGGTCGCCCGAGTACTGCATGCCCAGCAGCGCGCCGGCGCCTGTCGCCACCACCGCGATGGCTGCCAGACCTGCGAGGATGCGTTGCAGTAGCCATTTCACCGACGTCTCCCGCCTCTCCCGGCGTCGCGTAGCCTTGGTGCGTGCCCTGGCGTGCCTCGGGCCATTGTCTCCCGTGGTACCGGCCCGGCGGGCGCCATGGGACCATGGAGGCGTTACCCCGGGAACGCCGCGCCACCGCCGCAGCGGCTCGCCCCTAGCCCGCTTCGAGAAATGTGAACGGACCACGGTGCCACAGCCAAACCGGACCGATCCCGCGCTGATCCGAAACTTCTGCATCATCGCGCACATCGACCATGGCAAGTCGACCCTGGCCGACCGCATGCTGCAGCTGACCGGCGTCGTCGAGGACCGCCAGATGCGCGCGCAGTACCTCGACCGGATGGACATCGAGCGCGAGCGCGGCATCACGATCAAGTCGCAGGCCGTCCGACTGCCGTTCACCGCGGTCGACGACGCGAGCTACGTGCTCAACCTCATCGACACCCCCGGCCACGTCGACTTCAGCTACGAGGTCTCCCGCTCCCTGGCCGCCTGCGAGGGCGCCGTCCTGCTCGTGGACGCGGCCCAGGGCATCGAGGCGCAGACCCTCGCCAACCTCTACCTCGCGCTGGAGAACGACCTCGCCGTCGTCCCGGTGCTCAACAAGATCGACCTTCCGGCCGCGCAGCCCGAGAAGTACGCCGCGGAGCTCGCCAACATCATCGGCTGCGACCCCTCCGAGGTGCTCCGGGTCAGCGCCAAGACGGGCGAGGGCGTGGCGGAGCTGCTGAACGAGATCGTCCGCCGGGTACCGCCGCCGGTCGGCGACGCCGACGCGCCCGCCCGCGCGATGATCTTCGACTCCGTCTACGACACCTACCGCGGCGTGGTCACCTACGTGCGGGTGGTCGACGGCCAGCTCGGCACCCGCGAGCGCATCGCGATGATGTCCACCGGAGCCACGCACGAGATGCTGGAGGTCGGGGTCATCTCGCCGGAGCCCACCCGGGTCGAGGGGCTCGGGGTCGGCGAGGTCGGCTACCTCATCACCGGTGTGAAGGACGTCCGCCAGTCGCGGGTGGGCGACACCGTCACCTCCGCCGTCAAAGGCGCCACCGAGATGCTGTCCGGGTACCAGGACCCCAAGCCCATGGTGTTCTCGGGCCTCTACCCGATCGAGGGCACCGACTACCCGGTGCTGCGCGACGCGCTGGAGAAGCTCCAGCTGAACGACGCCGCGCTGGTCTTCGAACCCGAGACCTCTGCCGCGCTCGGCTTCGGCTTCCGGTGCGGCTTCCTCGGCCTGCTGCACCTGGAGATCACCCGGGCCCGGCTGGAGCGCGAGTTCAACCTCGACCTCATCTCCACCGCACCCAACGTCGTGTACCAGGTCGCCATGGAGAACGGCGAGGAGCACACGGTCACCAACCCGAGCGAGTTCCCGGCCGGCAAGATCGCCGAGGTCCGCGAGCCGGTGGTCCGGGGCACACTGCTCGCGCCCGCCGACTACGTCGGGCCGATCATGGAGCTGTGCCAGGCCCGCCGCGGCGTGCTCCTGGGCATGGACTACCTGTCCGAGGACCGCGTGGAGATGCGCTACACGCTGCCGCTCGCCGAGATCGTGTTCGACTTCTTCGACCAGCTCAAGTCCCGGACGAAGGGGTACGCGTCGCTGGACTACGAGCCGTCCGGAGACCAGGCGGCCGACCTCGTGAAGGTGGACATCCTGCTCCAGGGCGAGACGGTCGACGCCTTCTCCGCGATCGTGCACAAGGACAAGGCGTACTCCTACGGCGTGGAGATGACCAAGAAGCTGCGCGAGCTCATCCCGCGGCAGCAGTTCGAGGTGCCGGTCCAGGCCGCCATCGGTTCCCGGGTGATCGCCCGTGAGAACATCCGCGCCATCCGCAAGGACGTGCTCTCCAAGTGCTACGGCGGCGACATCAGCCGCAAGCGCAAGCTGCTGGAGAAGCAGAAGGAGGGCAAGAAGCGCATGAAGATGGTGGGCCGGGTGGAGGTCCCGCAGGAGGCGTTCATCTCGGCGCTGTCCACGGAGCCCGCCGGCGAGAAGGACAAGAAGAAGTAGCCCTCGGGCCGGGGCGGCGGCCGCCGCCCCGGCCGGTCCGGGTCAGGCTCCCAGCCACACCGCGGTGTCCGGCGGCAGCGTCAGCGTGCCGTCCTGCGCGCTCACCGGGCCGCTGGACAGCAGCACCTTGCCCTCCAGCGGCAGCCGGACCGGAGTGTCGCCCAGGTTGACCGCGCAGCCGAAACCGGGCTCGCGGCCGAACCACAGGACGTCTTCGGGCGCGTCCAGCCAGGTGAGCGTGCCGTCGCCGAGCGCCTCCAGCTCGCGGCGCAGGTGCAGCGCGGCGGTGTACAGCGACAGCGTGGAGCCGGGGTCGGCCTCCTGCGCCGCGCGGGACAGCGTCCGCCACTCCGCGGGTACCGGCAGCCACGGCCGGCTGTCCGGCGGCCCGAACCCGAACGGCGGCTCGCTGCCCTCCCACGGCAGCGGCACCCGGCAGCCGTCGCGGCCGCGCTCGGTACGCCCGGAGCGTTCCCAGGTGGGGTCCTGCAGCGTCTCCTCGGGCAGGTCGGTCACCTCGGGCAGCCCCAGCTCCTCGCCCTGGTAGAGGTAGGCGGAGCCGGGCAGCGCCAGCATCAGCAGGGTGGCGGCCCGCGCCCGCCGGGTCCCGAGCTCGCCGCCGCCGAACCGGGTGACGTGCCGGGTGACGTCGTGGTTGGACAGCACCCAGGTGGTCGGGGCGCCGACCGCGCCGTTGGCGGCCAGCGACGCCTCCACCACGTCGCGCAGCGCGCCCGCCTTCCACGGGGCGGTCAGGTACTCGAAGTTGAACGCCTGGTGCAGCTCGTCGGCCCGCAGGTAGCGCGCCACGCGGGACGCCTCCTCCACCCACGCCTCGGCGACCATGGCGCGGTCGTCGTAGGCGTCGATGATCTGCCGCCAGTGCCGGTAGATCTCGTGGACGCCGTCCTGGTCGAAGTAGGGCAGCCGGGTGTGGCCGTCGAGCATCCCGGCCTGCTGGCCGGGGAGGATGTCGGGCAGCGCCGGGTCCTTGACCATCCCGTGCGCCACGTCGATGCGGAAGCCGTCCACCCCGCGGTCCAGCCAGAACCGCAGCACGTCGTCGAACTCCGCCCAGACCTCGGGGTTGGACCAGTTGAGGTCGGGCTGCTCGGCGTCGAAGAGGTGCAGGTACCACTGCTCGGGGGTGCCGTCGGGGCGCTTCAGCCGGGTCCACGCGACCCCGCCGAAGATGGAGTTCCAGTTGTTCGGCGGCTCGTCGCCGGCGGGGCCCTTCCCGTCACGGAAGAGGTAGCGCTCGCGCTCGGGGGAGCCCGGCTCCGCCGCGACCGCCTCGCGGAACCAGCGGTGCGCCGACGAGGTGTGGTTGGGCACGATGTCGATGATGAGCCGCAGGCCGAGGCCGTGCGCGTCGGCCAGCAGCGCGTCGAAGTCGGCGAGCGTGCCGAAGCGCGGATCGACGTCGCGGTAGTCGGCCACGTCGTATCCGCCGTCGGCGAGGGGGGAGACGTAGAACGGGGTCAGCCAGATCGCGTCCACACCGAGCGCCGCGAGTTTGGGCAGCCGCTGCCGGATGCCCTCCAGGTCGCCCTCGCCGTCGCCGTTGGAGTCGGCGAAGCTGCGCACGTAGACCTGGTAGATCACCGCCTCGCGCCACCAGTTCCGACCTCGGGCGGTGGGAGCCGCGGTACCGGGCTGGGGGGTGAGCTGCATGGGGATCCCTCCGTATCGCCTGAGCCGAGCCGACAGGCTGAAATCACTTGCGCAAGATTACCCACTTCTTTCAGGGGAGCGACAGCCCGTCGACTAGAGTGCTGCCATGGGCCCACGACTTGCCGACATCGCCCGCCACGCCGGCGTCAGCGAAGCCACGGTCTCCCGGGTGCTCAACGACAAGCCGGGAGTGGGGGCCGAGACCCGCAAGGCCGTGCTGGCCGCGCTGGACGTGCTCGGCTACGAGCGCCCGGCGCGGCTGAGGCAGCGCTCCGCGGGCCTGGTCGGCATGGTCGTGCCGGAGCTGGAGAACCCGATCTTCCCGATGTTCGCGCAGGCGGCCGAGGGACCCCTCGCCCAGCACGGGTACACGCCGGTGCTGTGCACCCAGACACCCGGCGGCATCGTCGAGGACGAGTACGTCGAGCTGCTGCTGGAGCGCAACGTCTCCGGCATCATCTTCGTCTCCGGGCTGCACGCCGACACCACCGCCGACCACGAGCGCTACCGCACGCTGGTCTCCCGCCGGCTGCCGATCGTGCTGGTCAACGGCTTCGCGGCGAGCATCCCGGCCGCCTTCGTCTCCTGCGACGACCGGGCCGCCAGCAGGCTGGCCGTGGACCACCTGGCCGCCCTCGGCCACACCCGCATCGGGTTCACGAGCGGCCCGCGGCGCTACGTCCCGGTGCGCCGCAAGCTGGAGGGCTACGAGGCGGCCATGGCCGACAACGGCCTGCCCACCGACGACTTGGTGGAGCTCTCCCTCTTCGGGGTCGAGGGCGGGCATGCCGCCGCCCTGCGGTTACTGGACCGCGGCGTCACCGCCGTGGTGTGCGGCTCCGACCTCATGGCCCTGGGCGCCGTCCGCGCCGCCCGCCAGCGCGGGCTGTCGGTGCCCCGCGACTTCTCCGTGGTCGGCTACGACGACTCCCAGCTGATCGCCTTCACCGACCCCCCGCTGACCACCGTGCGCCAGCCGATCCAGGCCATGGCGCTGGCCGCCGTGCGTGCGCTCTGCGACGAGATCGCCGGCCACGCCGCGTCGCGCACGGAGTACCTGTTCGCCCCCGAGCTCGTGGTGCGCGGCTCCACCGGAGCGGTCCGCGCCGACCTCTCCTCGGCCCAGGTCGGCTGAACCGGCTGTCCACAGCCCGGAGCGCGAGTTGGCGCACGCCGGAGCGGGTCCCTAACGTTCTTCGCATGACCACTCCCATCGTGCGATCCGTCAACGTCGGCCGGGCCCGCGACGCCGCCTGGGCCGGCCGGCTGCGCCGCACCGCCATCGACAAGCGGCCGGTCGAGGGGCCGGTCGCCGTGCGCGCCCTCGGCCTGGCCGGCGACGAGCAGGCCGACCGCGCGCACCACGGCGGCCCCGACCAGGCCGTGTACGCCTACGCCCGCGAGGAGCTGGACCACTGGGAGCGGGTGCTCGGCCGTCCGCTGCGCGACGGCATGTTCGGCGAGAACCTCACCACGCACGGCGTCCAGGTGAGCCGGGCCGTCATCGGCGAGCGCTGGCGGATCGGCACGGCCCTGTTCGAGGTGGTGCTGCCGCGGGTCCCCTGCGCGGTGTTCGCCGCCTGGGTGGAGGAGCCCGCCTGGGTGAGGCGGTTCACCGCCGAGGCCCGCACCGGCGCCTACCTCCGCGTGCTTGAGGAAGGACGCCTCGCCGCGGGCGACGCCGTCACGGTGGAGCACCGCCCCGACCACGGCATCGACCTCGCCGCCGCGTTCCGCGCCCGCCACGACCGCGACCTGGACCTGCTGCACCGCGTGCTGGAACTTCCGGGCAGAGCCGACGAGTGGCAGCGGATGTTCGACAAGCTCACCGCGCGGCTGGGGCGGGTGTGACTCCGCGGCCAGCCGACCGCGAGTCCGCCCTGCGCGTCCTCTGCTTCCCACCGTCCCGGGAGGTGATCGTCGCCGGTTCCGCCCGTGGCCCGCGCGCGCTCGCCGCGGCCGTCACCGCGGCCGACCGGTGCACCGCCGATCCCGGCCCCGCGGCGGGCGCCACCCCGCTGGCCGCCGTCGAGGTGCGCGATGCGCCAGGCCCGGTGCGCATCGACGCCGACCCGGCCGGGCGGGCGCTGCGCGTACGCGGCGACCGCGCGCACCGTGCCGCGCTCGCCGCCGTCCTGCGCGACACGGCCGCCATGACCGCCGGCGGGCAGGTGCCCGCTGACCACTACCTGGACCACCCGTTCCTGGCCGAGGGCTCGGCGCCGCTCGTGGTGGAGAGCCCGCACGGCGGCATGCCGCGTAGAGCGGCGGCGCCCTGACCGGCGCCCGCCCCACCGGTCCGTCCGGTGCCCGGGATGACCGACACTGGGGACATGCCTTCCGTGCCTCTCGACGGCGACCCCGTCCCCCGCGACGGTGCCCTGCCCGCGCACTCGCTGGAGGGCGCGGGCACCCGGCCGTTCGGCGTGTACGTGCACGTGCCGTTCTGCGTGACCCGGTGCGGTTACTGCGACTTCAACACCTACACCGCCGACGAGCTGCGCTCCCGCGACGGCTCGGCCACCGCCTCGCGCGAGACCTACGCCGGCCAGGCCGTGGCCGAACTCGCGCTCGCGCGCCGGGTGCTCGGCGACGCCGAGGTGCCGGTGCGGACGGTGTTCGTCGGGGGCGGCACGCCGACCCTGCTGCCGCCCGAGGACCTGGGGCGCATCCTGGCCGCCGTCGACACCGAGTTCGGCCTGGAGGCCGGTGCGGAGGTCACCACGGAGGCCAACCCGGAGACCGTGGACCGCGACTACCTGCTCCGGCTGCGCGACGCCGGGTTCACCCGGGTGTCCTTCGGAATGCAGAGCGCCCGGCCGCACGTCCTGGCGGTGCTGGACCGCACGCACACCCCCGGCAGGCCGGAGCGGTGCGTGGCCTGGGCGCGCGAGGCCGGCTTCGAGCACGTCAACCTCGACCTCATCTACGGCACACCCGGCGAGACCGACGAGGACTGGGCGGAGTCGCTGCGGGCGGCGGTCGCCGCGGGGCCCGACCATGTCTCCGCCTACTCGCTCATCGTCGAGGAGGGCACCCGGCTCGCGGCCCGGGTCCGCCGCGGTGAGCTCGCCGCGCCGGACGACGACACCATGGCCGACCGCTACCTGATGGCCGACGAGCTGCTGAGCGCCGCCGGGCTGCGCTGGTACGAGGTCTCCAACTGGGCCGCGGCCCCCGACGCCCGGAGCCGGCACAACCTGCTCTACTGGACGGGCGGCGACTGGTGGGGCGTCGGCCCCGGCGCGCACAGCCATGTCGGCGGGACCCGCTGGTGGAACGTGAAGCACCCGGCCGCCTACGCCGCCCGGCTCGCCGGCGGCGGCACGCCCGCCCAGGCGCGCGAGGTGCTGGACGCCGCGGACCGCCGGTTCGAGCGGATCCTGCTGGAGTTGCGCATCGCGGAGGGCTGCCCGCTGCACCTGCTGGACGACGCCGGCCGGCGGGCGGCGAAGGAGGCGGTGGCCGACGGGCTGCTGGACGAGGCCGCGCACGCGCACGGCCGGGCCGTCCTCACCCTGCGCGGCCGGCTGCTCGCCGACGCGGTGGTGCGCGACCTCACCTGACGGCGCGCCGGCGCGCCGGGGAGCCGGCGGGCCGGCGCCCCGGCACGTCCGGCTACTTCACCATCCGGATGGACATCGGGTAGCGGTACAGCTCGCCGCGGTTGGCGGCCATCGTTCCCATGATCCCGAAGATGATCACCATCGCGTACACCGCGATGAAGGTCAGGAATCCGATGATCACGACCATGAGGATCCCGGAGACGACCAGCCCGATCGCGGCGGTGATCTGGAAGTTCAGCGCTTCGACGGCCTGCGCCCGCACCCACGGGGACTCGTCCTTCTTCATGAGGAAGACGATCAGGGGCCCCAGCAGCCCCAGGACGATGCCGCCGACGTGGGTGAGCACGCCCCACATCTGGTCGTCGCTGCCCGGCCGGGGCCGCAGGCCCGGCTCGCCGTGCGGGTCGTACCCCTGCTGCTGGTAGCCGTGCTGGTCGTACCCCGCCTGGTCGTACCCCTGCTGCTGGTAGCCCGGCTGGCCGTAGGGGACGGGCTGCTGGCCGTATCCGGGCTGGCCGCCGGTCTGCGGCTGCTGGCCGTACCCGGGCTGGCCGCCGTAGGCGGGGCCGCCGCCGGTCGGCGGGCCGTAACCGCCGGGCTGGCCGTGCTGGCCTTGGCCGCCGTCGTAGGGCGGCTGGGGGTAGGGGTTGCTCATGCTCTTCCTCGTGTTCCTGCCCGCGCGGTCGAGCACGGACGTACGGAGGCGGATGACAGTCCACCGGACGGACCCCGGCCCCTCGTCCGAGGCGGGCCGGGGCGGACGTGGCGGGCGCCGTGCGCCCTCCTCCGGCACGTCGCGGCCGCGGTCCGTGCGGCGATGGTGCAGTCGAACCTACCTGGGCGACGTCACGGAACGCGAACGGCCGGTACCGTCCAAGGATCGGACGGCGCCGGCCGCGCGCGGGTTCCACCGCGGGGCGGTGGTCGTCACTTCACGAGGCGCAGCGCCACGGGGTAGCGGTACCAGCGCCCCCGGGTCACCCCGACGGCCGCCAGGATGCCGAACACGATCGAGACCAGCCAGACGGCGACGATCAGCAGGGACCCGATCCAGGACAGCGTGTAGGCGTACATGCCCAGGCCGATGTAGACCGCCCACATCACGAGGTAGGGCACGACCAGCGTGAGCTGGAAGTTCAGCGCCTCGGCCGCGTGGTGCCGGACGAACGACGGCTGGTTGGCCTGGCCCGGCTGGTTGCGCCGGAGCAGGTAGACCACCAGGGCGGGAAGCCAGCCCGCACATCCCATGATCACGCCCGACAGGTGCGCGATCATCGACCACGTGATCTCGTCCGAGCCGCCCCCGCCGTGCCGCGGCGGGCTCGTCGGCGGGTGCGGGTAGGGCTGCGGTTCCGCGGCCTGCGGCGGCCGGCCGCCCGGCCCGAAGCCCGCCCCCGGGTAGCCGCCCGGTCCGGGCTGCTCGCCCGTCGGCCGGGCGTAGCCGGGCTGCTCGCCCGTCGGCCGGGCGTAGCCGGGCTGGTCGACGGCGTCCGGGCGCCCGCCGCCCGGGGCCGGCGCGTACGGCAGTCCCGGTCCGGGCTGCTCGCCGGTGGGCGGGCCGTACCCGGGCTGCGGCCCGGTTCCCGGGTACCCCGGGTACTGCGGCCGCCCGCCGGGCGGGGACGGCTGCCCCGGATAGCCGGGTTGCCCGGTGGGGCGGGCGTGGCCCGGCAGGCCGCTACCGGTCTGATCGCGGTCGGCCGGATACCCCGCGCCCGGGGGCCCGTAACCGGCCGGCGGCTGCGGGGCGGCGGGCGGCCGCTGGGCGCCCGAATGCTGGTCGTAGCCGGGCGCGGGCGGCGGCGGGCCGGCCGGCGGACCGTACCCCGGGTGCGCTGGCTGGCCGCCGGTGGGCGGCCCCGCGGGCCACGGCGCGTCCGGCCGGCCGGACGGCTCCCCGGACGGGGGCCAGGGCGGAGCGGGCGGGCCGCCGGCGTCCGCCCGCCCGTAGCCGGGCTGGCCACCAGAGGGCGGATCCTGGGGCGATGGCTGGTTGGGCGGTGTCTCGCTCATGGTGTCCCTTGGCTGTGCCGGTTGCGATGGGGCGGATAGTACGTGGGCTCTCACGGGAGCGGCGCCCGGTGCGGGCCCTCCCGGGTGGTGCGCCGCCCGCGCGGGCCGCGCCGCCGGCGGCCGGTC
The DNA here is from genome assembly GCF_003336425.1 of Marinitenerispora sediminis. GTDB lineage: Bacteria > Actinomycetota > Actinomycetes > Streptosporangiales > Streptosporangiaceae > Marinitenerispora > Marinitenerispora sediminis. The sequence goes on along the minus strand of NZ_QEIO01000094.1, from coordinate 7,755 downwards.
CCGTCCGGCGGGTGCTCCTCCCGCCGTGCGGCATCGCGGCCCCGCTGCCGGCGCCCCGGCGCGGACGCGACCCACCCGACCGACCCTAGTCCCCGCCCGTGTGCGGGGCCGTGACGAAGTCGATCAGTTCTTCGACGCGTCCCAGCAGCTCCGGTTCCAGGTCGGTGAAGGAACGCACCGATCCGAGGATGCGCCGCCAGGCCGCGCCGGTGTCCGCCGGCCATCCCAGCGCCTCGACGACGCCCTCCTTCCACGGCAGGCCGCGCGGCACGTCCGGCCAGCTGGCGATGCCCACCGCCGCCGGCTTCACCGCGGCCCACACGTCGACGAACGGGTGGCCGAGCACCAGCACGTGCGGCGCGGCGACCCGCTGGGCGATCCGGCTCTCCTTGGAGCCGGGGACCAGGTGGTCGACGAGGACACCGAGCCGCCGCCCCGGTCCCGGGGCGAAGTCAGCGACGATCTCCGGCAGCCGGTCCACGCCCTCCAGGTACTCCACCACGACCCCCTCCACCCGCAGGTCGTGGCCCCAGACCCGCTCAACGAGCTCGGCGTCGTGCACTCCCTCGACGTAGATGCGGCTCTCCCGGGCGACCCGGGAGCGCAGCCCGCGCACCGCGATGGACCCGGAGGCGCTGCGCGCCGGCCGGGCCGGGCCGGCCGGCGCGGGCCGGGTGAGGGTCACGGGCTCGCCGTCGACGAGGAACGCGGCGGGGACGAGGTCGAACACCCGGAGCCGGCCGTGCCGGTCCTCCAGGGTCACCGTGCCCTTGTCCGCGCTGACGACGGCGCCGCAGAACCCCTCGTCCGCGGACTCCACCACGAGCCCCGGCTCAGCGGGGATCTCGCGTACCCGGCCCCTGCGGGGCCGCCGCCAGTCGCCCGCGAGGACGTCGCGACCGTACCTGTTACCGGAGTCAGTGCCCACGGCCTGGGATTGTAGTGGCGAGCGGCCGCGCCGGCCCGGCGGCGCCCGGCGGAGGTGGGAATCGCGGGCCCAGGGGCCCGCGGGCGCCGCCGGATCGTCACGGGCTCGTGATCTGGCGGAACGAAGCGTGCCGGTCCACCATGAAAGGATCAGCCGACCCCGCTCCCTCCGGCCCCGACGTCCGTGGTGCGAGACGGAGACCCGATTCCGGGGAACACCCTAGGACGGGACCCCGCCCGGCCAGGAGTGGGAGCGCGTCGACGGAGCCGCATAGAATTAGCACTTAAGACCACGGAGTGCCAGGAGGTGAGCGCGTGCTCGACGACCGAAAGCTCGCGGTGCTGCGTGCCATCGTCGAGGACTACGTGTCCACGAACGAGCCTGTGGGTTCGAAGGCACTCGTCGACCGGCACGGCCTCGGCGTCTCGCCGGCGACGATCCGCAACGACATGGTGGCCCTCGAAGAAGAGGGCTACATCGCCCAACCGCACACCAGCGCCGGCCGGGTCCCCACGGACAAGGGATACCGGCTCTTCGTCGACCGGCTGTCCACGGTCAAACCCCTGTCGGGCGCCGAACGGCGGGCGATCGAGACCTTCCTGTCCGGCGCCGTCGACCTCGACGAGATCGTGGCGCGCACCGTCCGGCTGCTGGCACAGCTGACCCGGCAGGTCGCCATCGTGCAGTACCCGTCGCTGACCCGGTCCTCGGTGCAGCACGTCGAGCTCGTGCCGCTCGGTTCGCAGCGGGTCATGATGGTCCTCATCACCAACACCGGCCGGGTCGAGCAGCGGGTCATCGACGGGCTCGACGAGGTCACCGACGACTCCGTCGAGAACCTGCGCACGGTGCTCAACCAGGCGCTGGTCGGCAGATGGCTGACCGAGGTCCCCCCGGCGGTCTCCGACCTCCCCGGCCGGCTGCCGGCGGAGGACCGGATGCTGGCCGCGTCGGTGCTGTCGGTGCTGCTGGAGAGCCTCGTGGAGAAGCACGACGAGAAGATCGTGCTCGGCGGGACCGCCAACCTCGCGGCCGTGGACTTCTCCGCCAGCCTCCGCGGCGTGCTGGAGGCGCTGGAAGAAAACGTCGTGCTCATCCGTTTGCTCGGTGAGGCGGGAGACCCCTCCATGCTCACGGTGCGCATCGGCGCGGAGAACTCCCACGAGGGCCTGCAGTCGACCTCGATCGTGTCCGCGGGCTACGGCATCGGTGACCGTTCGCTGGCGAAACTCGGCGTGGTCGGCCCGACTCGAATGGACTATCCCGGAACGATGGGAGCGGTACGCGCAGTGGCAAGATACGTCGGTCAGATCTTGGCGGGGCAGTAAGTGTCCAGGGACTACTACGAGATCCTCGGGGTGCGTCGCGACGCGTCCAAGGACGAGGTCAAGAAGGCATACCGCCGCCTGGCGCGCGAACTCCACCCCGACGTCAACCCCGATCCCGTCACCCAGGAGCGCTTCAAGGAGGTCACGCAGGCCTACGAGGTGCTGTCGGACCCGGAGAAGCGCCGGATGTTCGACATGGGCGTGGACCCGTTCGCCCCCGCGGGCGGAGCGGGCGGCGGCCCCGGCGGCTTCGGCAACGCCGGGTTCCCGTTCGACGACATCGTCAACGCCTTCTTCGGCGGCGGTGCCACCGGCCGGCGCGGAGCCCGCGACCGGGTGCGGCGCGGGCGCAGCATCAAGGTGCGCATCGAACTGGACCTCGCGGAGACGGCGTTCGGCGTGACGAAGGACGTCACGTTCCCGACCGCGGTGCTGTGCGACACCTGCCAGGGCGAGGGCACCGCGAAGGGCAGCCACCGGGAGACCTGCGATATGTGCTCCGGCCGTGGCGAGATCTCCGAGGTGGCGCGCTCGTTCCTCGGCCAGGTCATGACGACCCGGCCGTGCCCGCAGTGCGCGGGGCAGGGCACCGTCATCCGCAACCCCTGCCCGGACTGCGCCGGAGAGGGGCGGGTCCGCGAGACCGTCACCCGCAAGGTGCAGATTCCGGCGGGTGTCGAGGACGGCACCCAGATCCAGCTCGCGGGCGAGGGCGAGATCGGCCCGAACGGCGGTCCGCGCGGGGACATCTTCCTGGAGGTGGTGCAGCGTCCGCATCCGCTGTTCGAGCGCCGCGGCGACGACCTGCACTGCACCGTCGCCGTTCCCATGACGGCGGCGGCGCTGGGCGCGTCGCTGACCATCGAGACCCTCGACGGCAACGAGGAGATCGACCTCCGTCCGGGCACCAACTCGGGCCACGTCATCACGCTCGACGGGCGCGGCACCCGGCACCTCAACGCCCCGGGACGCGGCGACCTGCTGATCCGGGTCAACGTGGAGACGCCGAACAAGCTCGACGAGGAGCAGGAGGCGCTGCTGCGCAAGTTCGCGGAGCTGCGCGGGGAGGACCACCCGCCCGGCAAGTTCAGCCCGGGGCACGGCAACTTCTTCTCGCGGCTGCGGGACGCCTTCAACGGCTCGCGGTGACGGGTCCGGCGGTCCCCCACCGCCCGACGGTCGCGGTGACGGCCGGATCCGCCGCTCCTACCGGGCGGTGCGGATCCGGCCGTCACGCGTGGGGGTACAGCGTCCGTTGCGGGTACGGACAGCACAGCGTCCGTTGCGTGTACGGACAGCACAGCGTCCGTTGCGGGTACGGACGACGCTGTGTGTACGGAAAGCACAGCACGCGCCAGGTGTCCGGCCTTCGTCGTGCGGGTCGGTGGCAAGGAGGAGACCGTGACACCGCCGGTGTTCCTGACCGGGTCCGGTGATCTGGACCACGACCGGGTGGTGCTCGCCGGCCCCGAGGGACGGCACGCCGCCACGGTGCGGCGGCTGCGGGTGGGCGAGACCGTCGACCTCGCGGACGGGGCCGGGACCCGGGCCCGGTGCGTGGTCACCGATGTGGGCCGGGACACGGTCGCGTTCGCCATCGAGGAGCGGCACCGCGAGCCGGCGCCGGCGCCGCGCATGACGGTGGTGCAGGCGCTGCCCAAGGGCGACCGCGGCGAGCTCGCGGTGGAGGTCATGACCGAGGCCGGGGTGGACGCGATCGTCCCGTGGTCGGCCGATCGCTGCGTGACCCGATGGAAGCCCGACCGCGTCGCCAAGTCGCTGGGCCGGTGGCGTTCGGCGGCGCGCGAGGCCGCCAAGCAGGCGCGCCGCAGCCGCGTGCCCGAGGTCACGGAGCCGACGGCCACGGGCCAGGTGGCGGCGCTGCTCGGCGCGGCGACGCTCGGCATCGTGCTGCACGAGGAGACCGACCGGCGGCTCTCCTCCCTCCCGCTGCCCGACACGGTGGCGGCCGGCGGGGCCGACGCCGAGATCGTGCTGGTGGTGGGCCCCGAGGGCGGCTTCACGGACGCCGAACTCGCGGCCTTCGACCGTGCGGGTGCCGTGCGGGCGCTGCTCGGCCCGAGCGTGCTGCGCACCTCGACCGCCGGGGTGGCGGCGCTCGCCGTGCTGCAGGCCCGCTGCGGACGGTGGTGACCGGCCGCAGCCGCGACGCCCCCATCAGCGATCGAGGCGCGGTGCGGCCGGCCACGCGGGCACGGCCGCACCGCGGGAGCAAGGTCTGGGCCGTTCGTTCAGCGCGCGATCACTGCAGCGCGCTCGCGCTGTCGGTGCCGTCCGCGGGCGGCTCGCTCGGCTCGGGCGGGTCCTCGGGCGGCGCGGTGGGGCTGCCGGGGCCGCCGTCGCCTCCGTCACCGGGCTCGGAGCCGTCGTCGCTCGGGTCGGTGTCGCCGGGCTCGGAGGGCTGCGGCGACGGCACGCACGCGGGGTCCGCGTCGTTCTCGGCGGGGGTGTCGTCGTCGGCCGACGCCGTGGGGCTGCGCTCCTCGGACGGCGGCGCGCTGGGGCAGCGGGAGGCCGCCTCGGGGCCGCTCATCGGGTCGCCGCCCTGCGCCTCGGGCGCGGAGGAGGCCGCCGGTCCCAGGGGCCGGTCCGGGCTCGCACCCGAGGCGGCCGGCGCGTCGAGCTGGTCGCCCGCGTTCGCGGGACCCGAGCCCGGCGGCGGGGCGTCGTCCTCGGAGGCGGTGGTGAAGGAGTCGGGCAGGACCTGGTCGCGGAACTGCGGCGTGCCGAGCAGCACGGAGCCGACGATCAGCGCGGCGGCGGTCACCGCGAGGGTCGGGCGCAGCCAGACCCCGCCGAACCAGAACGGGCGGCTGCGCTGCGTCCGGGTGCGGATGCGGTCGAGCGCGGCGGGCGAGGGCTGGACGGAGTCGGCTTCGGCGCGCAGTGCGTCGCGGAGCCGCCGTTCCAGGCCGTCATCGAATGGATCGGTCATGTCGTTCGCTCCAGAACCGAGCGGAGCGCGGCGATTCCGCGCGCCGTGTGGCTCTTGACGGCGCCGCGACTGATGCCCATGGCGTCGGCGATCTGAGCCTCGGAAAGGTCTGCGTAGTAGCGGAGCACGATGGCCTCGCGCTGCCGGGTGGGCAGCGTCCGCAGCGCATCGATCACCGCGGCGCGCTCCAACTCGCCCAGGGCGCCGTGCTCGGCGCTGGGCGCGTCGGGCAGGGCCTTGGGTGCGTGCTTCTCCACCACCGCCCGGTGCCGGAGCACCGAGCGGGCCCGGTTCACCACCGACTGCCGCAGGTAGGAGAGCGCCTTGTTCGGGTCCCGCAGCCGCCGCCAGGCGCCGTGCATGGCGACGAACGCGTCCTGCACGACCTCCTCGGCCGTCGCGAAGTCCCGGACGAGCAGCGCCGCGAGCCGGACCAGCGGCCGGTAGTGCGCGCTGTACAGCTGCGTCACCGCCTGGTCGGCGTCCCACCCGACCGACACCGTCGCCGCGGAAGCATCCGCCACCATGGTTTCAGTCACGTCGGTAGGACGCGCGCCCTTGCCGCCGGGTTTACGAAAGGGCATACCGTTCTTCTCGCTCCGTCGTGGTGTCCGACGCCTGGCCGGGGAGGGAAGCGGGCGTCCCCGGCCTCGTGCAGTGGGGTGTGACCTCGTGCTGTGGGTAATAAGGGGCAGCGGTCTCCGCAAAAGGGGCAGTCCGGGAGACGTCACGCGAAGTAACAGGATAGCCCTATAGGCCCAGCCGTTGCCCTTCTCTAGCTCTAATTCCGGAGAACTCGTGATTCCGGTGGTGAGAGGGGTGCCGTCCGGGTGGAGTGGCGGGAAGAGGGCAGGAGCATTGTCGGAATTCTTCCGGATCGTTGGGGACTGCGAATCACGCAGTGCGGCCCCGGGAGCCCGCCGGCGGCCGCGACCCGCCGCCACCTCCGCGGTTCCGTGCGGAACCCGCCCGTCGGCTCCGGCATCATGGTGGGGTGGTCCGAGGTGATGTGCGAGAGGTGAGGGAAGGGGACACCGGTGGCCTTGCGTGAGCCCGACTGCCTGTTCTGCAAGATCGTCGCGGGGGAGGTGCCCGCAGAGATCGTCCGCGAGGGGGAGCGCACCGTCGCCTTCCGCGACATCAACCCGCAGGCGCCCACCCACGTGCTCATCATCCCCAAGGACCACTACCGCGATGCGGCGGCGGCGGGCCGGGCCGGGCGGGGGGTGCTGGACGAGATCGCCGTCGCGGCCGAGGAGGTCGCCAAGGCGGAGGGTGTCGCGGCGAACGGCTTCCGGCTGGTGTTCAACACCGGGCCAGGTGCCGGGCAGACCGTCTTCCACGTGCACGGCCACCTGCTGGGCGGCCGCGGGCTGGAGTGGCCGCCGGGGTGAGGCCGGCTCGGCGGCACCGGGGCCGAAAACCTCGGGCTGATCTGGGTCAACTTGCTAGAATTCACGTCATAAGCGACATCGTCCACGTGGCGACCCCGTGACTCACTGGATCTCGAAAGGCAGGGGCGAGACGGCCGCAAGGCCACATCATGGTCGAATCAACGAGACAAAGCACGCAGGTCAAGGTCGTCGTGCCCGAAGAGCACATGATGGTGAACCTGCTGGGATCACGTGACGAACTGCTGCGCGTCGTCGAGCGCTCCTTCGACAGCGACATCCACGTCCGCGGCAACGAGATCACCGTCAGTGGCAGCCCCGAGGAGACGTCGCTGGTCGTGCGGCTGATCGAGGAGCTCCTGGAGCTCGTCCAGAACGGCACCCAGGTCACCCCCGACGCCATCGACCGCACCCTCGGAATGCTGCGGACGCCGGGCGACGGCGAGCGGCCGGCCGACGTGCTGACGATGAACATCCTGTCGGCGCGCGGCCGCACCATCCGCCCCAAGACGCTGAACCAGAAGCGCTACGTCGACCAGATCGACCGGCACACCATCGTCTTCGGCATCGGACCGGCCGGCACCGGCAAGACCTACCTGGCGATGGCCAAGGCGGTCAAGGCGCTGCAGGCCAAGCAGGTGAACCGGATCATCCTCACCCGGCCCGCGGTGGAGGCCGGCGAGCGGCTCGGCTTCCTGCCGGGCACGCTCTACGAGAAGATCGACCCGTACCTGCGCCCCCTCTACGACGCGCTGCACGACATGCTCGACCCCGACTCCATCCCCAAGCTCATGGCTGCCGGGACCATCGAGGTCGCGCCGCTGGCGTACATGCGGGGCCGCACCCTCAACGACTCCTTCATCCTGCTGGACGAGGCGCAGAACACCTCGCCCGAGCAGATGAAGATGTTCCTCACCCGGCTCGGCTTCGGCTCCAAGATCGTGGTGACCGGCGACATCACCCAGGTGGACCTGCCGGGAGGCCAGGACAGCGGGCTGGGCACCATCGAGCGCATCCTCGACGGTATCGACGACATCGGGTTCTGCAGGCTGACCAGCCAGGACGTCGTCCGGCACAAGCTGGTCAGCGCGATCGTCGACGCCTACGGGCGCTACGACCACGAGCGCGGCCAGCGCGCCGACGGGGGGCGGA
>NZ_QEIO01000093.1 GCF_003336425.1 Marinitenerispora sediminis | reverse complement strand
GCCCCGGCCGGTCCCCAGCCCTCCGGCGGCCGGCTGACCCGGCTGCTGACCGTCAACGCCCTGTCCGCGCCGCCGCCCGCCGCGCCCCGGCCCGACCCGGTCCGCTGGCTCCCGCTCGGCGCGGCGCTGACCGGCCTCGCCGCGCTGGCCGGCTACGTCGGTTCGGTGCACGGCGCCCGCCCCGCCGTCCTGCTGCTGCTCGGCGGCGGGCTCGGCGTCGCGCTGTTCCACTCGCGGTTCGGGTTCACCTCGGCGTGGCGGCAGCTCGTCGCGGTCGGCAACGGCACCGGGCTGCGCGCGCACGCGCTGCTGCTCGGCACCACGGCGACGCTGTTCGCGCTGATCATCGGCACCGGGACCGGGCTGTTCGGCAGCACACCGGCGCCGTCCGCCGGGCCGCTCGGGACCGCGCTGCTCCTCGGGGCGCTGCTGTTCGGCGTCGGCATGCAGCTGGGCGGCGCGTGCGCCTCCGGCACGCTGTTCGCGGTCGGCTCCGGCCAGAGCACGATCCTGCTCACGCTGTTCGGGTTCATCGCGGGCTCGGTGCTCTACAGCTGGCAGTGGGAGCTCGTCGCCGACCTGCCGGCCCTGCCGCCGTTCGTGCTCGCCGACCATGTCGGCTGGTTCGGCTCCTGGCTGGTGACGATCGCCGCGCTGGGCGCCGTCGTGCTGGTCACCCGGCTGGTGCAGAACCGCCGCACCCCGCCGCCCGTCGGCGCGGTCCCGAGCGCCACCGGCGCCCTGCGGATCGTGCGCGGCTCGTGGCCGCTGCTCGCCGGGGCCGTGGTGCTCGCCGTCCTCGGCGCGGCCGTACTCCTCGTCTCCGGCGGCGCGTGGGGGATCACCAGCGCGTTCAACCTGTGGGGCGCGAAGTTCCTCCAGCTCGTCGGGCTGCACCCAGAGGAGTGGGCGTTCTGGCGGCAGCCCGACCAGGCCGCCCAGCTGGCCGGGCCGGTGCTCGCCGACAAGAACAGCCTCACCGACATCGGGATCATGCTCGGCGCCGCCGTCGCCGCCGCCGCGGCCGGGGCGTGGAAGCTGCACACCGGGATCCGGTGGAACGTCGCGGCCGCCGCCGTACTGGGCGGCGTGCTCATGGGGATCGGCGCCCGGCTGGCCGGCGGGTGCAACATCGGCGCCTACCTCGCCGGGATCGCCTCGGGCAGCCTGCACGGCTGGGTGTGGGGCGCGGTGGCGCTGGCCGGCACCTGGCTGGGGCTGCGGGCCCGCACCCTGTTCGGGCTGGGCAACCCCAAGCCGACCGACAGCGTCTGCTGACCGCGCCCGTTCCCGGGGCCGCGCCTCAGTCCACCGCTTCCCGGCTGCTCAGCAGCCGCCGCATCGACGCCACCCGCGCCGGGTCCAGGCGGCCCTCGGCCAGCCAGGCGTCGAGCGCGCACCCCGGGGTGCCCTCGGCGTGCGGGCAGTCCGGCGGGCACTCGGCGACGGCCTCGGCCAGGTCCGCGAAGCCGGCGACGACGTCGTCCGGCCGGATGTGCGCCAGCCCGAAGCTGCGCAGGCCGGGGGTGTCGATGATCCATCCGCCCTCGATCGGCAGCGCCACCGCCGAGGTGGAGGTGTGCCGCCCGCGCCCGGTCACCGGGTTGACATGCCCGACGGCCCGCTCCGCCTCCGGGACCAGCAGGTTGACCAGCGTGGACTTGCCCACCCCCGACGACCCGACCAGCACGCTCAGCCGACCCAGCAGGTGCCCGCGCAGCTCGGAGAGGTCGCCGTCGCGGCGGGTGACCACGTACGGCGGGCCGAGGGTGGCGTAGGTCGCCAGCAGCTCGTCGGGGGCCGCGAGGTCGGACTTGGTGAGGCAAAGCAGCGGCTCCAGGCCCGCGTCGTAGGCGGCGACCAGGCAGCGGTCGATGAACCGGGGCTGCGGCTCGGGATCGGCGAGCGCCGCGACGATCACCAGCTGGTCGGCGTTGGCGACGATCACCCGCTCCACCGGATCGGTGTCGTCGGCGGTGCGCCGCAGCACCGATCGGCGCTCCTCGACGCGGACCACCCGGGCCAGCGTGTCGGGACGGCCGGAGAGGTCGCCCACCAGCGCCACCCGGTCGCCGACGACGATGCTGCCGCGCCCCAGCTCGCGGGCCTTCATCGCCACGACCGCCCGGTCGTCGACCAGGCACGTGTAGCGGCCCCGGTCGACGGCGGTCACGAACCCCTGCTTGGCGTCCTCGTGCTTGGGGCGGTTGCGGGTGCGCGGCCGGGAACCGCCGCGGGCCCGGATCCGGACGTCGTCCTCGTCCAGGTAGCGCCGGCCGCTCACGCGGTGATCCCCGCCCACAGCTCGGGGAAGTCCGGCAGTGTCTTACCCGTGGTGGCGATGTCCTCCACCTCCACTCCGGGCACCGCGAGTCCGATGACGGCGCCGGACGTGGCCATCCGGTGGTCGTCGTAGCTGCGGAACACGCCGCCGTGCAGCGGGCGGGGCCGGATCAGCAGCCCGTCCGGCAGCTCCTCGGCGTCCCCGCCGAGCGCGTTGACCTCCCGGACCAGCGCGGCGATGCGGTCGGTCTCGTGCCGGCGCAGGTGCGCGATGCCGGTGAGCCGGGACGGCGTCTCCGCGAGCGCGGCCACGGCCGCGATCGTCGGGGTGAGCTCGCCGACGTCGCGGAGGTCGGCGGTGATGCCGCGCACGCGGCCGGTGCCCCGCAGCGTCAGCCCGGCGTCGTCCAGCGCCACCTGCCCGCCCATCTCGGTGAACAGGCCGCGCAGCGCATCGCCCGGCTGGGTGGTGGCCCGCGGCCAGTCGCGGACGGTGATCCGGCCCCCGGTGACCAGCGCGGCGGCCAGGAACGGTGCGGCGTTGGAGAGGTCGGGCTCCACCGCGATCTCCCCCGCCTTGACCGGCCCGGGCGCGACCCGCCACACGTCGGGGGTGCCGCTGTCCACCTGCACGCCCGCGGCCCGCAGCATCCGCACCGTCATGTCCAGGTGCGGCTGGGAGGGGACCGGCGGACCCTCGTGCCGGACCTCGACGCCCTCGGTGAACCGGGCGCCGCTGAGCAGCAGGGCCGAGACGAACTGCGACGAACCCGACGCGTCCAGCGTCACCGGCCCGCCGCGCAGCGCGCCGCGCCCGCGGATGACCAGCGGGAGCGCCCCGCGGCCGCCGTCGTCGATATCCGCCCCCAGGGCGCGCAGCGCCGCGATCAGCGGACCGACCGGCCGCTCTCGGGCGCGCGGATCGCCGTCGAACCGCACGTCGCCCTGGGCGAGAGCGGCCAGCGGCGGCAGGAACCGCATGACCGTGCCCGCGTTGCCGACGTCCACGGTCGCCGGCCCCTGCGGTGCCGCCGGTGTCACCAGCACGTCCTCCTCGCCGTGCGGGGCGATGCCGGTGCCCAGCGCGCGGAGGGCTCCGGCCATGAGGTCGGTGTCGCGGCTGCGCAGCGGACGCCGGACGAGCGCGGGGGTCTCGGAGAGCGCCGCCAGGACGTACGCGCGGTTGGTCATGGACTTGGAACCGGGCAGGCCGACCGTGGCGTCGACGGGCCGGGCCGCCGTGGGCGCGGGCCAGTGCGGTGCGGAGTTGGGCATAACCCAAGGTTAGCCGTCGGCGTGTCGCGCGGGCTCCGGCCGCCGCGGACCGGGCCCCCGGCGTGCCGCTTGGCGTCGCGGCCGCAGGGGTAGGGGAGGCAGGTCAGGGCCCCGCGCGATCGGCGGGGCCGGGTGGACGGCCGGACACGGCGGTCCGGCAGTCTGAGGGCGCGTCCACAGATCCCACACCGACGGAGGCCGCCGTGGCGGAGAAGCACCACCACTTCGAGGTCCGCGTGCGCTGGACCGGGAACACCGGCGCGGGCACCACCGGCTACCGCTCCTACGAGCGCTCCCACGACGTCGAGGCCGACGGGAAGCCGCCCCTGCCCGGATCGGCCGCCGTCGCCTTCCGCGGCGACGCGGACCGCTGGAACCCGGAGGAGCTGCTGATGGCGGCACTCAGCCAGTGCCACATGCTCTCCTACCTGGCGGTCGCCGTCGCCGCGAAGGTGAACGTCGTCGACTACACCGACACCGCGACCGGCACGATGGTCACCCACGCCGACGGGTCCGGGGAGTTCACCGAGGTGACGCTGCACCCGGTCGTCACCGTCGCCGACCCCGAGAGCGCGGACACCGCCCGACGGCTGCACCGGCGGGCGTCCGAACTCTGCTTCATCGCCCGTTCGGTGAACTTCCCGGTTCACCACGAACCGGTGATCCGGACCGCCGGCGCGGCGGCCGCGCCCTGACCCCGGCCGCACGGAGCGGCAGCCGCCCCTGGCCGGTGTCGTGTCGACACGTCAGGCGCGCGTCCGGGCCCGGAGCCGCCCGGGCCACCGCGGGGCGGACGCCGCGGCGCCCAGCCGGGCAGCGGTCAGCCGCGCCGCCGCCTCCGCGCGGCGGCGCGGCGCGGACGGCCGGCGGCGCGGCTCCGTGGCCGCCAGGACCAGCGCGCCGAGCAGGCTGAGGTCCCGGACGGCCGTGCGGCGCAGCGCGCCGCGTGCCTCCGGATCGCCGTCCCGGGCGTCGCGGACGCGCGCGACCAGGGTCGGGACCGCCTGCGCCGCCAGCACGAGGCAGGCCGCGCGGGGCGCCCGGCCAGTGGCCAGCAGCGCGCCGCCGGCCACGCTCGCGGCGCCCAGCGCCCGGGCCGCCAGCTCCGGATCGTCCGGCAGCCAGGCGTTGCGTTTAGCCAGCCGGCGCACCGTGGGTGCGAGCCCGTCGGCGCGGGACGCGGGGTTGCGCAGTGCCTCCAGCCCTTCGAGGACGAACGGGGCGGCGAGCATGCGCCGAGCCTGATTGCGTAGCACTCCCATGGTGTCGCGTATACCCGGGGCGGCGGCGAACATCCCTGCGAGTCTGCCGGCGTTTGGCGCCGCCGTCGAGTCCCGGGGCCCGGCCGGACGACGCGCGGCCCGCGTCACCGGGTGCTCGTAGGCTGGTGCCATGTGTGGTCGGTACGCGCAGGCACGCAACCAGCACGAGCTCCAGCTCGCGTTCGATTTCCCGGCGGCCGGGCGGGCGGGGGAGCCCGCCGCGGACGCCCGCTCGTGGCCGCCCCTGGAGGAACTGGCGGCCGACTACAACGTCTCGCCGGGCAAGCCGGTCTACGCGGTGCTCGGGCCACCGCCCGGCGGCGCGGACGCCGGGCGCCGCGCCGCCGGCCCGCAGTACCTGCGCACGCTGCGCTGGGGGCTGGTGCCGTCCTGGGCCAAGGACCCCAACGTCGGCTACCGGATGATCAACGCGCGCGGTGAGACCGTCGCCGAGAAGCCCGCCTTCCGGGCGGCGTTCGCCCGGCGGCGGTGCCTGCTGCCGGCCGACGCCTACTACGAGTGGCAGCTGCTGCCCGACCGCGCCCCGGGCACCACCGAGCCCGGCACCTCGCCGGCCACCGACGCCGGCCACAAGGCGCGCAAGGCCCGGGCCCGCAAACGCCCCTACGCGGTGCGCTACGCCGACGGCCGGCCGCTGGCGCTCGCCGGGCTGTTCGAGCGCTGGCGCGACCCGGAACGGCCCGACGACGACCCCGGCGCGTGGCTGTGGAGCTGCGCGGTGATCACCACGGAGGCCGCTCCCGAACTGAGCCACATCCATGAGCGGATGCCGGTCGTGCTGCCCCGCGACACGTGGGACGACTGGCTGGACCCGGCCGCCGACCCGGGCCGGCTGCGACTGCTCATGGAGAGCACGCCGGTCGCCGACTTCGAGGTCTACGAGGTCGGGACCGAGGTCAACAGCATCCGCAACAACGGCCCGCGGCTGCTGGACCCGGTCCCCGCCGACATCGAGCCCGCCGAGCCCGAGACGCTGTTCTGAGGCCCCTCCGGGCGGTTCCCCGGCGCCGCGCCCGTCGGCCTGGCGCGGCGCCTGCGGGGGGCTGGCGCCGCGCCCGGGCGGAACGTATCGTCGGGACGGACCGTGCCGCGCCACCGCGCGGCACGGACAAGTGAACACCGCGGGAGCTCGCGCCATGGCGGGCTGAGAGGGCGGCTGGACCCCCGAGGGGCCGGTGCCGCCGACCGCAGAACCTGTTCGGGTAATTCCGGCGTAGGGAGGCGTGCCTTGACGGCGCTCGACGATCACAGCGTCCGACCCACCGTGACCACCGGCCCCATCGCGGGTTCGGAGAAGGTCCACCACGAGATCCACGACCCCGCGACGGGGTGCGTGCTGCGGATCCCGCGGCGCCGGGTCGGACTCGCCAACGGCACCCACATCGACCTGTACGACACCTCCGGCCCGTACACCGACTCCACCGCCGCCATCGATCCGCGCGCCGGCCTGCCCCGCACGCGTGAGGCGTGGGCGGCACGGCGCGAACCGGTCGGCGGCGCCGCCACCCAGCTGGCCTGGGCCAAGGCCGGCCTCATCACCCCCGAGATGCGGTTCGTGGCCGACCGCGAGGGGATGGATCCGGAGGCCGTCCGCGCCGAGGTCGCGCTCGGCCGCGCGGTGATCCCCGCCAACCGGCGGCACCCGGAGTCCGAGCCGATGGCCATCGGCAAGCGGTTCCTGGTGAAGGTGAACGCCAACATCGGCAACTCCGCCGTCAGCTCCTCCATCGAGGAGGAGGTGGAGAAGATGGTGTGGGCGACCCGCTGGGGCGCCGACACCGTCATGGACCTGTCCACCGGCCAGCGCATCCACGAGACGCGGGAGTGGATCCTGCGCAACTCGCCGGTGCCCGTGGGCACCGTGCCGCTCTACCAGGCACTGGAGAAGGTCAAGGGCGACCCCGCCAGGCTGTCCTGGGAGGTCTACCGCGACACCGTGGTCGAGCAGGCCGAGCAGGGCGTGGACTACATGACCGTGCACGCCGGCGTCCTGCTGCGCTACGTGCCGCTGACCGCGCGCCGGGTCACCGGCATCGTCTCCCGCGGCGGCTCCATCATGGCGGCCTGGTGCCTGGCGCACCACCGGGAGAACTTCCTCTACACGCACTTCGAGGAGCTGTGCGAGATCCTGCGCGGCTACGATGTGACCTTCTCCCTCGGCGACGGCCTGCGGCCCGGATCGATCGCCGACGCCAACGACGAGGCCCAGTTCGCCGAACTCCGCACCCTCGGCGAGCTGACCCACCTCGCCCGCGCGCACGACGTGCAGGTGATGGTGGAGGGTCCGGGCCATGTCCCGCTGCACAAGATCGCCGAGAACGTCCGGCTGGAGGAGGAGCTGTGCGGTGAGGCGCCGTTCTACACCCTCGGGCCGCTGGCCACCGACATCGCCCCCGGCTACGACCACATCACCTCGGCCATCGGCGCCGCCCAGATCGCCTGGCACGGGACCGCGATGCTGTGCTACGTGACCCCCAAGGAGCACCTGGGCCTGCCGGACCGCGACGACGTGAAGACCGGGGTGATCACCTACAAACTGGCCGCGCACGCCGCCGACCTCGCCAAGGGGCACCCGCGCGCGCAGGAGTGGGACGACGCGCTCTCCCAGGCGCGCTTCGAGTTCCGGTGGCGGGACCAGTTCCACCTCGCCCTGGACCCCGAGACCGCGCAGGCGTACCACGACGAGACGCTGCCGGCCGAACCGGCCAAGACCGCGCACTTCTGCTCGATGTGCGGTCCCAAGTTCTGCTCGATGCGGATCTCGCAGGACGTCCGCGCGTTCGCCGAACGCCGCGGGCTGTCCACCACGGCCGCGATCGAGCACGGCATGCGGGAGAAGTCGGCGGAGTTCGCCGACGGCGGGAACCGGGTGTACCTGCCGCTCGCCGACGACTAGCCCGCGGCGGCCGGCCGCGGGCCCCGCGCCCAGGGCGCGTCGGGGAAGGCGCTCCGGGACCGCCGCCCCGGAAGTCCTTTCCGGAGACGCCCTAGACGGGTTTGCGCGCGCTCGCGAGCAGGTGGACGCCGACGTAGTCGTCGGACTCCGCCGCTTTCAGCTCCATCTCCACGAGGCGGTTCAGCGCGCCGGGATCGCTGCCCAGCACCGTGTCGACGGTCGACGCCGACAGCACGGTACGCGGCTTGACCCATTCGAGCTCCAGGCCGACGTCGACGAGGAGCTCGCCGAGCTGCTCGCCGGTGAAGCACCGGGTGATGCTGCCGTCGGGCCAGGGCACCAGCAGGACGTCGGCGTTGGGCGCGAAGCTCAGCTCCGGCCAGCGGTCCTGCTCGGCCAGCAGCGCCATGCCGAGCACCACCGAGTCGACGCACAGCAGGGTGCGCCCGCCCGGCCGCAGCACGCGGTGGATCTCGGCCAGGGACGCCTCGGTGACCAGGCGCTGGGAGAGCACCCGGTTGTCGGCGATGACCCCGTCGAAGACCTCGCTGGCGAAGCCGGTCAGGAAGGTGGCGTCGGCGACGACCGAGCGCAGCCGCCCCGGGCGCCGGTTGCGGCCGGAGCCGTTGGGGGAGGCGGGCGGCACCGCGTCCCACCGCGGCGCCAGGTCGACGGACGGCAGCAGCGTGACCACGTCGTGGCCGGCGGCCGCGGCGCGCGGGGCGCCGCGGAAGTCGGGGCCGGACAGGTCCAGGATGCAGCCGGGTTCGCGCGGCAGCCACCTGGCGAGTTGGACACCGGCCACCGCCCAGTAGAAGCGCCAGTACGCCGTCAGCGAGTCGGTCGTGGCGAAGTGGGCCGCGGGTGACCGGGGTGGCGGCGGATCAGCTGCTGGTCGGGGTGCCGACGCGTGTGCCGCGAAACTGGAGGACGGTCGCACGCACGCTCCTCTCCCCATGCCTTTGATGAGGGTTTACCCCTACTCTTCCATGCTGCACCTCTCCGATTCAGGAGAAAACGAAAGATCAGTGCGGTTCCGATCTCATCGTGGCCGGAATCAGGGGGAAGCGGCGGTTGTTGGGACCGACAGCACCGCTGGACCGGGAGGCCGCGGGCGCCCCGGCTCGCCGCGGCCGCCCGCCCGCCGAACCGGAGGACGAGAGTAAAGGCAGGTCGATGCCGGCTTCAACAGACGTCCTGGTGAGGGAGCGCCCCGGAGCCGGGGTGCGGGCCTTGAACGTGCGTGCCGGGTCCCCCGCATCGTATGGTGTGGCTACGGTTGCCCGAGGGGAGACCAGCACAAGGAGGCCGGCGGGCTTGAATCAGGGCCAGGAGACACTCGACGAGCGTGGAGCTCGGTTCGAACGGGATGTGCTGCCGTTCCTGGACCAGCTCTACTCGGCCGCGCTGCGCATGACGCGCAACCCGTCCGACGCCGAGGACCTCGTCCAGGAGACCTTCGCGAAGGCGTTCGGTTCGTTCCACCAGTTCAAGGAGGGGACGAACCTCAAGGCGTGGCTCTACCGCATCCTCACGAACACCTTCATCAACTCCTACCGCAAGAAGCAGCGCGAGCCCCGGCAGGCCGGGACCGAGGACGTCGAGGACTGGCAGCTCGCGCAGGCCGCCTCGCACTCGTCCAGCGGCCTGAAGTCCGCCGAGGCCGAGGCGCTGGAGCACCTCCCGGACTCCGACGTCAAACGGGCGCTGCAGGAACTTCCCGAGGACTTCCGGATCGCGGTCTACCTCGCCGATGTCGAGGGCTTCGCCTACAAGGAAGTCGCCGAGATCATGGACACCCCCATCGGCACCGTGATGTCGCGGCTGCACCGCGGCAGACGCCAGCTGCGCTCCCTGCTGGAGGAGTACGCGGTCGAGCGCGGATTCCTCTCGCGGGAGGCGGCGGAGTCCGTGGCCATGGGTGCGGCCAATGGCGGCGCGAGTCGGAGGGACCAGCGATGAGCTGCGGCGAACCGCACGCTACCCCGTGCAGCGAGGTGCTGGGGAAGCTCTACGCCTACATCGACGGCGAGCTCGAAGAGGCCAACTGCGCGGACATCCGCGTGCACCTCGACGAGTGCCGCGAGTGCCTGCAGGAGTACGGCCTCGAAGGCGCCGTGAAGAAGCTGGTGGCCCGGCACTGCGGATGCGACCCGGTCCCCGAGGACCTGCGCGGCAAGGTGCTGAGCCGGCTGGCCGCCGCGCGCGCGGACCTCCAGGTGCGCGAGGCGGGTGTCGAGACCTGACCCCGGTGCCCGGCGCGCGGAGCCGGGGTGGTCCTTGCGGCTCCGCCGCGTAGCGGTACCCTCGGAGCCACGCTCGCGGGGCACCGGTACGCGTGCGGCGCCCTCCGGGCCGAGACCGATGAGGTGGAAGTCCACGATGAGCCGACCGGACCCCGGCGGGTGACGGATGACTACGTACGGTGACCGCGGCTGCCGCGGCTGTCCTGGCGGAAGCCGCCGGAGCGCCGCGGAGAGCGGCGGAAAGAGGGCGTCCGGCAGCATAAATTTTGCTGCGGAGAGTTACCGTTATAAGTACGAATTGGATTCGTATTTCCGCTCTTTGGAACTCGTGTAACGATTCATTCTCACGGTTGGCTCACGGTTCGCGGTGAGGCAATGAGATACCTGTGAACTGACGTTAAACTGGCCGCTATATCCGCTGTATCGGGCAATATCGCGCCGTTCCCGGGGGAGAGACGGAAACGGCGCGGGGAGAGGGGAAAGCGGTGGGTCCACTGTTCGGAAAGCTGGCGTTCTTCGCGATCGCCGCCGCGCTCTTCATGACCACCTACGGCACGTGGCAGTGGTGGTAGGAGGAGGACCATGAGGCTGGGGCGAGCGGTCGGCACAGGGACGGAGGGCAAGGAGAGTTGCGTGCGCTTCCGGCAGTCGCGCGGGTGTACGTGTGCCTCGTCGTCCTGGGGGCCGCCGCCGTCCTGGTCATAGGGCCCTACGAGGGCATCGCCCCGGAGACCCTCATCCTGCTCGCGGTCGTCTTCGTGGTCGCGGAGTCGATCGCGAGGCTGGTCGACGGAGGGCGTACCGGGATCTCGCCGAGCCTGTCGGTATCGCTGGCGGCCGTGGTCATCACCGGCCCGGTCGGCGCCGCCGTCGTGGGTCTGTGCTCGTCACTGCTGCTCCGGCGGCAGGGACTCGTCAAGCGGCTGTTCAACGGCGGCCAACTGGCGCTGACCGGGTACGCGGCCGGCCACGCCTTCCAGTTGCTGGGCGGCGAGCAGGGCGTACCCGACCGGTCCGACTTCCCGTGGATCGTGCTGCCCTTCACCGCGTCGATCCTCGTGCACACCGTCGTCAACGTGCTCCTGGTGACGACCCTCATGTGGTGCCTGGGAGTCGTCCGGATCCAGCAGGTGCGCACGGTGCGCTGGCGCCCGCTCGCGGTGCTGGAGCTGTCCTCGATGGGCTACGGCATGCTCGGCCTGTTCATCGCGGCCGTGTGGGGGCTGGTCGGCGCGTTCGCCGTGCTGCTGGTGCTGCTGCCGCTGTTCATCGCGCGGTGGGCGTTCGACCAGTACATCGCCGAGCAGCGCGCCCACGACGCCACGCTCGCCACGCTCTGCCAGGCGGTCGAGACCAAGGACTACTACACGCGCGGGCACTGCATGCGGGTCTCCAAGGCCTCCGGCATGATCGCCCAGGAGCTCGGGATGCACGCCGAGCGCGTGCAGACCATCCGCTACGCCGGGATGCTGCACGACGTCGGCAAGCTGGGAGTCCCGACCAAGGTCCTGCAGAAGTCCGGCAAACTGACCGAAGAGGAGTTCGCCGCCATTCAGCTGCACCCCATGCGCGGATACGAGATCGTGCGGGAGATCGGATTCCTCGACGAGGCCCTGGCCGGCATCATGCACCACCACGAGCGCATGGACGGCCGAGGGTATCCCATGGGGCTCGCTGGCGAGGAAATCCCGGAATTCGCGCGTATTATCTCGGTCGCGGACGCCTTCGACTGCATGACGTCCACCCGCTCCTACCGCAAGGCCCGCTCCATCGAGGAGGCCATCGCGGAATTGCGCCGGTGCGCCGGCCCGCAGTTCGACCCGCGGATGGTGGACGCCCTGATCAGCGCGGTCGCGCGCGACGGGTGGGAGACCCCCGACGCCGTCGAGCCGCCTGACGACGACCTGGTTGAAGTGGCCCAGCAGGACCACGACGATCCCAGCGTCCCCCTGCGGGTCGCCAAAGAGGCCGAGAGATCATGACCCCTGGTGTGTCGTCGCCCCGGACCCGGCAGCAGCGCGGACCGTCCCGGCAGCGGTTCGACCCCACCCGCGTGGTGCTCATCGCGGTGGCGTCGGCCGGTGCGGCCGGGTCGCTGTGCTGGACCTCGCTCACCGGATTCGTGGAGCCGCATGCCGCGCTCGCCTTCGGCGTGCTCGTGGCACTGGGCGAGCTGGCCCGCATCACGCTGCCCGGGAACCGCGAGGTCGCGCCGATCGCCTCCGCGGGGGCCATCGGCTACACGTTCCTCGTCACCATCGGCGGCGAACCCGTCCACCACTCGCCTGCGCAGGTGATCGCGGTGGTCGCCGTCGGGCTGGCCGTCGGCGAGCTGCCGCACGTCGCGGTGGGCCGCACCCCCCGGTGGAGCGACCTGGCGCGCCGGCTGCTCATCGTCGCCATCATCGCGGTGGCGTTCCGGCCCTCCACACTGTGGCTGGAGCCCTCGGGGCCGCACTGGGGCTACAAGCTGAGCATGATGGGCGCGCTCGTCATGCTGGTCTGGCTCGTCGACTCCGCGATCGCCGCCGCCATCCGCGCGGAGCGGCTGCGCACCCGGTTCACGGTGGCCTACCGCGACGAGGTGCGCGCCCTGCTGCCCATCGGGCTGGCCGTCGGCGCCTCGGGCATCCTCATCGCGCTGGCGAGCAGCGTGATGGGGCTGGTCGCGCTGCTGGTGTTCACCGCGCCGCTCCTGGTCACCCAGGTGGCCTTCCGCCGCTTCGCCGAGATCCGGCTCACCTACCTGCAGACCGTGCGGGCGCTGTCGCGGGTCACCGAGGTCGGCGGCTACGTCGAGACCGGGCACTCGCGCCGGGTCAGCCGGCTGGCCCAGGCGGTGGGCTGCGAACTCGCCATGCGCGAGTCGGACCTGCTCGAACTGGAGTACGCGGCGCTGATGCACGACATCGGGCAGCTCTCGCTGCGCGACCCCATCCCGAGCGGGGCCACCGTCCTCGCGCCGCCGCGTGAGCAGCGCCGCATCGCCGAGCTGGGCTCCGCGGTGATCCGGGAGACCGGGGTGCTCGACAGCGTCGCGGACCTGGTGCGGCGGCAGTGCGAGCCCTACATGGGCGACGGCGACGACGGCCCGCCGCCCCTGGGCAGCCGCATCATCAAGGTCGCCAACGCCTTCGACGACCTCGTCGGCGAGTCCAAGGACCGCGACCGGATCGAGGCCGTGCTGCAGCGGCTGCGGATGGACACCGACCGCGAGTACGACCCCGCGGTCGTCGAGGCGCTGGCCTCGGTGCTGAACCGGCCGGCCCCCCGGTGGTCGGGTGTCCGCCTGCTCTCCGGAACTCCTCTAGGATCAGGCGGGTCACCAAGCATGGCGGAGCCGGCACAGGAGGGGGCACGGGATGGCTGAGATCCGGGCGGAGATGGTCGCCAGCGTCTGGAAGGTCGCGGTGGCGGAGGGGGCCGAGGTCGCCGAGGGCGACACACTGGTCATCCTGGAGTCCATGAAGATGGAGATCCCGGTCCTCGCGGAGGACCCGGGGACCGTCGTGAGCCTGGCCGTGGCCGAGGGCGACGTCGTGCAGGAGGGGGACCTGCTCGCGGTGGTCGACTAGCGCCTGGCGGCGGCCTGGTGCCGGTGCGCCCCGGAGGGGCGGCGGCCGCCGCCGTGCCGCCCCGCCGAGGCTCCCGCACCGGGAGGGGCGCCGCTACACGCCCATCGTCGCCCGCGGGTACACGTTCTCCGGGTCGGTGACGATGTTGACCAGGTAGGGGACCCCTGAGTCGAAGGCGCGGCGCAGCGCCGGACCGATCTCCTCGGGGTCGGTCACCAGCTCGCCGCCGCCGCCGAGGGCGCGGACCACCTCGTCGTAGCGCGTGCCGGGCCTGAGCTCGGCGGCCACGTCGTAGCCGTAGACCAGCCGCATGGGGGCCTGCTCCAGCCCCCAGACGCCGTTGTTGCCGCACACCATGACCACGGGCAGGTCGTGCCGGACCAGCGTGTCGACGTCCATGAGCGAGAAACCCGCGGCGCCGTCCCCGAGCAGCGTCACCACCTGGGCGGACGGCCGGGCCAGCCGGGCCGCGACGGAGTAGCCCATGCCGGTGCCCAGGCAGCCGAAGGGCCCGGGGTCCAGCCAGTTGCCGGGCCGCCGGGGCTCGACGTACTTCCCGGCGTAGGAGACGAAGTCGCCGCCGTCCCCGATCACCACCGCGTCGTCGTCGAGGACCCGGTTCAGCTCGCCGTAGATCCGCGCGGGATGGATCGGGTCCGATGTGCTGGCGAGTGCCTCGGCGTCGGCGGCGGCCGCGGCCTTCGCGGCCTCCGCCAGGCGGCTCCGCCACTCGGCGACCTCCGGGCGCGGTTTCGCCGCGTCGCCGATCGCCGTCAGTGCGGCCGTGAGGTCGCCCGAGACCGAGCCGGCGAGGGTGAGGTGGCCGGCCACCTGGCCGGGGGAGTCGGTGACGTGCACGACCCGCGCCAGCGGTGCGCCGTCCTGGCCGCCGAACAGCCCGTGGCGGATCCGGAAGTCCAGCGGCGTGCCGACCACGACGACGAGGTCGGCCTGGCCGAAGGCCGCGCCGCGGGCGCGCGAGACCAGCAGCGGGTGTCCCGCCGGCAGGACGCCGCGCCCCTGGCCGTTGGCCACCACCGGGATGCCGAGGTGCTCGGCGACCCGCAGCGCGGCCTCCTCGGCGCCGTCCAGCCACACGTCGGACCCGAACACGAACAGCGGGTGCCGGGCCTCGCCGAGCAGCCGCGCGACCGCGGCGACGGCGTCGGGATCGGGCGTGCGGCCGACCTCCTCGGCCGCGCCGGCCAGCTCGACCTCCGCCTGGTCGTACAGGTGGTCCATCGGCACGTCGAGGAACACCGGGCCGCGGTGCGCGCTGTTGGCGAGCGTGAACGCCTCGTCGACCGCGGCCCCGATGCCGGCCACCCCGTGCACGGTCCAGGCGCGCTTGGTCACCGGGGCGAGCAGCGGCGGCTGGTCCAGCTCCTGGAGCAGGCCCTGCCCCCACCGGCCGTCCGGGGCGCGCCCGCCCAGCACCACCAGCGGGGAGCCGCTGAAGTAGGCGGTGGCGATCCCGCTCACGCCGTTGGTCACCCCGGGGCCGGCGGTCAGCACCGCCCAGCCGGCCCGCCGGGTGAGCTTGCCGATCCCCTCCGCCGCGAACACCGCCGTCTGCTCGTGCCGGACGTCCACCAGGCGCATCCGCGGCTCGGGCCGCACGGCGCCGTCGTACAGCGGGAACACGTGCCCGCCGGACAGGGTGAACATGGTGTCCGCGCCGTGGTGGCGGGCGACCGTCACGGCCTGCGAACCTCCGTGGCCGGAGAGGCTGCCCGAGAACGGGGACGTGCTCATACGGGGGTCACACTCCTTGGGGCGGCGGCGGGCCGGAGCGCGGGACACCCGCCCGGCCCGCCCGCGGCGTCAGAACCTACCGTCGGGTAGGTCGAGCGTAGTGACGCGCGGCACACCGCGACAAGGCGGCGGCCGACTCCGCCGCGCGGCGGTCGCGCCCGGGAGGTCAGTCCTTGGGCGGACGCAGCCGGGTGACGAACTTGTAGCGGTCGCCGCGGTACAGCGACCGCACCCACTCGACCGGATGCCCCTCGGCGTCGAAGCTGTGCTGGCAGTGCAGCACCAGCGGCAGCCCGACGTCGACCCCGAGCAGCCGGGCCTCGTTGGGGGTGGCGAGCACGGTCTCGATGGTCGCCTCCGCCTCGGCCAGCCGGACGTCGTAGGCGCTGGCCAGCGCCTCGTACAGCGAGGCGTAGCGGTCCAGTTGGCGGCGCAGGCCGGGGAAGCGCCGGGCCGCGAGGTGGGCGGTCTCCACGGCCATCGGCTCGCCGTTGGCGAGCCGCAGCCGCTCGATGCGCAGGACACGTCCGCCGGAGCGGATCGCGAGTAACTCCGCGAGGCTCTCGTCGGCGTTGATGTAGCTCACGTCCAGGATGCGGGTCGCGGGGTGCAGCCCGTGCGAGCGCATCTCCTGCGTGTAGCTGGTGAGCTGCAGCACCTGCGCGACCTTCGGCTTGGCGACGAAGGTGCCCTTGCCCTGGATGCGCAGCAGCCGTCCCTCGACCACCATCTCGGTCAGCGCCTGGCGCACGGTCGTGCGCGACGTACCGAACCGGGTCGCGAGCGTCCGCTCCGGCGGCACGGGGTTGCCGGCCGGCATGGTCGCGATGAGTTCCAGCAACTGCTTCTTCACCTGGTAGTACTTCGGAACTCGGGGACCGTCTTCGAGCGTTCGCTGAGCCGTCACGTCGGTTTCCTCCACCGCTTCCCACCCGTTCGGCATGTGCCGCATCCTCGCAGGGGCCGCCGACCGTCCCGCGCCCGGGGCACGCCGGCGGCCGACCAATGGTCCAGACCAATCCTGGATTCATGCGTCCCTTGAGTATGCCCGCACTCGTGGGATGATTTGTGAGTGCCTCACCTCAGCGATCTGATCCGGCGGTACACGGCGCTGAAGACCGCCGATCTGGAATGGCTGCACTCCCTGGTCTCCGACTGGCAGCTGCTGGCCGACCTCTCCTTCGCCGACCTGGTGCTGTGGGTCCGGCTGCGCGACGACGGCGGCTGGGTGGCCGTCTCGCAGATGCGGCCGACCACCGGCCCCACCGCTTTCCAGGACGACGTGGTCGAGACGGTCCTGCGCGACGGCGTGACCGACTCCACGGCGCCCTCGGGCGGCCTCGGCGTCCAGCTGGCCGCCAAGCGCGCGCTGATCGACCGCGCGTGGACGGAGGGGCGGATCTGCCGCGAGGGCGACCCCGACTGGTCCGGTGGGGTCCCGGTGCGTGAGGAGACCATCCCGGTGCGCCGCGAAGGCCACCTCATCGGTGTCATCCAGCGCAGCACCAACCTCAGCTCGGCGCGCACGCCCAGCCGCCTGGAGCTCACCTACCTGCAGAGCGCGAGCGACCTGGCGCAGATGATCGCCGAGGGCGCGTTCCCGTTCAGCGACCAGGGCCCGCTCATGGTGCGCTCACCGCGGGTCGGCGACGGCCTGCTCCGGCTGGACGAGGAGGGGACGGTCGTCTACGCCAGCCCCAACGCCCAGTCGGCCTACCGCAGGCTCGGCCTGACCGCCGACCTGGTGGGGGCCCGGCTGGACCGCACGACACTGGAGCTCTCGGCGGTGGGGGACGCCCGCGACGAGTCGCTGACCTGGACGGCCAGCGGCCGCGCGCCGCAGGAGGCCGAGGTCGAGGCGCGCGGCTCCACCATCCAGCTGCGCGCGATCCCGCTGGTGATCGACGGAACCCGCATCGGCGCGCTGGTCATGGTCCGCGACGTCACCGAGCTGCGCCGCCGCGAGCGCGAGCTGATGACCAAGGACGCCACCATCCGCGAGATCCACCACAGGGTCAAGAACAACCTGCAGACCGTGGCGGCGCTGCTCCGGCTCCAGGCACGCCGCCTGCAGATCCCCGAGGGGCGCGCGGCGCTGGACGAGGCGGTGCGCCGGGTCGGCTCCATCGCGATCGTGCACGAGATGCTGTCGCACACCCCCGACGAGATCGTCGACTTCGACGACATCGCCGACCGGGTGATCGAGATGGCCGCCGAGGTCTCCTCGACCGGTGCGCCGGTGCTGCCCCGCCGGGTGGGCAACTTCGGCCTGCTCTCCGCCCTGGTCGCGACCCCGCTGTCGATGGTCCTGGCGGAGCTGGTCCAGAACGCGGTCGAGCACGGTCTGCGCCACGGTCCGGGGACGATCCGGGTGGTGGTGCATCGGGAGGACCCGCCGCCCTCCGCGGACGAGGACGCCGGCAATCGGCTGCGGATCGAGGTGACCGACGACGGGGGCGGGCTGCCCTCGGACTTCGACATCGAGGGCACCACGAGCCTGGGGCTGCAGATCGTGCGCACCCTCGTCGTCGGAGAGCTGGGCGGCACGCTCGCGTTCACGCCCCAGGCGGACGGCGGGACCAAGGTGTCGATCGAGCTCCCCGTGGAGCGCGACGAGGAGCCGGCCTTCTAGCCGCGTGCGGACGCACCGGCGGCGCGGGGCGCGGCGGCAGCGGCGGTCCCCCGGCACGGCCCGCCGGCCGCGGGCGGGCCGTGGGTCCCGGTTCGGGGCCGGGTGAGGCGGCGGCCACCCCCGGGTGAGGAGGGCGGCGGGGTCAGACCGCGGTCCGCAGCTGCTCGGCCGGGCGCAGGGAGCGGCGGCGCTTCAGGGCGCGGCGCTCGTCCTCGCTCATCCCGCCCCAGACGCCGCCGTCCTGGCCGCTCTCCAGGGCCCACCGCAGACAGGAGCTGGTCACCGGACAGCGCCGGCACACCTCCTTGGCTTCCTCGATCTGGATCAGTGCCGGTCCGGAGTTCCCGATGGGGAAGAACAGCTCGGGGTCTTCGTCACGGCAGGCAGCGTGGTGGCGCCAGTCCATGCGGGTCCACTCCTCACGGTGAGGCGTTCTGGGGCGTACGCCTTGTGAATGAATTCACTAAGTCAGACGCTGTTTCGGGGCCACGTCTTCGTCGGTCCCCGATTCGCTTACGCGCCCGGGTAACGGGCCGGCCGTGGCCACCTCCAAGTGGCTTGCGGGGCGCGGATCCGATATGGTCGCGGCCACTGACACCGGAATGGTCCGTTTACTTGCCCGTAACGTGCGGCGACACTTTGAGCCTGTCAGGGATGGTTGGCGCATGCAAGGGGTGGGCTGGTCTATCCTGTCGGACCAGGTGTCGTGTGCGTCACAAGCCGTTTACCTGCCTGTGGTAAGCGCCGTTCACCCCACCATTCGTAACGCCTTCGGAATGGACCGGAAATTGACTTGTTTCCGGCGTCCGAGGTATTCCCCGTCGATCTGGAAAGCGCGGGGGCGCCGGGCGCGCAGGACGAACTCCTGCTGGTCGTGCCACGTGAGGTACCCGCGGCCTGACGGCGGCAGCCCCCGGTGCGACACCATCTTGCGCAGGACGGTGCTCGCCGTCACCGAGTTGAGCCGGGTCAGCGCGAACGCGTCCAGCCCGAGCTGGAAGCGCGAGCGCGGCGTGGGCTGCACCGGCACCGAGCCGGCGTAGGTCCACGGGGTGGTGTTGGTGACCACGGCGAAGTAGAGGTCGGTGACCGAGCCGTAGCCGGGGATCTCGATGGCCAGCGAGGGATCGCGGATCTCCCGGCCCTTCAAGAACATCTGCGTCGCGATGCTGATGTAGAGCGCCGGCGACGCCCGCCGCCCGCGCCGCCGCTGCCGCTCGACCTCGCGCACCACCTCGGCGTCCCAGCCGAACCCCGCGCAGAACGTGAAGTAGCGGCCGTCCTCCGGGCCGTCGATCTGGCCCAGGCCGACCGTCCGGTAGCCGCCGTTGCGCAGCGCCTCCAGGACCGCGCCGGTCGCCTCGATCGGGTCGGCCGGCAGGCCGAGCGCGCGGATGAACACGTTGGCGCTCCCGCCGGGGAGCGCGGCGTAGGCCGGGCGGGGCAGCTCCGGCGGAGCGGTCAGCAGCCCGTTGACGACCTCGTTGACGGTGCCGTCGCCGCCCAGGCTGATGACCAGCTCGTAGCCCTCGCGCGCCGCTTGGCGGGCGAGCTCCTTGGCATGGTCGCGGTACTCGGTCTGCACGACGTCCAGCGCGATGTCGCTGGCGATCGCGCGGACGATGACGTCCCGGGACCGGGGGCTTGTCGTGGTCGCCTGCGGGTTCACGATGAAGAGCGCGCGCACGCCGCCAGTGTAGGGCGTGTCCCGGCGGGCCGCGCCCGCCGCGGACGCCGCCCCCGGAACCGGGCAGCGGCCGGGGCCGATACAGTGAAGCGTGGCCCGACGACCCCTGACCCTGATCCTCGCCGCCGGCCTTGAGGCGCTGCTCTGCCTCGCCGTGGCGGCCGAGGGAGTCTTCGTGCTCGCCAGCACCCTGCTGGGCCGCGCCTCGGACGTGGAGTTCGCGCTGCCGCTGGCGGTGTTCGCCCTGGGGGCCGCCGCGGCGCTCGGTTACGTGGCGTGGGGGCTGTACGCGCTGCACAGCTGGGCCCGGACCCCGGTGGTGCTCACCCAGATCTTCGCGATCGTCGTCGCGGCGTCGCTGTGGTCCAGCGGGCAGCAGGTGTGGGGCGCGGCGCTCGGCGCGGTGGCCGTGGCCGCACTGGGGCTGGTCCTCGCGCCGCCGACCACGGCGGTGCTCTTCCCGGCGGACGACGCGGCGCGGCGCGGATCCCGCTGAGCCGCGACGCCGCGGGGGACCGCCGAACCGGGACGCGTCGACGTCCCGGACGCGGTCAGTCGTCGGTGGTGAGCGCCTGGCGGAGCTGGGCCAGCGTGCGGGCCAGCAGCCGCGAGACGTGCATCTGCGAGATCCCGAGCTCGGTGGCGATCTGCGACTGCGTCATGTTGCCGAAGAACCGGAGCAGCAGGATGCGCTTCTCCCGCGGCGGCAGCTGCTCCAGCAGGGGCTTCAGCGACTCGCGGTACTCGACCCCCTCCAGGGAGTCGTCCACGATGCCGAGCGAGTCGGCCACCGCCGGGGCGTCCTCGTCGCCGCTGTCGGGAGCGTCCAGTGAGACCGTGGAGTAGGCGTTCGCCGACTCCAGGCCCTCCAGGACCTCCTCCTCGGTCATCCCGAGGTGCTCGGCGAGCTCGTGGACGGTCGGCGCGCGGCCTTCGCGCTGCGAGAGGTCGCTGACCGCCTTGGTCAGGGAGAGCTTCAGCTCCTGCAGCCGGCGCGGAACCCGCACCGCCCAGCCCTTGTCGCGGAAGTGCCGCTTGATCTCGCCGACGATCGTGGGCGTGGCGTAGGTGGAGAACTCCACGCCGCGCTCCAGGTCGAAGCGGTCGATGGACTTGATCAGGCCGATGGTCGCGACCTGCGTGAGGTCGTCGAGCCACTCCCCGCGGTTGCGGAAGCGGCGCGCCAGGTACTCCACGAGGGGCAGGTGCAGCTCCACGAGCTCGTCGCGGATGCGCTGCCGCTCCGGCGAGTCCGCGGGGAGCTCGCTCAGGCGCTCGAACAACTCTCGTGCACGGGCCCGGTCGGGCACCGCGTGCTCCGTCTTCGCCGTCAGAGCGGGCCCCCTCTCGCTCACGCCGACTCCACCACGTCGCGGCGTTTGTGCAGGACGATGGTTACGCGGTCGTCGGGGCCGACACCTGCGTCGACCTCGCCGGCCAGGGCCGACAGGACGGTCCAGGCGAACGTGTCACGGGCCGGGAGGCGGCCGTCGGCTGTCAGTACCGAGACGGCGATGCGCATGCCGTCGCCGGTGAGTTCGAACTCGGTGGTGAGATCTGTGCCCGGGAGTGCCTGGGAGAGCAGCATGGCGCACGCCTCGTCCACGCCGATACGGAGGTCCTCGATCTCGTCGAGCGTGAAGTCGAGCCGGGCCGCCAGGCCTGCCGTCGCCGTGCGGAGGACGGACAGATAGGCACTGTCGGCCGGCATCCGGACGGTCACCGCGTCCCGTACACCCATGGCATCCGCCGTCGGCACAGCGGTTTCTTCGGTCACGTCCCTCCTTCGGGAAGCGAGATTGCCGCTTGACTGCAATCTATCTTGTTTCCCCGCGGCCCCGGTGCACGCGCCGCGTTTCGTGTGCCGCCGCGGCCGCCGGGGGGTCAGCTCCGGCCGAGCTTCTCCAGGCCCTCCCCGTCCAGCCGGAAGGTGGTCCACTCGTCCATGGGCCGGGCGCCCAGCGCCCGGTAGAACTCGATCGACGGCGTGTTCCAGTCCAGCACCGACCACTCCAGCCGCTGGTAGCCGCGCTCCACGCAGATCCGGGCGAGTTCGGCGAGCAGGGACCTGCCGTAGCCGTGTCCGCGCAGTTCGGGGCGGACGTAGAGGTCCTCCAGGTAGACGCCGTGCCGCCCGGTCCAGGTGGAGAAGTTGCGGAACCACAGCGCGAAGCCGGCGATCTCAGGCTCCCCGTCGTCGCCGACGTGCTCGGCGACGTGCGCGAAGGCGGCGGCCCCGGGCGCGAACAGCGCGGCGGTGAGGTCGTCGGGCGTGGAGAGCACCTGCTCGGGCGCCCGCTCGTACTCGGCGAGCTCGCGGACGAGCCGGTGGATGGTGGGGACGTCGTC
>NZ_QEIO01000092.1 GCF_003336425.1 Marinitenerispora sediminis | reverse complement strand
GCGGACAGTTCGAGCGTCTCGCGGTGGAACCGCAGTTCCTGGCCGGCTGGGTGGTTGAGGCGGAGTACGCCGCGCTTGGGCACCACATGCCGGTGGAAGAGGGCAGGATGGAGCCATGAGGAAAACGCGTGCTGTGTCCACCGACTGGCGCTCGGAGATCGAGCGCAGTGGGTACTACCCCGGGCTCGTGGCCGACGCCGTGGCCACCACCCTCGGCGGGGAGTCCGCCGAAGCCTTCGTGGTGCACCACGAGGCCACCTTCGACCCGGGCATGGAAGTGCGGCGGCACATCACCGTCCTACTGCTCACCCCCACCAGGCTCATCGTCTGCCACACCGACGAGCACCCGCCCACTGAGCCGAGCGACCACCCGCACGCCTCCACCACCACCGACTCCATCAAGCTCGGCAACATCCAGTCGGTCGCGCTGACCCGGGTCGTCCCCGACCCCGCCAGCTACGTGCCCGGCACACCGCCGAGCGAGGTCGTCCTCAGCATCAGCCTCGCCGTGAACTGGGGCGCGATCGCGCACATCGACCTGGAGCCGGCTGCCTGCGCCGACGAGTCCTGCGAGCTCGACCACGGCTACACCGGCGCCATCACCGCCGAACCCCTCACCCTGCGGGTCAGCCAGGCCGCCGACGGCGCCGAGATCGTGGCCAACATGCTGGATTTCGCCCAGGCGCTCTCCGAGGCCACCAGCCGATGACCGAGCGGCGGTCCCCCTCCGGGGCCGCTGCCGTCCGGCCGCCCGCCGCTCCACGTCGAGGAGGGAGCCGACCCGTGACCGCAGGTCCCCCGCACGACCGCCCCCCGGACCCCACCATGGACGGGACATTCGAGGCGCCGCGCTACGGTGCCGGCTCGCTCGCCGACCTCGGCCCCTCCGTGCTCGCGTCCCTCGGTGTCCCGGGCGAGCACGACACCCTCGGCCTCCCTCCCGTCCGCCGGGCCTGCGTGCTGCTGATCGACGGCATGGGATGGGAGGCGCTGCGGGCCAACCGGGCGCACGCGCCGTTCCTCTCCGGCCTGCTCGACGGCGCGGCCCCCATCACCGCCGCCTTCCCCACCACGACCGCCACCAGCCTCACCACGCTCGGCACCGGCTGCCCGCCCGGCGGTCACGGCGTCGTCGGGTACCAGGTCGCCCTGCCGGGCGGCGACCGCGCGATGAACTCGCTGCGCTGGGACCCGGAGGTGGACCCCGAGACCTGGCAGCCGCGCCGCACGGTCTACCAGCGGGCCGAGGCGGCCGGTGTGCGCACCGCCTACGTCGCGGACGGCGCCTTCGAGGACAGCGGCTTCACCCGGGCCTCGGCGCGCGGCGGACGCTACGTGCCCGCCGGCGACCGCGCCGCCCTCGTCGACGCCGCGGCGTCCGTGCTGCGCTCCGCCGAGCGCTGCTACGCCTTCGTCTACCACTCCGACCTCGACACCGCGGGGCACCTGTTCGGAGTGGACTCACCCCAGTGGCGGCTGGAACTCGGGCGGGTCGACCGGCTGGCCGAGGCGGTCGCCGCGGCGCTGCCGCCCGACTCCGCCTGCTACGTCACCGCCGACCACGGCATGGTCGACATCAGCCCCGAGGGCCGGATCGACGTCGAGGGCGATCCGGACCTGGCGGCAGGCGTCCGCCTGCTCACGGGGGAGGCGCGGGTCCGCCAGGTCCATGCGCTCCCGGGCGCGCGTGCGGACGTGCTGGCGGCCTGGCGGGAGGGGCTGGCGGGCCGGGCGATCGTGGTCGAGCGAGAGGACGCGATCGCCCGCGGCTGGTTCGGCCCGGTGACGCCCGGCCTCGCCCCACGCATCGGCGACGTGCTGGCGCTGGCGTACGGCGACACGGCACTGGTCGCGCCGGAGGCCGAGCCGAGCGAGAGCCGGTTGGTGGGACAGCACGGATCGCTGACTCCCGGGGAGGTGCGGGTGCCGTTGCTGAGGGTGGCTCCGGGGACCTGACCGGCTAGTGGCCGATCGCGTCGTGCTTCACGCTCGTGATGAAGGCGCGCCACTCGGAGTGTCTGAATGTCAGCATCCCGCCATTCGGATTCTTCGAGTCCCGCAGAGCGTGAATCGTGTTCGTTGTAGCCACTTCCACGCAGTGACTCTGCTTGCCGCTGTAACTGCTCTTCCGCCACGCAAGGAAACGAGTTGGAGTCGTAGGGGACATATCTTCACTTCCTCACAGGTCGCTGGCTGCTTCCGCAAGGAGGGCTCGCGTGGCACCCGTGCCCAGAGCCGCGATGCGGAGCTTGTTGAAGATGGTCGCATGCATCTCGATGTCGTTTCTGTCATCGAGGAAGAGACTGCCCGTCTGGCTGGCGGTGTAGACGGTCGTGAACCCGTCGTTGCCCAACGTGAGGATGACGAATCCCGACGCATGGATGGCCGCGTGCTCTCCGACACGGAAGGGGAGGATCTGCAAGTCGACCTTGGGATCCGTTGAGAACTCGATCAGACGCTTGAGCTGGCCTCTCATTACCCCACGGCTGCCGACGCGCTGTCGAATGGCGGCTTCTCCCATAACGATGCCAAGACGCGCGACGTGACGTTCCCGCCATGCCTGCTGCCTGGCCAGCCTTACCTGTACCTCCTCTTCCACCTCGTCATCAGTGCTGTCGATGCTGGTCGCCCGGATCACCGCGCGAGCGTACTCCTCTGTCTGCGCGTGACCTGTGACGAGTGTGTTCTCGTAACTCTCGATGCTGGTGGCGGCCGCTTCCAGGTCGACGAACATGCCGTAGCTGCGGTCAACGTGATAAGGCGACCACCAGGCGGACTTGCGTGCGTCACGGCGGAGTTGCAGGAGGCGTTCCTTCCCTTCCTCCGACACGGCATAGAAGTCGAGCAGACGTTCCAACGCACCCGGCCCTGGGACCGCGCCACCCTCGCCAGGTGTCTCCCAGCGATGAACGCTGGAGATGGTCGTCTTCAGGGCCTTCGCGACCGTGGCCGGTGGGCGGTCGCCACGCAGCTCCCGGAGTGTTCGAGCGAGCTGCCAGCGATTGACTGTCGGAGTCGTCACCAGTCATCCCATTCGTGGTAGCGGTCAAGCAAGACGAGAGTAACTTGCGAATCCCATCTGTGTATTGCAGGTGTGCTCGGCAACTGCAACACTCGCAGTGTGTCAGTAATCGACCGGACGCAAAGAGTTTTCGGTCGCAGGGAGCTCTGGCACGACAACGGCCCTGTCCGGTGCGGGCACACCGGGCAGGGCCTCAGCCCTCAACCTGAAGTAGGCAGGTGAAGGACCTATGTCCAACCGTATCGTTCCGGGCACGCTGGCCCCCCGTCCACCACTCCCACGCCGCCACTCCAAGCGCTTCGCCGGTCACCCCGACAACGTCAAACCCGCCCGCGCCTGGCTCGCCGCCCTGCTCGCGGGCAGTGCCGTCCCCCGCCAGACCGCCGCCGACGCCGTCCTCCTCCTCAGCGAGCTGGCGACGAACGCCATCAAGCACACCCTTAGCGGTGACGCCGACGGCACCTTCCGCGTCCACCTCCACCACGCGCCCGGACGCCTCCGGGTGGAAGTCCACGACGACGGCACCGGCCACGATCCTTACCGCCTCCGCGTCGTCACCGACCCCGACGCCGAGAACGGCCGCGGGCTCCTCCTCGTCCATCACATCGCCGACGCCTGGGGGTCTCTCCCGCCCGGCATCGGCCCCGGCAGTTACTTCGAACTCGCCTGGCGGGAATGACTAACTGACCAGGTGGTCCGCTGACCGGCCGGAGGGGGCTGGTCAGCGGGCCGTCGCGTCCGGGGCGTAGCAGGCGACGAGCCGGGCGAGGTGGCGGCCCGCCGTGTGCAGTGGCTCCTCGCTGCGCGCCACCTGGGCGGACAGTTCGGCGCCCTCCAGGGTGCTCACCACGGTGCTCGCCAGCTCGCGTGCGGTGTCGGCGGCGAAGCCGCAGGCCAGCAGCTTTCCGGCCACCAGGTCCTGCCAGTGCTCGATCGCCTGGGCGCAGGCGAGCTGGATGTCGGGGGCGCGGCCGATGGTCTCCAGGGCGGTGGCGGTCACCGGGCAGCCGTCGGTCCAGTCCGAGTCGCGCAGCCCTGCGGCGAGTTCCCGGGTGCAGGCGACGAGCGCCTTGCCGGGATCGTCCTCGCTGTCCAGCGCGGACCGGAGCAGGTCCGCGAACTCCTGGTCGCCGTGCCTGATGGCCGCGGCGGCCAGTTCCTGCTTGCCGCCAGGGAAGAAGTGGTACACGGACCCGAGGGTGGCGCGGGACTCGCTGGCGATCTGCTTGATGCCGGTGCCCTCGTAGCCCTGCCGTTGCAGCAGGCGCGCGGTCACCTGGACGATCCGGTCCCGGGTGTCGCCCGCGGCGCGCTGTTCCATGCGTCCCATGCGGCAAGTCTACTGAGTAGAGCGTTCGTTCTAGAATGTGCTAAGTTGCCCGCTGAGTAGAACGTTCTTTCTAGAGAGAGGGACCTCCATGGGCAAGCAGGCAGTGACGGTCATCGGACTCGGCCCGATGGGACAGGCGATGGCGCGGACCTTCCTCGCCAACGGACACCCCGTGACCGTGTGGAACCGGACCGCGAGCCGGGCGGACGAGCTGGTGGCCGCGGGGGCCGTGCGGGCCGCGACCGTCCGGGACGCGCTCGCCGCCAACGAGCTGGTCGTGCTGAGCCTGACCGACCACGACGCGATGTACGCCATCCTCGAACCGGCCGCCGACGCCCTCGCGGGCCGGGTGCTCGTCAACCTCAGCTCCGACACCCCGGAACGCTCCCGCGCCGCGGCCGCATGGGCCACCGGGCTCGGTGCGCGCTACCTCACCGGGGGAGTGCAGTCCTCTCCGTCCGGTATCGGCAAGCCGGAGTCGGCCACCTTCTACAGCGGTCCCGAGGAGGTCCTCCAGGCGCACCGCGAGACGCTGTCGGTGCTCACCGGCACCGACTACGTGGGCACCGACCCGGGCCTGGCGTCGCTGTACTACCAGCTGCAGATGGACATGTTCTGGACCAGCATGCTCAGCTACCTGCACGCGCTCGCGGTCGCCGACGCCAACGGGATCTCGGCGCAGGAGTTCCTGCCGCACGCCACCGCCACGGCCGCCTCCATCCCGGACTTCCTCGCCTTCTACGCGCCGCGCGTGGACGCGGGCAACCACGCCGGCGACGTCGACCGGCTCGCCATGGGGGTTGCCAGCGTCGAGCACGTGCTGCACACGGCCGAGGCCGCCGGCGTCGACACGGCCCTCCCGGGCGCCGTGCTGGAGGTCTTCCGCCGCGGAACGGCGGCCGGGCGCGGCGGGGACAGCTTCAGCAGCCTGTTCGAGGTCATGCGCAAGGGAGCGAGCTGAGGGAAGCTGACGGCGTCAAGCCTCCTCGGCCTGACGAAGCAGTGGAACGGGGGCCGTGACGTCACGGCCCCCGTTCCACCGGGTGGGTGTGCATGGTCTCTGGCCCGCCGACAACGCGATGGATGACGGCTTCGTCGATGATCACCCAGGTCTGCGGCCAGTTCTGCGTCCAGACCCGTTGCCGCTCCATACGGACCTGGATGCGCCGCTCGATCTCCTCGTCCCCGACTTCAGGGATGCTGCCGCGCATCATGGCGCGCTGGTAGTCCTCGGTCTGGAACAGACCTGGGACCTGTGACGCGTCGTACCTCTGAATTCTGCGGGCGTCGCTCTCCAGGCCGATGTAGGTGCCGTAGCCGCCCTTGATCCCGTACCGCTGCCACCAGCCGGACTCACGCGCCTGCTCACGTGCCGGACAGCCCCATGGCCGCCGCGCCCGACGCCGCCGCTGACCACTGGCAGCCGCCTCCGGTGCGGCGGCTAGGCTGGCCGCGTGCAGACAGGTGACGAGGTACCCGACTTCGAACTCCCCGACCAGGACGGCGTCCCGCGGCGGCTCGGCGACCTGCTCAGCGGCGGTCCGGTGGTGCTGTTCTTCTATCCGGCCGCGATGACCCGCGGATGCACGGCCGAGGCGTGCCACTTCCGCGATCTTGCCGCCGAGTTCGCCGAGCTGGGCGCGCAGCGTGTCGGCATCAGCGCCGACGAGGTGGCCAAGCAGCGCCGCTTCGCTGATACCAACGGCTTCGACTACCCGCTGCTCTCCGACCCGGAGGGCACGGTGGCCGCGCGCTTCGGTGTCCGCCGCGGCGGCGTGTTCTCCGGTCTCTCGCCGACCCGGCGCCAGACGTTCGTCATCGGCACCGACCGCCGCGTGCTGCACGTCGTCCGCAGTGAGGTGCGGATGCAGGTGCACGCCGAGGAGGCGCTGCGCGTCCTGCGCGAGGCCCGCGGGTAGCGCGTCCCCCGTCCCGGTCGCGCAGCGGCAGCCGGTCCCGGGCGCCGCCCCGCACCGCCGTTACAATCGCCACCGCCGTCCAGCGCGCCCGGCGCGCCGCACCGGAAGGGGCTCGATCCATGGCGGAGGCCACCGAACCGCTGGTCCGCGCGCGTGTGCAGCGCGGCGTCGCCACCCTCACACTCGACTCGCCGCGCAACCGCAACGCCCTCTCGGCGCGGCTGCGCACCGAACTCGCCGCACGGCTCGCGGACGCCGTCGCCGACGACGACGTCCGCGCGGTGCTGCTCACCGGCACCGGCCCGGCGTTCTGCGCCGGCGCGGACCTGAAGGAGGTCGCGGCCGAACACGCCGGAGCGCCGGTGGACCGGTCGGCGCCGGGCATGGCCGAGCTGTTCTCGGCGGTCATGGACGCCCCCAAGCCGGTCGTCGCCAAGCTGAACGGCCCGGCGCGGGCGGGCGGTATCGGACTGGTCGCCGCCGCCGACATCGCGGTCGCGCCCGCCTCCGCCACCTTCGCCTTCTCCGAGGTGCGGATCGGCGTGGTCCCGGCGCTCATCTCGGTCCCGGTGGCGCTGCGCATGCACGACCGCCAACTGGCCCGCTACTTCCTCACCGGAGAGACGTTCGACGCGGCCGCGGCCGCCGCCGCGGGGCTGGTCACGGTGGCCGCGCCCGATGACGAGGTGGACGCGGTGGCGGACGGCATCCTCGACGGCCTCCGGCAGGCCGCCCCCGCCGCCCTCGCCCGCACGAAGGCGCTGCTGGCCGCGGCGGACCACCGCGACCGCGCGGCGGCGTTCGCCGAGATGGCGGAGGTGTCCCGCGCGTTCTTCGCCGGCGCGGACGCCGCCGAGGGGCGGGCCGCGTTCTTCGAGAAGCGGCCACCCCGGTGGGCCCTCTGAGACGACCGGGCCTCCGTGGCGGGATCCCGGCCCGGCGCCCACAATGGAGGCGTGAGTTACTCCGGTGATACGCGGGTCGGCGGACCTGCCGACGTCCGCGAACTGTCCGCGCTGACCATCAGCAAGCTGGCAGTCGGACCGATGGACAACAACGCCTACCTGCTCCGCTGCCGGGCCACCGGCGAGGGCGTGCTCATCGACGCCGCCGCGGAGGCCGACCGCGTCCTGGAGCTCATCGACGGTGGCGGCCTGGCCCGGGTGGTCACCACCCACCGCCACCGGGACCACTGGCAGGCGCTCGCCGAGGTGGCCGGCGCGACGGGCGCGCGCACGGTGGCGCACCCCGACGACGCCGACGTACTCCCGGTCTCCGTGGACGAGCCGGTCCGGCACGGCGACCGGATCCCGGTCGGACGGTCCGTGCTGGAGGTCATCCACCTGCGCGGCCACACACCCGGCTCCATCGTCCTGCGCTACGACGAGCCGGGCGGCCGCACCCACCTGTTCACCGGTGACAGCCTGTTCCCCGGCGGGGTCGGCAAGACGCGCGACCCCGCCGCGTTCCGTTCGCTCATCGACGACGTGGAGCAGCGGGTCTTCGGGGTGCTGGCCGACGACACGTGGGTCTACCCCGGCCACGGGCGCGACACCACGCTCGGCGCCGAGCGCCCGCACCTCGCGGAGTGGCGGGAGCGCGGCTGGTGACGGACCACGCCCCCGAAGAGGAGCCGGGCGCGCTGCGCCTGACCGTCCTCGGCAGTGCGAGCCCGTACGCGCGACCGGACAACCCGTGCTCCGGTTACCTGGTCTCGGCGGGGGAAACCCGGCTGTGGGTGGACGCGGGCAGCGGTACCCTCGCCGCCCTGCAGCGGCACTGCGGCCTGGCCGAGCTGAGCGGGATCTGGCTCTCCCACCTGCACGCCGACCACTCGGCAGACCTGCTCACCGCCTTCTACGCGCTCCTCTTCGCCGACGTGCGCCGCGACGCGCCGCTCCCGCTGTATGGCCCGCCCGGAACCGCCGACCGGCTCCGCCACTTCCTGTCCAACACCGGCCCGGCCGACGTGGCGGCGGCGTTCGAGTTCCACGAGCTGCGCGACGGGCACCGGGTGCGGCTCGGCCCGCTGACCCTCGACTCCGCCGCGGTGCGGCACGGCATGGACGCGTACGCGCTGCGGGTCAGCGACGGCCGCGCCTCGCTCACGTACTCGGGCGACACGGCGGAGTGCGACGGGCTCAGGGCCCTGGCGCGCGGGACCGACCTGCTGCTCTGCGAGGCCGACGTCGACGCCCAGCCGGACGGGGGACCTGCCGTCCACCTCACGCCGGAGCGCGGCGGCTGGTCGTCACCCATGTAGGACCGTCCCTGACCCCCGAGGACGCCCGCCGCCGCGCGGCCGCCGCCTTCCCGGGGCCGGTGGAGTACGCCGCCCCGGGCCGGTGGTTCGCCGTCGCGGGGAACGCGGCGCGGTCCTGACGGCCCTTCGGGGCGGCGGTGGCGCCGGTCAGCGGCGACCGGCGCAGCCGCACCCGGCGTCGAGTCCGAGACGCGCGTGGGCGGGCCGCGCAGCGGGCGGCCGTCTCCCGGATGCCGTGCTGCCCGGGCCGTCGGCGCGGGTGGGCCGGGCCTTCTGGCCGGCGGCCCGATCCGGCCACGCTTCGGCTCCGGACAACCGCCGCCGGCGGGGTAAGGATGGCGCATCGCACATCCTGGGAGGTGGTCGCGTGGACGGCCTGGTGGGGCTCCTGATACTGGCCGGCCTCGGCGTGACGGGCTACTACGCCGATGACCTCTTCAAGATGCTGGACGACGACAGTCCGCCGGTCTTCCTGACCGGACTCTTCGGGCTGGGCGCCGGCGTCATGCTGGTGCTCATCTTCCTCGGTGAAGTCTTCGGCAAGCTGGACGGCCCCGATACCTGGGGCAATCTGGGAGGAATCCTCGCGATCTGCGGCATCGGAGTCGGGGTCTGTCTCTGGTACCGGATGTCCGACGTCGGGGGCTCGGACCCGCCGAGACGCGGCGGCGGCGAAGGGACCGGATACTCCGGCCGGTCCTCTGGTGACGGCGGCTGGTCCGGTGACGGGGGCGACGGCGGTGACGGGGGCGGCGGAGACGGCGGCGGCTGACCAGCGCCTGGCATCTGGCGGGGCCGCGACGTTTCGATCGCGTCAGCAGGTGGGTCACGCACGCCCTGGGTCCGTGCGGGCCGCCCGGGGCGGCTCAGCGGGGCCGCTGATGCTCCCGATCGGCAGGATGACCGCGCTGACGGTCCACCGCCGCGGCGCCAGCCGGCGCCGGCCACGGCCGCTCGCCGGGGAGCAGCGCGGCGGCGGCCGCGTGGTCGCCGGCCCGCCGCAGGTCGCGGATCCGCACGGTCAGCGGCGTGACGTCGGTGAGTTCGACGATCCACTCCTCCACGTACCGCCGCACCGCGTCGCCGGACAGGCCCACCTGGAGCGAGCGGTGTCCGAGCGGGGCACCGGCCAGGTCGCGCTCGGGGTCCCACTGCACCCGCACGGGGGACTCCCGCAGCCGGCGCCGCCAGGCGTCGCGGTCCTCGAACAGCGCGCGGTCGTAGTGGCTCGGGCAGGCGTTGCGCAGCGCCCAGGCGAAGCCCTCGGCCGTGATCCGCACCGCGAGCACCCGCTCCTGGTCGCGCTTGGTCGCGTAGCCGCAGCGGTACATCATCCACAGGAACGACGGCTTGATCCAGGTCATCCGCTCCCGGCGGAACGGCGGCACGAAGGTGCCGGCCGCGAGTGCGGCGTCGGCGATGGCCGCCGGGTACGCCTGGTACACGATGAGCGTGGCGTCGTCGTGCTGCGCGTAGACCTCGCGGGCGGAGCGGCCGGGGCGGCGGTCGGCGACCGCGTTCGTCGTGGACACGCTCCCGATTCTGCTGGGGGCGTCAACCGATTTAGGTCACGGCATGTCGGACTCGTCCTGTTCGTGGATGGCCTGCTCCTCCGGACTGTAGGCGCCCTGGTCGTAGCCCGCGTCCCGGGCCACCATGGTCTCGTCCTCGTCGGGCCGGATGCCCTCGTCCTCCGCCACCAGCCGGGGCGCGTGCGACTCCTCGTCGCGCGGGCGCTGGCCCACGTCGGGCTCCTCACGCGACAGCGCGACGTCGAGCGGCTCCCCGGCCTCCCGCTCGGTGCCCGTGGTGCCGAACTCGTCCATGGCCACCGGCTCGTCGGCGGGCAGCGCGACGTCCTCGGTGCTGTCCTCCTGCGCGGGCAGGCCGGCGTCCTCCCAGTCGGCCGCGTCCTGGTTCACCGGGTCGGCTCGGTTCTCAGGCAGGTTCTCACTCATACGCGCCCCCTACCACGTGCTCGGCGCCCCAACCAGGCGCCCGGGCCCCGAGTGCGCATCGCCGGGCGGCTGCGCCGGCGCGGGACGCGGCCGGCGCGGCCTCGCGGGCGGGTGCTAGCCGGCGGCGTGCAGCCAGCGGACGGGAGCGCCCTCGCCGGCATGCCGGAACGGGTCGAGCTCCTCGTCCCACGACCGGCCGGTCAGCCGGTCGAGCTCCTCGGCGAGGTCGAGCTGCTGCTCGCGGGCCCGGCGCATGGCGTCGCGCAGGCGCGCCTCCGGGACCAGGACCTCGCCGCAGGCGCTCATGACGGAGGTGAAGACCCCGAGAGTCGGGGTGTAGCTGTAGCGCACCCCGTCGCACCCCGGGGTGGCCTCCTCCGTGATCTCGTAGCGGAGCCGTTGCCAGCCGCGCAGCGCCGAGGCGACCGCGCCGGACGTTCCCGGCGCGCCCTGCCAGTTCAGCTCTGCGCGGTAGGTTCCCGGGGCGGCGGGCTGCGCCTCCCAGTCGAGTTTCACAGGCACGCCAACTACACCCGCGACCGCCCACTCGACATGTGGGCACAGCGCCGCAGGCGCGGAGTGGACGTACAAGACGCCACGTGCGGACACCGAACCTCCTGATACGAACGAGTGCGCTTCCCCGACGCTCTCGTACCCACAGAGGAGATGTCCGAAGTTGGGTAGTCTCCTCGACCCATTGTGCCCCATGGGCCTCAGCAGCACCAGGTTCCGCGGTGGCCGGAAGCGGCGGATCGCGCCCGTCGACCGGAGAGAACGGCTAGCGTAGCCGTGCGTGTGCGGCGGGTGCTGCGAGTCTACTTGGGGGTATGCGTGGGCGACCAGCCCGAGGGCACGACATCCACCGGGGCGCTGGTGCGGCGGGCGGTGGACGGCGACGCCGCTGCGTGGGACGGGCTGCTGGCCCGCTACTCCGCCCTCGTGTGGGCCGTCGTGCACTCCTACCGGCTGCCGCCGCACGACGCCCAGGACGCCGCCCAGACCGTCTGGTGCGCGCTGGCGGAGCGGCTCTCCCGGTTGCGTGACCCCGAGCGTGTCGGCGCCTGGCTGGCCGCCGCGGCGCACAACGAGTGCCGCCGGCAGCTGCGCACGGGACGCCGCACCGCGCCGTACGCGCCGGAGACGCTCGACCTCACCGACCACCGCAGCCCGGAGTCGGTCCACCTCGCCGGGGAGGGCGTACGCGCGGTGCGCCGGGCATTGGACGGCATCGGCCTGCCGGACCGGCTCGTCGCGATGCTCTACCTGGACTACCCGGAACTCGGCCCCGACCGGATCGCCGAGATGGCGGGCGTCGCGCGCGCCGAGCTGGCCGCGATCCGCCGCCGGGCGTTCCGCCGCCTGCGCCGCCTCCTCCGCGAGCAGACCGAGCCGGTCGGCCGGCACCGCGTGCCCGACCGCGCAGCACAGAGAAGGGACCGCCGATGAGCCCGGACGACCAGCCCGACGAGAACGAACGCTTCGTGGCGGACCTGCGCGGTGGCACTCCGCTGCTGGGACCGGCCCCCGACTCCGTGCGCGCCGCCGCCCGCGCCGCCTACGCGATGCGCCGGCCCGAGGCCCTCCTCGCCGCCGTCCGGGAGGACTCCGCCCACCGGCCGCCGCCGGGTCTGCGCGACGCCGCCCTCGACCCCGGGCTGCGCTTCCTCACCTTCGAGGCGGGCGACTGGACCATCCGGCTGGAGATCACCGCCCACGACGACCTGCGGGACATCACCGGCCGCGTCAGCCCCGCGGGGTGCCCCGACGTGGAGATCCGCCACCCCCGCGGCCGGCACCGCGAACCGGTGGACCGGACGGGCGCCTTCGTCGCCCGCGACATCGACCGCGGTCCCCTCAGCCTGCTCCTGCGGCCCCCCGGCGGGCGTCCGGTCACCACCGACTGGATCGCCATCTGAGCCTGGTGGCATAGCGCGCCGATCGCGCCCGCACGGAACGGCCCGGCGGCCGCCCGCGACGCTGAGCACCGCAGCCGCCGCACCCTCCGAGCGGTGCTGCGCGCCCACCCCGCGGTTCCGCGCGACCGGGACCCGCTCCGCCGGGCCCGCCAGCCATGACCGGTCCGGGCCGGCGCCGACCAGCCTCCTCCGCTGACTCCACGGCACTCCCCGGTGGTCGGCCGCGACCCGGGGGACGGAGGCGACCGGCGAGGTCGGGCGCTCGCCGGAACCCGTGCGGTCCGGGGCGGCACCGCCGGGCCGCATGGCCGGAACCGGACGCGTGTCGCCCAGCCGCATCCCGGGACCGGCCGGCCCGGAGGCGTTGGCTCCGACGTGCGACGACGGCGGAATGCGGGGTTTGGGCCCCTACGCCCCGACCACGCCGTCCGCGCGCGGCAACGATCCACTGTCCGTTTCCGGGTACCCATTCCCAACGGCCTGGTCTGGGTGTTATCACTTTCCGTGACGTTTTCGGTGCGACCTGGGAGTGGCTCTTCCGGTCGTGCCGTCATCCCACGGTGACCAGGTCGGGAAGGCGGGCGCATGGCGGTGCGGCGGACGTTCGAGGAGCCGGGGGACCCGGTGGCGCTGGTCGCCCGTGATCCGGGCGAGGCGCGCCGGGCGGCACTGCGCGTGCTGGACGGCGCCGACGACCCCGCGGTGCGCTCGACGGCCCTGCGGGTGCTCGGTCTCGCGCACCACGAACTCGGGGACGCCGCCACCGCGCACCGGGTGCTCAGCCGGGCGGCCGCCGTCGCGGGGCGCGGCGGGCTGGCGGACCTGGCCGAGCGCGCCCGTGCCACCCGCATGGGGCTGCGCGCCCGCCGCGGCACCGACCGCGGCCTCGGCGCCGGACCCGGCGGACCTGGCGCCGACGCCCTGACCGCGCTCAACCGCGGGGTGGCCGCCGCGCAGCGCGGCGGGTTCGACGCGGCGGCGGACGCCTTCGACGCGGCGGCGCGGCGGCTGCGCCGCGACGGGGACGAGCGGCTGCTCGCGGGCCTGCTCAGCAACCGGGGGCTGGCACTCGGTTACGCCGGGCGGTTCCCGGAGGCGGCCGACGACCTCGCCCGCGCCCTCGAGCTCGCCGAACGCCACCGCCTCCACGTGCTCGGCGGCGTCGTTCTGCAGAACCAGGGCTGCCTGGCCGTGCTGCGCGGCGACATCGCGTCGGCCATGCGGCTGTTCGGGCGGGCCGAGCCGCTGCTGCCCGGCCACCGCGGCGCGGCCCTCCAGCTGGACCGGGTGGACGCCCTGCTGGCGACGGGCATGTACGGCGACGCCGAGGCGCTGATCCGGGCGCTGCCCTGGTCGGGAATCGCCCGCCACCGCGACGCCGAGTTCGCGGCCGCGCACCTGCTCCGCGCGAAACTGCACCTCCTGCGCGGCGAACGCCAGCGGGCGACCGGGCACGCGCGCCGCGTCCGGGCGGCCTTCCCGGTCGGGTCGATGTGGGCCGAGCTCGCCGGCCAGGTGGAGT
Source organism: Marinitenerispora sediminis (assembly GCF_003336425.1). Classification (GTDB taxonomy): domain Bacteria; phylum Actinomycetota; class Actinomycetes; order Streptosporangiales; family Streptosporangiaceae; genus Marinitenerispora; species Marinitenerispora sediminis. Next base: position 8,781 of record NZ_QEIO01000092.1, on the reverse strand, counting down.
GGTCCGCGCGGTTCACGCCCGGGCGTCGCGAGCCGGGCCGCCGCCGGGCCCGGGCGGGCGCCACCGGAGCGGGGCTGCGGGCCGCCGCGGCCATCCCCGGGCCGCGGCCGGCCGGCGCCGAAGCGGGGGCGGCCGCCTGCCCGGCGCCGGTACGGCTGCCGGAGTGGGCCGGCGAGCTTCCCGCGACCGCGGACGTGGCCCGGCTGCTGGCGCGCAGCATCCCGGCCACCCCGCTGGGGCCGCCGCGGCTCGCCGCGCCCCCTCCCGCGCACGCCGCCGCCCTGCGAGCGGCGGCGCGGGGCGACCGCTCCTCGGCCGACCGCGAACTGCGCCGCGGGCTCGCGGAGGCCCGGCACCGGCCGGTCGGCACCTCCCACGTGGAACTGCTGGCGCACGTCCGGCCGCGCGACGCCGAGCTGCCGCGCCTGGGCGCCGAACTCGCGCTCGGCAACGGGCAGGCCGCCGCGGCGCTGGAGTGGATCGAACAGGAGCGCTCCCTCGTCCCCGCGCCGCTCCGGTGCCACGACGGCACGTGGGGGCGGCTGCTCGACGGGTACCGGGCGGCCGAGCGGCGCTCGCGGGCGGGGCGGGACACCGACCTCGCCGAGGCGCGCCGGCTCGCCGCCCGGTTCCGGCTGGAGCAGTGGCACACCGGATGCGCCGACCACCGCCGGCCCCGGCGTACCGCGACCGGTGGGCCCGTGCTGCCCGAACTCGTCCGGGAACTCGGGCGCCGCGCGTTCGTCTGCTACGCCGACCTGCCCGGCGGCCCGGTCGCGATCTCCCTGGTCGAGGGCCGGGCGAGCGTGCACCAGCTCCGGGGCGGCCCGGCCCTCGGCGACGGCGTCGCCAAGCTGCTGCACGCGGCGCGGCGGCACGCCATCGCGCCGGGAGGGGCCGAAGGGCACCACATGCGCGAGCAGGCCGCCGCGCTCGGGCGGCTCCTGGTCGACCCGGTGTCCGCGGCGATCGGCGACCGCGAACTCGTCGTCGCGCCCTGGGGTGCGGCCCGGGCGGTGCCGTGGGGGCTGCTGCCCGGGCTGCGGGGCCGTGCCGTCAGCATCGCCGCCTCCGGCCGCGCCTGGCTGAGGTGCCGGGAGCGCGGGCGGCGCGCTCCGGCGCCCGGCCACCGTGCCCACCGGGTCCTGCTCGCGGCCGGCCCCGGCCTGGAGTGGGCCGACGCCGAGATCGGCGCGCTGCGCCGCCGGCACCCCGGCGCGGTCGTCCTCAGCGGTGCCGCCGCCCGCACCGCGCCGGTGCTGCGCGAGCTGGAACGCGCCGACCTGGCCCACCTCACCGCGCACGGCTCCTTCCCCGCGGGCGCCCCGATGCGCGCCGGCCTCGTGCTGGGGGACGGTCCGCTGTTCGCCTACGACCTGGAGCGGGTCCGCCGGCTGCCCGTTGTCGCGGTGCTCTCCTCGTGCGGGGTCGGCCAGTCCGGTTCCTCCGCGACGGGAGCGCCGCTGGGGCTGACCGCGACCCTGCTGGCCCTCGGGGCCGGCGCCGTCGTCGCCAGCGTGCTGCCGGTACGCGACCGCGAGACGACTCCGGCGATGCTGCGCCTGCACGACGCGCTGCTGGCGGGCCGCCCGATCGCCCAGGCGGTCGCCGACCACCTCGGCGACGGCGGCTTCTGCTGCTTCGGGGCGGGGTGAGCGGCGACCGGACGCACCGAAGGGCGCGAAGCGCGCGCGTCGGCGGACCCGGTCGGTACGGTACCGGGTATGGGGGATACCGACGACGGCACCATGAGCGCCGGCTCCGCGGGCCCGGCCCGCGGAAGCCGCCGGCCGCGGGTCTTCACGGTCGCCGAGGCCCGCGCCCTGATGCCGCAGGTCCGCGCGCACGCTGATGAGATCGTGACCGTCCGCGCCGACATGGCGGAACTGGCCGCGGACCTGCGCATCGCCGACGACTCGCCCCTCGGCGGGCTGCCGGAGCTCAAGGCACTGGAGGCCCGTCTCGCCGAACTCGGCTCGTGGTTCGCCTCCGTCGGGGTCGAACTGAAGGGCTTCGCGCCGGTGCTCGTCGACTTCCCCGCCGAGCTGAACGGGGTCTCGGTCCGCCTGTGCTGGGTGGAGGGCGAGCAGCGACTCGCCTGGTACCACCGCAGCGACCTGGGCTTCGTCGCGCGCCGGCCGCTCCCGCCCACCGAACGGGAGCCGTAGCGGGCTCCCGCGCGGCCGGTGGCGGGTCCGCGGGCGCGTCGGCCGGCTGGGTCCGGCCGTGCCCGCGTCCGGTCGCGCGTCCCGCGTCGGCGGGAGCGAGCGCCGGGGCCGCGGACGGCCGCTTGCCGGGCGTCCGCGGACCGTTGGCCGCGGGCTCGCCGTCTGCTTCGCTCGACGGGACCGGCCGGGGGAGCGGCCGCCGGGCGGTCGGGTATCCGAGGAGGCGTCGTGCCGACCGTCCAGCAGCTGGTGCGCCGCGGGCGCTGCCGCCGACGGCGCGGTCCGCGGCGCCGGCGTTGCGCGGCTGTCCGCGGCGGCGCGGTGTGTGCGCGCGTGTCTGCACAGTGACCCCCACGAAGCCGACCTCCGCCCTGCGGAAGGTGGTGGGCGTGTGGTTCCGCGACGGGACGGTGGCCACCGCCGCGGTGCTGGGGGAGGGGCACACGCTCACCCAGTACTCGGTCGTGCTCGTCCAGGGCGCCCGCGTGCGGGACCTGCCGGGTGGCCGCTCCCGGGTGGTGCGCGGGGCGCTCGACGCCGAGGGCGTGCCGGACCGCAGGCGGGGGCGCAGCCGGTACGGCGCCAAGCGTCCGGAGTGAGTGCGCCCACCGGGACCGCCCACCGAGACTACCCGGTGGCGGCCCCGAAGCCCCGGACCCGACAGCATCGGAGGCCGCCGCCGGCTCGGCGCCGCATACGTCCGGTTCCGGGTGAGGGAGGTGGAACGGCCAGCCCGGACGCGTTTCGGATGGCTCGCCGGACCCCTCCATGCCTAGGACGAGCGGTTCGCCGACGGTGAGTGGCCGCAGGTGATGCAAGCCTCGCGACCGGGCGCGGAAGGGATGCTGCCGGAGCGCCGGGGCCACGGCCGGGACCCGCTGGCCGGCGGGACGCCCTCGGAGGTCCGCCCGCCGCGGCGCTCCAGGGCGGCCGGCGTCCGAGAGTGTCGTCGACCGCCCCGACCAACCGCCCCGACGAACCGCCGCGTCCTGGGAGCGGGTGCTCGCCGGAGCGGTGCCGTCCGCGCGGGGAGCCGGGCCCCGGCGAGCCCCCAGTTCGGTGGGCCCGGCCTCGAACGCCCGGAAGGCGAGCCCCGGGCGGCGACCGGCACCTGTCCGGGCCGGTGGGTCAGTCCGGGAGAGGCCGGCTCCGACCGGGCCGCGGCGCCGCACGGCGGGGCGGGAGCGGCCGCGATCCACCAGGGAGGAACCCTGCGCTCCACCTGGCGCCGTGCCGGACGGCGGTGCCGGCGGTAATCAGCCGGATCGCCGTGACCGGCGAGAGCGCCGCGGCCGGGGCGGTTCCGCGGGGAGGGGCACATGGGGCCGAGCCGAGGGCGTCCGCGATCGCCTCCGGGCGGTACGGAGGTGCCCCCACGCGGACCAGCTCGGCGTGCATCGGGGCCGCGACTTCGCCCGCGCGGTGCAGCTCCTCCTGGTTGAGGGATCAGCGGTGTCGGGGCAGCTCCTCGCCCCCCGGACTTCGGTGCCCCTCGCCGTGGGTGTGCGGTGTTCCAGCCGCGGCACGAGACGTGACGACCGGTTTGCGCTCATGGCGGCGGGCCGGCTGGAGCGCGCTGACGGCGCTCGGGCTCTCGGCCCGGGTCTGCTCAGCGCTCCCCAGGGGGCAGGCCGCGGCGGTGGCGTTCCCGCATCCGGCGGCGCTCCTCACGGGCGCGGAAGCGGTCCTCCCAGTTCTCCGGGCGCTCGCCGCCGCTCAGGGTGTTGGCGACCGTGAAGATCAGCATGAAGCCGAGCGGCCACAGCGGCCAGAACGGCAGCAGCTGTCCGGCGATCACACTGGTAACGCCCCAGATGCCGACCAGGATGACGGCGAGGCCGGCCAGGCCGCGCCACGATTCGCTCCGGCTCCGCCGCAGGGCGTCGGGGTCGGCGGCGCGGCCGACTTCGGCGAGGTCGACACCGGCGTCCTCGGGCGGCGGGGCCGGCTCCGGGAGGTCGGCGGTGAGGGGCCGCAGCTCGCCCATGGTCTTGGAGTGCATGGCGCGGTGCAGCCGGTCGTCGTACTCGGACAGGTCCAGCCGGCCCTCGGCGAGGGCGTCGGCGAGGCGGGCGGCGACCGCGTCGCGGTCGGCATCCGACGCCCGAAGCCGCTCCTGGGGAACTCGTCCGTCGTCCATGCTGGCCCTGCCTTCGCTCGGGACCGGGGCGCCCTTGAATCGTGTGGACCGCCGGTTTCCATCCACCTCACCAGTATCTCCCGCGCGACCGGGCGCGGACGTGCGGCCCGGCCGTGTTCAGCCGCGCCTCCCGGAATGCTCGTCCGGCCAGATGACGGCCGCGACCAGGATCGCGGCCCAGATGCCCAGCGGAACCAGCGGCCAGAACGGCAGCAGGACACCGCCGACCACGCTGGTCACCGCCCAGATGCCGGTCATGATGACGGCACCGCCCAGCCACCACCGCCACTCGTCGGCCCACTCCCGCCGCGCGACGTCCTCGCCGGACGGCCGCGCCGCGGGCACGGTCTGGTGCGGCGGCAGCGGGATGGTGGGTTCGGGGAGGTCGGCGGTGAGCGGTTCGAGGTCCCCCAGCACCACCGCCGACATGGCCAGGTCGAGCCGCCTGGCGTACTCGGTGAGGTCGAGGCGGCCCTCGATGAGCGCGGCCGCGAGGCGCTCGGCGGCGTCGTCGCGGTCGGCGTCGGACGCGCGCATGCGGTTCTGCGGAAGGCGTTCCTCGTCCATCGCCCACCCCCTCCGCCAGGCTGATGGGGCATTTCACGATACGCCGTGGCCAGCCGCCTGAAAAGTGGACGACGGCGGCGTGGCGCACCGCAGGGGCGGGTGCGCGGGGAGGGGCGGAGAAAGCGTCGGACGCCACCGCGGGGCCCGGGGCCGCCCGGCGGCCGGCCCCCGCTAGGGAGTGTCTGGCAATTAGCGGAGCCAGAGGATGAGACTGGCCAACAACACGCCAGAACGGTAACGGCTGGCAAGCTTGTCGAACCGGGCCGCGACCGCGCGGAACTGCTTGAGTCGGGCGAAACACCGCTCGATGAGGTTGCGGCGCTTGTACAGCTCAGCGTCGAAGCGCGGCGGCCGGCCACCCCGGCTCCCCTTGCGGACGCGGTTGGCACGCTGATCACGGGGCTCGGGAATAACCGCGGTGATACGACGACGCCGCAGGTAGCCACGGATCCGCCGGGCGGAGTAGCCCGTGTCGCCCAGCAGAACCCCTGGCCTGGGACGCGGGCGCCCGCCGCCGGGGCGGGCCACCCGCACCTGATCCATGACCTGCTCGAACACCACCGAATCGTTGACGCTGCCAGGAGTGATGAACACCGCCATCGGCAGGCCACGGCCCTGCACCACCAGGTGCGGCTTGGTGGTCAGCCCGCCCCTCGACCGACCAAGCCCCTGCCCGATTTGCCTGATCTGTTGATCACTCTGCTCGATCGTCCCCGGCAGGTTCCCTCTTTTTCCGCGCTCCAGCCACGTGTTGATGAGCGCGCACGATCGAGGAATCGATGCTGAAGGTCCACTCGACGTTGCCGACAGCGTCGTCCTTGACCTGGATCGTCTCCAGCAGCCTGGCCCAGGTGCCGTCGTCGTCCCAGCGCTTGTACCGCTCATAACAGGTCTGCCAGGGGCCGTACCGTTGCGGGATGTCACGCCACGGCGCGCCCGTGCGCAGCCGCCACAGGATCCCGTTGATCACTTGGCGGTGATCACGCCAGGGCCGGCCACGACCATCGACCTTCGGCAGGAGCGGCTCGATTCGTTTCCAGGCCGCTTCGGTCAGCTCACCGCGTCTCACCACATCAGTGATTCAACCGGACCACAGCCAACCAGAAGACCCTTTTGCCAGACAGACCCTAGGCGTCCGTGCCGGCGGCCTTCTCGCCGTTCTTCTTCTTGCCGCTCTTCTTCTCGTCGTCGGGCCAGACCAGGCCGGCGACCAGGACGGCGGCCCAGATGCCCAGCGGGATCAGCGGCCAGAACTGCAGGGGTCTCCCCCCGACGACGCTCGTCACGGCCCAGATGCCGGTCATGATGATGGCGCCGCCCAGCCAGTAGCGCCACTCGTCCAACCACTCCCGCCAGGGCGACACCTCGCCGGCGCCGCCGGTCGCGCGCTCCTCCGGCGCGGGGGCCGCGGCCGACTGCTCCGGCAGGTCCGCGGTGAGCGGCTCCAGCTCGCCCATCGTCTGCGCGCTCATGGCCGTGTCCAGGCGCTGCTCGTACTCCGCGAGGGCGAGGCGCCCCTCCGAGAGCGCCGCGGCGAGGCGCTCGGCGACGGCGTCCCGGTCGCGGTCGGACGCGCGCAGGTCGCCGGCCCGACGCGGAGTGATGTCGCCTGCCACGGTCTGGTCTCCTCCGTCTCATGCCGCGCGGTCCCCCCGACCCCGCGGCCGCCGGCGCCCACCGCCGCGGGAGGCGAGCCGGCGTCGGCACCAGCCTAGGAGGCGAAGCGCCGCGGCGGGATCCTCCGCATGGCCGATAGCGGCTACACCTTTGGTGGAACCCCGCGCCCGCGCCGTGCGTCCCCGGCCGCTCGCCGCCACCACCCGGCGACCGCGGCCGCGGTCGCCGGGTCGGCGGCCGCGATCAGGCCGTCGTGGTCGAACCCGCCCCGGTAACCGAACGGCGTGCCGTCCAACCGCCGTAGGGCGCCGCCGGTCTCGGCGAGCAGCAGCTCCGGCGCGGCCACGTCCCAGTCCCGCACCGGCACGTCCTTGACGAACAGGTGCGCCGCGCCCTCGGCGATCCGGCACGTCTTCAGGGCGATGCTGCCGCACTCCAGGTAGCGGCGGTAGCCGAAGCGCAGCTGGACGGCGCGGGCGATCCCGCGCGGATACGGCGTGTTGTCCGTGAGCAGCCCGGCGCCCGGAGGCGCCGGCGGGCGCGGGGCGAGCCGCCGGCCGTTGGCCCACGCGCCTTGGCCGCGCGCGGCGAGGTACAGGGTGTCCGCCTCGGGGGCGTGGATCGCGGCCAGCTCCGCCCGCCCGTCCGCCATCAGCGCCGCCTGCGTCACGTAGCCCGCGAAGCCGTGCGCGTAGCTCGCCGTGCCGTCGATCGGGTCGACCAGCCAGTAGCGCCGCGGCCGCGCCCCGCGCAGCGAGGCGGGGTCCTCCTCGCTGACCACGGGGAGCGCCGGGGCGATCCGCGCGAGCCGCGCGGCCAGCGCCTCGTGCGCCATGGCGTCGGCGCGCGCCTTGAACTGCGCCCCCTCCCACGCGCCGCGCAGCGCCGCGGAGTCCGAGCGCCAGGCGCGCAGCAGCCGGCCCACCTCGACGACGGCGCGCGCCAGCGGGGCGAGCCCCCGGAACGGCGGCCAGCCGCCGGTCACCGGCCGGCCCGGGAGTCCCGGCCGCGATCGCGCGCGTCCGCGACCGGCAGGACGCCGTGCCGGACGAAGTCGGCCTCGTCGACGAACTCCTCCGCCCACCGCCGCACCATGACGACGCCGTCGCGCCAGTCGTCGGCCAGCCGGGGACCGCCGGCCAGCGCCTGGCCGAGCAGTCCGCCGATCTCGTCCACCCCAGCGGCGACGGTCAGCGGGGCGGTCGAGGAGAAGCGGGGGTTGATCTCGAAGACCCGCGGCTCCCCGGCGGCGTCGAGGGCGAGCTGGACGTTGAAGGGACCGTCCGCGCGCAGTTCGCGCTGCACGGCGCGGCACACCTGCGCCACGCGCTCGTGGCGGCGGGTCACCGCGTACTGGGTGACCCCGCGCTTCAGGATCACCTCCTTGGGCACCACGGCCTGGACCGCACCGTCGCGCCAGACCACCACGGAGACGGTGAACTCCGTGCCGGCCAGCAGTTCCTGGACGATCAGGTCGGCGGCCGGATAGCCGCCGTGCTCGATCCGCCGCGCCAGTTCGGCGGGGCTCGCGCAGACCGCCACACCGCGGCCGCCCCGCCCGGTCCGGGGTTTCACCACCACCGGGAACACCAGGTCGCCGGCCGGCGCGGCGGCGGACCGGGTCTCGGGCACCGGCACGCCCGCATCGGCCAGCCGTGCCATCAGCAGCGCCTTGTCCAGGCAGGTGCGCACGAACTCCCGCCGGGGCGCCAGCACCGCGATCCCGTCGTCCTCCAGCTCGGTGACGGCGTCCAGCTCCTCGTCGACCAGCGGGACGACGGCACCGGCCTCCTCCTTGGCGCAGATGCCGCGGATCTCGGGCAGGAAGCCGGTGCTGCCGCCCGGCGGGACGAGGTAGCCGCGGTCGGCCAGGTACAGGCCGGGCGCGGCGGGGTCGACGTCGGTGGCGACCACCCGGTAGCCGAGGGCCCGCAGCCGCAGGATCGCGCCGGGGGTGGGGGCCGAGCCCGCGGTGGTGACCACGACTGTGGGCGGTTCGGGGAGCTGTGCAGCGGACACCGGCGGTCCTTTCCGCTCTCGGTGCGGGCGGCCGCCCCGGCCGATGCCGGCGGCACCCACCCGACCGACCCTAGCCCGCCGGCCCGGCCGGCGTGCGGTGGATGACCGGTTCCGGTACGCCGCGCGGGAGGCGCGGCACCGGTTGCGCCGTTCCCCGGCGGGCCGCGGCGCGGGTCCTCTAGCGTGGTCGCGGCGTGCCCGCCAGGCACGCCGACTCCGGTGGGCGACCGCGGCGCGGCGGTCCGCTCACCGGTGTCCCCTCCGCCCGCC
>NZ_QEIO01000091.1 GCF_003336425.1 Marinitenerispora sediminis | reverse complement strand
GGCCGGGGCCCCGGTGGCCGTGGTGGTGACCTGCCGGGACGCCACCGCGGCACGGGTGCGCTTCCCCACCGGCAGCGTCGCGATGCGGCTGGCGGAGTTCACCGACGACCAGATCGCCAACTGGGTCGGCACCTGGAACCGGGTCAACCTCAGCTACTTCGACCACCACGGCGTCCTGCCGCTGGACCGCGCGGTGCTCGCCCGGCACGCCGCGCTGGCCCGGCGGCCGCTGTCCCTGCTGCTGCTGGCGCTCTACGACAGCACCGGCAACGCGCTGCACCGGCTGTCGGCGCCGCTGCGGGAGAGCGTGTTGTACGAGCGGTGGCTGCGCCGGCTCGCCGACTCCGCCGACCGCGCTGACCCGGCGGCCACCGGTCGCCCGGCCGCGGCGGCGAGCGATCCGGCCGTGCGGACCGGCCGCATCGAGCAGGCGCTGCTCGCGGCGTCGGTGTTCGCGTTCTCCATGTTCAACCGGGGCGGCTGGCACGTCCCGGCGGAGCTGGTGGCCGCCGACCGCGACCAGCTCGTGCACTGGCCGGCGCACTACGCGCCGCCGCTGGACCCGGTGCGGCTGGGCTGCGTGGTGCCGGCCGAGGACGCCGCGGGCGGCGCACCGCCCGGCCGGCTCGCGTTCACCCATCCGGTCCTGGGCGAGTACCTGGTCGCGCGGCTGGTCGCGGAGGAGCTGGCCGGGCTGGCCGAGGCCCGGATGCGGGAGCTCCGCGCCATCCGGCCGTCGCCGCCCGACGACGCCTTCCTCTACGCGCTGCTGTCGTTCACGCCGCTGTCGGCGTCGGAGGAGGTCCCGCGGCTGCTCGCCGAACGGCTGCGGCTGCTCGCCCCGGACGTCCGCGACGAGCTGCGGCTGGTGCTCGCGGAGCTGCTGCGCGAGACGGACCGCGACGGTGCGCAGCGGCACTACGCCGACTACCGGCCGGTGCCGGCCTCGCGCGCCGCCCGGGACGCCGCCTACAGCGCGAACCTGATGCTCGCCCTGGTGGCGGTGCACGGCGACGCGGTGCCGCTGCGCGAGCTGTTCGGTACCGGCGCCGAGCAGCGGTGGCGGCGGTACGCGCACCTGTGGAAGTCGCAGCTGCCGCCCGAGCAGTGGGCGGCGCTGGTGCACGCGCTCGACGTGCGGCCCGGCCCCGAGGGCCTGACCGTGCACCCGGGCCGGTCGGCCGAGGCCGCGGTGTCCGGCGCGCGGGCCGCGGCCGGCGCGGGTCCCGCTCCCGCCGGGTGCCCCGTGCTCGGCGGCGGCCCCGAGGCGCCGCCGGGTGCGCAGACCGACCTCGGGCTGGTCGCCCGGGAGGCCGCGCTGCTGGCGGACCACGCGACGCAGCGGCTGCTGCACGCGGTGCAGCCGCTGGTCCGGGTGTTCGGCGGCGACGTCACCGCCCGCCGCGACGGCGCGCCCTCCGACGCGCACCTGCTGCTGACGCTCGCCTTCGGCTCCGGCGAGGCCGACGACCCCTCGCTCGTGGCCGCCTACGAGCGGGCCTTCGGGCTCGCCGAGGCGCTGGAGTCCGACGAGCGGCTGCGGTTCCACGTCTTCCTGCTCCGCCAGCTGCGCGGCCACACGCACCGGTTGGGTGCCCGGCTGGTGCCCCTGGTAGCCCGGCACGTCCGCCCGATCGGGGTCTCCCGGCGGGCACGCGCGGCGGTGCGTCGGCTCGCCGACGAGCACAACGAGCACGTGGCCGCGATCAAGGACATCCTCGCCGGGAGGTGGTGACGGCGGGCCACCCCGCCGCGCCCGGCTCCAGCCGTGCCAGCGGTCCGGGACCGGGCGGGCAGGCCGGGCGATGCCGCCGCCGGGGCGGCGGAACACGGCGGGGAGGATTCCTCCCGGGCCCGGAGTCACGAACGGACCGCAGCCGCACCGGCAGGTGCCCAGCGCAGCGGGCTTAGCGAGGGCCGGCCCCCGGGTGTCACAACGTCAGCTCTGCCACCGAGTGGGGAAGGCCGCCCGCGCCCCAGGTGGAACCCGCACGCTCGGCCAGCGGACGTTCGTCCCGCTCCAATAGCGGTCCGCCATCGCCCGAACGCGCACGCCGCCCGGTGACCGGGCGGGCAGGCCGGGCGACGGCGCCGCCGGGGCAGCGGAACACGGCGGGGGGATTCCTCCCGGGCCCGGAGTCACGAACGGACCGCAGCCGAACCCGCGGTGGCCCGCGAAGTGGCGCCTCGCGGAGCGCCGCCCCCGCCCCGGGCGCCGCAACGTCAATTCGGCCACCGGCCATGGGGGGAGGGTCGCCTCGCGTGCGGCGGGGCCCTCCCTCGCGCCCGGGTGCAACCGGCACGCTCGGCCGGCGGGACGGGTGCCCCACTCCGGTGGCGGTCCGCCCGGGGACAGTCCGCCTTTGTCCGAACGCGCACACTGCCGGGACCGGGTCGGCAGGCGGGAGGTGCCGCCGGGGCGGCGGAACAGGGCTGCGGGGATTCTCTTGGGCCCGGGGGCGCGGACAGGTAGCGGCCGAACCGGCAAGCGGCCCACGAGTCGGCGCCTCGCGAGGTGCTGGCTCCGCCCCGGGTACCGCAACGTCAGTCCGGCCACTGGCGGGGGCCGCCTCACCCCGCCCGCCGCCGCGCGTGCGGCGATCGCGCCCCTGGCGGGTCCGCTACCCGCGACCGGGTGCGCGGCGCGACGTCGCGGGGCCCCCGCGCCCGCGCGGAATCGGTTCCGCCGTGCTGCGCCCTGAGCCCTTCGGCCGGTCCTCCCTCGTGCCCGGGCGGAACCGGCACGCCCGGCAGACGTCCGCCCCGCTCCGGTGGCGGACCGCGCCCGCCCGGATGGCGGGGTGCGGGAGCGCCGGCCGCCCTCACCAGCACCGTTCCCACCACTCGGGGTCCTCCTCGGGCCCGGGCCCGTACGTCGCGGCGAGCACCCGGGCGTCGACGGCGTGCACGACGGCCGCCAGCTCGCGCCGCGCCCGTCGGGACAGCGCCCGCATGACGTCCGCCAGCCCCGCGCGGCCGCGGGGCGCGTCGTATTCGCAGCACTCGCAGCCGTAGTAGCCGTAGTAGTAAGGTCCGGTGCCGGCGCCGTGCCAGCGCCGACGGCACATCTCCGCCGCCTGGCGGCGCCACCAGGCCAGGTCGCGGGCCACCGCTCCAGGGCGGTCGCGCGCACGCTCCCAGCGCCGGATCTCGGCCAGGGTCGCGGCGGACACGCCGTCGAGGACGGAGAAGGCGGCCCGGCCGTTATGGCGCCGATGTGAGGGAAGGGCGGCCCGTACGGCCGCCGGCCGCCTACGCGGCATCGCCTCCGAGGGAGGCCCGGCGAATCACGGCGTTCGTCATACCGGCAGCCTGGCACACCCCCGCACCCGCGGTCGACACATGTGGCGGGGCTCACACCATCTCCCGTCGGCGAAGTGTCACATCCGGCCGGACTCCCCGGGTCTGCACTGGCGACGGTCCGCCCGGGGACGGGCGGCGAAAGGAGCGGTCATGTCACGAACGATCACGGTGGTCGGCGGCGGGCTCGCGGGGCTGGTGGCGGCCATCGCGTGCGCGGAGGCCGGTGCCCGGGTGGTGCTGCACGAGGCGCACTCGACACTGGGCGGACGGGGGCGGGCGACCCCGCCGCCCTACGTCGCGCACGAGGGCGCGCACGTCTTCTACGCGGACGGCGCGCACTGGACCTGGTTGGCGGAACGCGGCCTCGTGGGCCGGCTCGGCCTGCCGCCGGCGCGGGCGGCGCTGCGTGCCGGGTTCCGGCTGGACGGCCGGATGTCGCGCCGCCCGCCCGCGGGCTTCCTGCGGATGGTCCTGGACCGCAGGCGGTCGGCGCCGGTGGACCGCGACTTCCACGGGTGGGCGGCCGAGCGCTACGGCGAGGCCGCCGCCCGCGCAGCGGCGAACGCGATCGCCGTGGTGACCTACGACGCCGACACCGGACGGCTGTCCGCCGCGTTCGTGTGGGAGCTGCTCCGCCGGGTGTTCGCACCGCGGCCGCCCGCGGTGCGGTGGGTGGTCGGCGGCTGGGCCGCGCTGATCGGCCGGCTCGCCGACCGCGCCCGCGAACTCGGCGTGGGGATCGAGCTGGACTCCCGCGTCACGGAACCGCCCACCTCCCCCGCCATCGTGGCCACGGAGCTGTCCTCGGCACGCGCCCTGCTCGGGGACGCGTCACTGCGCTGGGAGAGCGGGCACTGCGTGATGCTGGATCTCGCGGTGCGCCGGGACGCGCGCGACTCCTTCATTCTGTTCGACATGGACGAGGGCGGTTTCCACGAGTGCTACTCCGCCCAGGATCCCACCGTCGCGCCGCGCGGTGAGTCGCTGTTCCAGCTCGACATGCCGGTGCGGGAGGGCGAGGGCGCGGCGCAGGCGCACCTCCGCCTGGAGCGCCTCACCGACATCGCCGTGCCCGGTTGGCGGGACCGGGTGACGTGGAGCCGGACCGCCACGGCGCGCGGCCGGACCGGCGCGATCGACCTGCCGGGGTTCACCTGGCGGGACCGTCCCGCGGTCGAGCGCGGCGACGGCGTCTTCCTGGCCGGCGACATGGTCGCGGCGCCCGGGATGCGCGGCGAGATCTCCATGAACAGCGCGCTGCGCGCGGCCGAGGGCGCCCTGAACGCGGTCGGCCTCAGCCGCGCCGCGGCGTGACGCCGGCCGGGCGGGCGCGCCGTCAGGGACCGCGCCCGCCCGGCCGGCACCAGGCGCGCTGGGCGTGCGGGGCGGGCCGCGCAGCGGGGTCTCGGCCCGCTCCGGCGGGTGGGGCGGCCGGTCAGCGGCCCGCGGCCAGCACCCGGCGCACCAGGTCCGGGACGACCTGCCCGATCGGCTCGGTCAGCACGGCGGCCGCCGCGTTGTCGTACGGGGTCGGCTGGGCGTTGACGACCACCAGGCGCGCGCCGCGCCTGAGCGCGACGTCGCACAGGCCCGCCACCGGGTGCACCGTCAGCGAGGTCCCCACAGCCACGAAGACGTCGGCCCGCTCCGCCGCGTCGACGGCCGCTTGGAGCACGTCCGCCTTCAGCCGCTGGCCGAAGGAGATGGTGTCCGCCTTCTGGATCCCGCCGCACCGCAGGCAGCTCGGGTCGGGCTCCTCGGTGAGGCGCCGCAGCACCTCGGGGGTGCGGGTGCGCAGCCCGCAGGACAGGCAGACGACCCAGTGGATGGTGCCGTGCACCTCGATGACGCGGCCGGTGTCCGTGCCGGCGCGCTGGTGCAGGCCGTCGATGTTCTGGGTGATGAGGGCGCCGAGCCGCCCGGCGCGGTCCAGGTCCGCGAGGGCGCGGTGCGCGGGGTTGGGCTCGGCGGTCCAGGCGGGATGCGAGCGGCGCATCCGCCATACCCGGCGCCGGACGTCGGCGTCGGCCAGGTAGGTGTCGATGTCGAACAGCGCCGCCGCGCCCGGATCGGTGGTCCAGACGCCCTGCGGGCCGCGGAAGTCGGGAATGCCTGACTCGGTGGAGACGCCTGCGCCGGTGAGCACGGCGACGCTGTCCGCCGCCGCCATCCACGCGGCGACGTCGACCAGGTTCGCTGCGGCGGGCATCCGCGACTCCCCACTCCCGCTGTCCGGTGCTGCGAGTCCATTCTGGCAGCCGCGCGGGCCCCGGCCGGATCTCCGGGTCCTCTCCCTTTCGTCCGCCCTGTCGCCAGATGTGGCTAGATTGTGAGCCGATCTCCGCGAAGTCGGTACCGGTCCGCATTCGCCGTTGTGCTGGTATTTTCCCGGCCCTGATCTGCCAGAAGCCCCGTTGCACCCCGGCGGGGTGGCGTTCAGAGCACGACAAAGAGTGTCAAAATCGACCTACTCATGAAACAGCAGCCCTACATCCTCGTCGTGAACGGGACCAAGGTGGTCCGTCCCGTTTTCGTGCTGGGCGCACCGCACTCGGGTATCGACGTGATCGCCCAAGCGCTGCGCCGCACCCCCGGCCTGTACCTGACGTCCGGGCACCCCGGCGTGCTGCACGCCGTGTACGCGTTCGCCCGCCGTCCCTCCATCGCGGAGGGACGCGAGTCCGGCACCGCGAGCCTGCTGCGCGACGCGTTCGCCGAGGCGTGGCAGCTCACCCCGCACACGTGCCCGCGCTGCCCCGACCAGCGCGTTCCCGCGCGGGAGGCGGCCCAACCCTGTCGGCACGCCGGCGAGATGAACCGGTTCGGCGATGCCGGGCCGGACCTGCTGTACAGCGCGGCCGCGATCGGCGCCGCGTTCGAGGACGCGCTCTTCGTGCAGGTCATCCGGGACGGCCGGGACGTGGTCGCGGAGATGCTGGCCGACGAGCGGTCCACCGCCTGGCTGCGGCCGGGGATGGCCGGCGGCGAGCTCGAGGTGCCGAACCCGTTCTTCGGCATCGAGACGGAGCAGGAGCGGGATGAGTACAAGAGCCTGTCCCTGACCACCCGCTGCGCCATGCGCTGGCGCAGCGCGGTGCGGTTGTCGGCCCGGCTGCGCGCGACGCTCGGGCCGGAGCGGCTGATGACGCTGCGCTACGAGGAGCTGTTCGGCGGCGAGGTGCGGACGGCCGAGCGGCTCTCCTCGTTCACCGGCACGCGGGTGTCCGCCGTCGAACTGGTCCGGGACGAGCCACCGGGGATCGGGGCGTGGCGCAAGCGGCTCTCCTCCGAGCAGCGGTCGGAGCTGCACGCCGTGGCGCAGACGGAGCTCACGCGGCTGGGGTACAGCTGAGGCAGCGGCCCGCGCGGGCCGATCCGCGGGCCGGCGGACGCTGCCCGGGAGCCGGCGGCGCCGCCTCGCGGGCGGCCGCCCGGAACGTTTCCCGCGTGCTCGGCCCTGGTTCGTCTCGCCGGGACCGCGCCGCCCGGCGCGGGCACCGCCACGGGACCGGCCGCTCCTGGCACCCCTGTCCGCGAGGACACCGGCGCCGGAGGCGCGGAGGCTCACCGGCGGATCAGGTGCCCCGGCGCGTTCGCGGACACCCCGCTGCCCGGCGACCCCGGGGAACGCTGGAAGGGCCGGCCCGGGCGCGCCCCCTGGCTCGGCCCCGGGCGCGGGCGGGGAGCGGACAATGAATGCCGCCGGCGCGCCGCCTCCCGCAGCTGCCCGCGCGCCAGGCACCCGGCGGACTCCCCGAAGCGGGTGGGAGCATCGGGCCGCCGTGAAAACCCGCTCGACCTCTGATTATCAATTGCGATAACCTGCGGAGCGGGTACGGACCGCCCGCGGGTGATCTCCGTGGCCGACGCGACCGCAGCCGGACGCGCGCCGCCGCCCCCGCGTCGGGGCGGCCCGGTCGCCGAGAGGTCCGGTCGCGGAGAGGTCCCTCCCGTACGCGCCCGGCGGAAGACCCGCCCGGCGCCACTCACCCCAGCCGAGCCACGGCAGCGGCGCATCCCGCGCCGCCGCCGAGCGCGGCCGCACCAGCACCGCACACGGAAGGTCGAGCAGCATGGATGTCACCGTCGCCACCTCCTCGGGGAAAGTGCGAGGGCGCGAGGACGGCGGAGTGGCCGCCTTCCTCGGGGTGCCCTACGCCGCGCCGCCGTTCGGTCCCGGCCGGATGCGCGCCCCGCGTCCCGCCGAGCCCTGGTCCGGCGTGCGCGACGCCCGCTCCCCCGGTCCGAGCGCGCCGCAGCCCGGCTACACGCCCGCGATGGCCGACCTGCTCGCCCCGGCGCCGCCGTCCGGCGAGGACTGCCTCAACCTCAACGTCTGGACGCCGGCTCCCGGCCGGACCGGCGGACGGCTCCCCGTCATGGTGTGGATCCACGGCGGCGCCTTCCGCAACGGCGCGGGGGCCGTGCCGACCTACGACGGCACCCGGCTCGCCGCCGACGGTGTCGTGTGCGTCACCATCAACTACCGACTCGGCCCCGAGGGCTTCCTCCTGCTGCCCGACGGGACCGCCAACCTCGGGCTGCTGGACCAGATCGCCGCCCTGGAGTGGGTGCAGGCCAACATCGCCGCGTTCGGCGGCGACCCCGCTAACGTCACCGTGTTCGGCGAGTCCGCCGGTGCCATCTCCATCGCCGCGCTGATGGCCATGCCGCGCGCCCGGGGCCTGTTCCGCCGCGCCATCGCACAGAGCGGCGCGGGCCACCACACCCATCCCGAGGAGATCGCCCGGCGCCTCACCCGCCGCCTCGCCGAACTCGCGGGGGTCGAGCCGACCTCGGAGGCGCTGGCGTCCGCCGCGCCGGAACGCCTCATAGCCGCCGACACCGCCCTGCGGGCGGAGATGGCCCGGGCGAGTGATCCGGGCGAGTGGGGCGAGTCCACCGGCGGCGGGACCAGCGTGCTCCCGGTGGTGGACGGCGCGACGCTGCCCGCCCGCCCCGTCGACGCGATCGCCGCCGGCGCGGGCCGCGACGTCGACCTGCTCACCGGGACCAACAGCGACGAGTTCCGGTTCTTCCTCGTCCCCACGGGGATGGCTCCGCACGTCACGGAGGAGGCGGTAGCCGGCCTCATGGCCGCATACGGGCTGGACCCGGCGGCGGCGTTGGAGGTCTACCGCGCCGCCCTTCCCGGTGCGACGCCCGGCGACCTGCTGGCCGCCGTCCTCACGGACCACGCCTACCGCATCCCGGCCGTCCGGCTCGCCGAAGCCCGGTCGGCGCAGGGGGCGGCGACCTACGTCTACGAGTTCACCCGGGCCACCCCGGTCCGGGACGGACTCCTCGGCGCCTGCCACACCGCGGAGATCGGCTTCGTGTTCGGCACGCTGACCGATCCCGTTCTGGGGGAGGACGCTCCCGCCGAGCTGTCCGCCCGCATGCGGGCGGCCTGGACGTCGTTCGCCCGCGACGGCCACCCCGGCGCGGCGGGCGGCGTAGAGTGGCCCGCCTACGGGGACGAGCGCGTGGTCATGCTGATCGGGGCGCAGGCGTCGGCGCCGGCGGCGGACCCGGGCGGAGATCGGCGGCGGCTCTTCGAGGGCGTCCGCTAGACCGTTGCCGGAGTCGGGGCGCTGGTCGGGGCCGCAGTCGGCCAGCGACCGCCGGTCCGGCCTCCGATCAGCCGGGCGCGCCTGCCTGCGGGGCCCCGCCTGGGGCCGCTCGCGGTGGGCGCGTCCCGCGGTCCTCCACCGGTCGCGTGGCGGTCCGCACCCGGCCGGTCGTGCGACGTCCAGACGAGCACGCGACCCCGCGCCGAAACCGGCCCGGGAGACGCCACCAACCGACTCCGGCTCGCTGTGGCGGGCGGCGCCACGCCCTCCGCACCGGCCGCGGCTACCAGAGGGGCAGCCGTCCGGACAGACGAAACGTGCGCTCCGAAGGGTCTCAACGGTGGCGTGCCCGCCGCCCGCCGGGGGCGGCCGACGCTCCCGGCCCTACCGCTCCCCGGTGCCCGACGGCTCGGTGTACATGACGGTGGCCAGGCTGCGGCGAATCCGCGGCCCGTCGGGGGTGCCGCTCCGCAGCTCCGCGATGAGCCGGTTCACGCCCGCCAGGAGGATCCTGAGCTCGGAGTCGGTGGCTTCGAAGGCGGTGTGCGCGAAGCTGACCTCTCCCGGCCCCGGGGCGTCGAGCCGCGCGTCGACGTTGGCCGCGACGTCGGCGAGGAAGGCGGCGAACAGCGCGCGCCGCTCGTCGGCGGTGAGCCGGGCGAAGGACTCCTGGGAGATGAGTCCGCGGCCGGAGGCGAGGGCGTAGCGGCGCTCGACGCCACCGGGGACCGGCCGCTCGCGCACCACCCGGAGCACGCCGCCCTCGTGCAGCGCGCGGACGTGCCGGTACAGGCTCGCGGGCGGGATCTCGGGCAGCAGGCGGCGCAGGTCGTTGGGAGTGTGCTCGCCGTCCCCGAGGAACGCCTTCAGGATCCGCACGCGCACGGGATGGGTGACCAGCGCGGTCACGTCGGTTTCCTTCGCCGCCATGCAGGTCACCGTAGGCGATGGCGGCAGGCCCGGCAATCGGCGCGGGACGCGCGGACCCGGCGGCGTCGGGGAGCGGAACCGGCGCCCTCGCGTTCCCGCCCGGGCGTGCGCCGGCCATGGCGCTCGGTGCACGCCCGGGCGGTCGGCGCCGGGCCCCGCTCCCCGCAGCGGGTCAGAACTCGCGGTAGGGCAGGAACTTGCCGTTCAGCGTGATCCGGACGCGGTCCCCGGCCGGGTCCGGCACCCGTTCGAGGTCCATCTCGAAGTCGATGGCGCTCATGATCCCGTCCCCGAACTCCTCGCGGACGAGCTCGCTGATCGCCCCGCCGTAGACCTGGACGATCTCCTCCAGCCGGTGGACCAGCGGCTCGCTGGTGTCGACCCCGGCGGCGCCGCGAACCGGCGGCAGCTGGAGGGCGTCCACCGTGATGTCGTCGAGGCCGAGCAGCTTGCCCACGCGCTCGGCCTGCTCCCGGCCGACCGTGTGCTTGCCGAGCAGGGCCGCCGTGGTCCAGACCCTCGACCGCCCCAGCTCGTCGGCGATCTGCTGCCAGGTGAGGTTCTTGCGCCTCTTGGCCTCGACGACCGCCCGCGCCGCTTCGGGCCGGCCGATCGGGTCCAGGGGAACGATGGACACGCGTACCTCCAGTGCAGTGGCGAACGCCGGAGTGGACCGGCTCTCCTCCTCCGAATGTAGGAAGTCGCCGCGGGCCCGAACAGGTCCGCCGCAACGCTGAGAGCTGATTCCTCCGAGAGCGGACAGCGCACCGGGCGGCGGCCCGCGCCGCTGCCGGGTTCAGTCGGCGCGCACGGGGCCGTCGGCCGCCAGCTCCCGCAGGGTCTCCGCGAACCCGGACCAGGCGAGCTCGGTGTCGGGCGTGCGCTCGTGCGGCGCGCGGAACCAGCCGACATAGGTCGCCACGTCCTCCAGCGCCCAGCGGAGCCGGTACAGCTCCAGAGCCGCCGGATCCGGTCGGCGGCCGGCGGCGTCGGCGTAGCGCTCGAGGTCCGCCGAGTCCGCCGCGACCAGCCACAGGTCGCGTTCGGGGACGGCCAGGCCCACCGTGTCCCAGTCGACGAGCAGGAGCCGGCCGCCCGACCGCAGCAGGTTGCCCGCGTGCGGCTCGCCGTGGGTGACCACGCGCTCGCCGCGGCGGGCGCCCGCCTGGGCGACCAGCTCGTCGAACGCGTCCAGCCGGACGCGCAGGGCGGCCGCGTGCCCGGCCACCAGCGCTCGCGCGGGCTCCGCGAACGCCCCGCCCCGCCACGGCCGGTCCGCCTCCGCGAGGGCGCGCTCCAGCGTGGCGCGCGCGGACAGCTGCGGCTCCTGGGACGGCGTCGAGGCGGGCGGCGTCCGCCGGTGCAGGTCGGCGAGTATGTCGATGACGGCCGCGCGGTCGTCCGGCGTGAGCTCCCCGCCGAAGTCGCCGGCCGCGCCGTCCACGAACGGGAAGACGCTGACGGCGTACCGCTCCCCGGCGGGACGGACCGTCTCCCCGCCCGCGTCGCGGAGCGGGGCGAGCACGAACTCCAGCCCCTCCCGCTCCCGTAGGGCGGCGGCGGTGTCCATGGCGGCGCGCAGACCGCGCCGCGCCGCCTCCGGGCTGGCCCCGCAGTGCTCCTTGTGCTCCAGGTCGCCGGCGGTGACGAACCACCGCCGCCCGCTGCCGTCGAGGGCGCTCCAGTGGTGGTCGCCGAAGCCGACCGGGACGTAGGTCAGCGCGGTCGGCTCGATCTCCCACCACCGCAGGGCCCGTCGCAGCGCGGGCTCGTCGAGGTCGTCGGGGCGGTGCCGCATCCAAGCTCCTCGTGGGTCCGTCGGCGTCGGACGGGAGCACCGCGGCCCGGCCGACGCGGTCACGCACGGTCACCCCCCGGATCGGGGAGCCTACCGCCGCGCCGATGACACGCGAAAGCGGTTTCTGGCCGGTCCGCCGCGGCGGATCTGGCGGGGTGCCAGGCGGCTTCCGGAGGTTTTCCACAACCTGGCGGGGAGGCGGCGGCGGATCCGGCACCGGGCATACGATGACCGCATGGGAGCACTAGGAATCAGTGAGCTGATCGCGTTCGCGGTCATCATGTCGGTCCCGGTCAGCCTGGTCGCCGGGGGCGTCGTGTACGTCGTGCGGCTCGCCCGCAGAGGCCCCGAGGCGACGCTCCGGGCGGCGGTGCGGCGGCGCTAGCCCGCCTGAGAGTACTGGGCGGCCGAGCCTGCGGAGCGGGGCGGCCGGCAGCGGTGCGAAAGCTCAGCCGCCCCCGCGCCGGCTCCCCGCGCCCGCTCGGCCCCGGACCGGCGCTGTCCCGGTTCCCCGGCCGCGGCGTCCGTGCCCCACCGCACCGGGCCCGCGCCGGCGACCACCGCCGCCATGGCGGCGGACCCCGGCCAGGCGGCTCCCGGCGCCCGTGCCCGCACCTCCGCACCGAGGCCCCCGCTGGGGTCCGGCTCCACCGGCCGCATGCCGGTAGGGCCGGCGCGTGCGACAACGGGCGCGGTGGTTGCCGCGTGTTCTCGCGGGTCTGGCATGCCGAGCGCTCCCGTGACGGCACGGCGTGACAGCACGGCCGCCGCGCTCGCGCACCACCGCGTCCCACCTCGGCGCCCGATCCGCGCGGGCACGGCCAGGGTGGGCGGCCTCCGCCCCTGTTCACCCGGGTGACCGCTCGATGTGCCCGGCGGTCACGCCGCCGACGCACAGGGCGGCCAGAATGACGCGTCGGTCGACGACGAGGTGAGGTGGCTGGTGAAACCGTCCGCGGTGGAGCACGGTCCGCGTTGGTCGGCGTGGTGCGGCCACGCCGCGTTCGCGCTCGGGGTGCTGTACGCCGCGGTCAGCGCCTACTGGGCGCTCGGCGGGACGCTGGGCCTGGCCACGCTCGGCGGTGAACTGGAGGCCATGGCACGGGCGGGTGACCCGTTCGTCCTCATGGTGGGCTGGGTGGCCACGGCGCTCAAACTCGTCGCGGCGGTGCTCGGCCTGGCCGTCGTGCGACCGTGGGGCCGGCGCCTTCCCCGGTGGGCGCTGCTCACGGGCGCCTACGGCGCGGCGGCTGTCCTCACCGTGTACGGCGGTGGGTTCGTGGTCGGCCAGTCACTGGTGCTGGCGGGCGTCATCGGCGTCCGGGCGGACATCGACTGGACGCCGTTCGCCTGGCACCTGTTCCTGTGGGATCCGTGGTTCCTGGTCTGGGGCCTGCTACTGGGCGCCGCCACCTGGAGCTTCGCCCGCCGGCGACGGCGGCGCCGTCAGACCGCGCCGAAGACGTCGGGGTCCGGGCCGAAGCGCTTTCCGGCGTCCAGCGCGCTCAGCGCCTCGACGTCGGCGGCCGACAGCTCGAAGTCGAAGACGTCGAAGTTCGACCGGATGCGTTCCGGCGTCACCGACTTCGGGATGACGACGTTGCCGAGCTGCAGGTGCCAGCGCAGGATGACCTGGGCCGCGGTCTTGCCGTAGGACTCGGCGATCTCGCCGATGGCCGGGTCGGTGAGCAGGTGGCCCTGCCCGAGGGGGCTCCACGCCTCGGTGGCGATGCCGTGCTCGGCGTGGAAGGCCCGCAGCTCCGCCTGGACGAGGTTGGGGTGCAGCTCGATCTGGTTGATCGCGGGCACAACGCTGCCCTCGTCCAGCACCCGGCGCAGGTGCGGGATCTGGAAGTTCGACAGGCCGATCGCGCGGACCCGGCCGTCGGCGTACAACCGCTCGAACGCCTTCCAGGTGTCGATGTAGGTGTCGCGGGCCGGCAGCGGCCAGTGGATCAGGTACAGGTCGAGCTGCTCTAGGCCGAGCCGCTCCAACGTCGCGTCGAAGGCCCGCAGCGTGCTGTCGTAGCCCTGGTCGCTGTTCCACAGCTTCGACGTGACGAACAGGTCGTCCCGGGCCACCCCGGACTGCCGGATCGCCTCACCGACGCCCTGCTCGTTGCCGTAGACCGCGGCGGTGTCGATGCTCCGGTACCCCGCCTCGATGGCGAGGCGCACCGGCTCCACCACCTCGGAGTTGTCCACCTGCCACACCCCGAACCCGAGCTGCGGAATACGCACGCCGTTGTTGAGGGTGACATCGGGAACCGTAGTCATGGGCGTCTCCACGTCGTTGGTTTCTGGATATTCACCGGCAACCATGCCCGACGACCCGACATTCCGTCACATTGCGCGGTGTGAAGACCGCCACGGCCGCCCCCGGGCGCCAGGTCACCCGAGAGGCGGCGCGGAGACGGGCTTGAGCCCCTCGAAGATCCGGTTGAACGACTCCGCGCCATGGCCGTCGGCGACCTGGCGGTCGATCAGGGCCTTGACCGGAGCGATGGCGTCCAGGCCGACCCCGGCGTCCCGGCTGGCGCGGACGATGGCGTCGACCGCCGCCTTGTTGAAGTCCAGGCTCTGGACGTCGGTCGTGTAGTCACCGGTGTCGACGGCCGTGGTGCCGAACGGAATGGTCTGCGCCATGGCCGTAAGCCAGGGCACCGCCCGCTCCGCGAACTCGGCGGCGGGCACGCCCGCGGACCGCATCATGGCCGCACCGTGCGAGAACCCGGCGAACATGAGGTACATCCCGGCCAGCAGCGCGAAGTCGTACAGCGAGGCCAGGCCGGCATCCTCACCGAAGTAGTCGGCCGATCCGAGCAGCCGCAACGCCGGCCCGTGTTCGTCGAAGACCGTCCGCGATCCGCTGTACAGCAGGGAGGCCGGCGGCTGTCCGATCATGTCCGGCGTGGCCATGATCCCGCCGTCCAGGTAGTCGATGCCGTGGCCCTTCGCCCAGGCGGCGAGTTCCCTGGCCTCGTCCGGCGTGGTGCTGGTCAGATTGACGACCGCCCGCCCCTCCAGCGCGCCGGCCACCGGATCGAGGGCCTCGTGGACGGACCTGTGGTCCAGCAGGCAGACGACGACCAGGCGACTCGCCCGGACCGCCTCGCCGATCGTCGCCGCGGCCGCGGCTCCGGCGGCGACGAGTTCGCCGTCCTTACCGGGGGTGCGGTTCCACACCGTGGTGGGGTGGCCGCCCCCCAGGAACTCACGGGTGAACGCCCGACCCATCGCGCCGAGACCGAGAACCGTGATCGGGGACCGCGGCAGTTCCGCCATCGTGCGACTCCTCCGCATTCAAAAAGCGACATGTTCAGCAAGCGACTTGATAGTCGCCCCTTTACCGCAGACCCGGCAAGTACCTACAATTTTGTGAGGTACCTACCTTGAGGTAAGCAAGGGAACGGTGAGACACCATGGCGAGCGGCCACAGAACGGGCCCCTATTTGTGCGGTATCGACGCCGCGATGGACGTGGTCGGCGGCAAGTGGAAGGCGCTCATCCTCTGGGAGCTCCACAACCACGGCGTCCGCCGCTTCGGCGAACTCAGACGCGGCCTGCCCGGAGTGTCCGAGAAGGTGCTCATCCAGCAGCTCCGCGAGCTGGAGGAGGACGACATCGTCCACCGCGAGGTCTACCGCGAGGTCCCCCCGAAGGTGGAGTACTCCCTGACCGAGCACGGCACCGCCCTGAACGCCGCCCTGGAGCCCCTGGCCCTGTGGGGCGCCCGCCGCTCCGAACGCATCGGCGCCGAACTCATCCCGCACTGACCCAGCCCCAAAAACCCGTCCCGGGCGCCCTGCGGGATGCGATAGAGTTGGACCCGTTCGCGGGGACGGAGCAGAAACCGCAGGACAACGGGACGTAGCGCAGTTTGGCAGCGCACTTGACTGGGGGTCAAGGGGTCGTGGGTTCAAATCCCGCCGTCCCGACAGGAAGTGGGCGTTCACCCAGGTGAACGCCCACTTGGTCGTTGCTGAGGATGGGCCGCAGGAACCGCCGTTGCACATATGTTGCACATGGGTCCGGCGGCACGGAGGAAGCTTTCGCCATCACGCGGCGAGCGCGACAGCCTCCAACCGCTTCTCGTCCAGCCGCGCCGCCACCTCATCCAAGCGGTTCGGGAACAGATGCCCGTAGATGTCCAGCGTCATAGTCGCGCTGGAGTGGCCCAACATCTCCTGAAGCACCTTCACGTCCGCGCCCGCAGCTATGGACAGCGACGCCGCTGTGTGACGCAGCTTGTGCGGCGTCAGACCAAGCCCGTCCAGGCCAGCCGCGGCCACAGCAGGGTTGAACTCCCGCGAACGCCAGTTCGCCGCGCGAAGGGCCTTCCCTCGCTTGGTCGTGAACACCAGGTCGTTCTCCGGGCGGCCCTCGATGAGCGGCTTCAACTCAACCGCCAACGACGCGGGAATCGCGACCGTCCGCGACTTCCCGTTCTTCGGCGGCTGCTCGATCAACTCTCCCTTGACCTCAGCGAAAGCCACCACCACACGGACGGTCAGCTTCCGGAGGTCCACCCGCTTGACTCGCAGCGCTACAGCCTCGTTCCACCGGAGCCCCGAATACGCCAGCAGAAGAATGAGAGCCCGGTTGATATGGGCGCCCGCAGTCGTCTGGTTGTACTTCGTGCGCAGCCGCGCCGCAGCGTTTGCCAGGTTCTCCACTTGTTCATACGTGAGGTAGCAGTGCTCCACCTCACTGGCCTTGGGGAGCGGCACATCTTTCGCCGGATTGCTAGCGATTCGTCGCGGGACGCAACCTTGGAGGATCATCGACAGCACGCGGTGACAGTGTCGGGTCTGCGACGCCCCGAGGTTCGCACCTCCTTCGGCGCGGGGCTTCTGGAGCCATGCGACCCACGTCGCGATGTCGTCGTTGTGGATCGCGGATACCGGGAGGTCCCCCCAACGAGGGAGTACGTGGTTGTCGAGGAGCCCGCGGTACTTCCACCATGTCGTCTTCTTCAGGTCCGAGCGGGCGTCCAGCCACTTCTCCGCGATGTCACGCAATTTGGCTTTGGCGTCGTCGGGGTCGCGGTAGGTGTTGTCGAACAGGCTGCTTTCAATCTCAAGCTGCCACTTCTCCGCCTTGGTCTTCTGCTGGAACACGCCCCCACTCTTCTGTTGACCTGCGGGATCGTAGTAGCGAACGATCCACCGTCCCGGTGGCGTCCGCTTGGCGGCCTTGGCCTTCTTGACGGCCTCCCGGTACGCCTTGTCCCTGGTGCGGTCGTACACCCATGCTCTCGGCACGAGGAGCTACTTTCTGTCATGCTGCCCTGGAGCAGTACGGTCCTTTTCGAACGGCGTTGCATCGAAGTCCCGCATCCACACGACAGCGTCATCAACCGACTGGTACGGCGGTATCCCGTAAGGTCGTGCGTGAAGGTGGAAATCCGTGAGCTGTTTCCTCAGCTCCTCGGGATCGCGGGACGCACCCAGCGGCCACTGCCCGTCCATCCAACGCCAGGCGTCGTGTGCCGGAACCTGTCCCGCGCCGGTCACCTCGGTGTGACCTTCAGCAGTGGGGGGGAGAAGGAGCGCGGAGGGCGTGACACCTAGCGTCTGGGCTAGTGCCACGAGATCGTCCGCGTCCACTCGCCGCCGCCCGGCCTCGATTCGCGTGATCGCTCCTGCGATCGTGGGCCGGCCGACCTCGGTGAGGCGACGGGCCAGCTCTGTCGTGGACAACCCTCGAAGGCGACGGAATCGGCGAACATTCGCCGCTACCTGCTGCCCGGTAGGGCCAAGCTCGTTCATCCGGCGGCTCTTCGGCGTTTCAGGCATGGTGGCAGTGTCCCACTAGGCGATCAACTTGTACCCCTCCTTACGCGCTGCTGCTTACCGGTACCTAGTCTTACCATCCTCCACTATCATTTTGATAGAGAACTCTTCCAAAAAGAGCGAGGTTCATACGTGCATCACCTCACCCCCAAGGAACTCGCGGACCGCTGGCAGATCGGTGTGCAGACACTCGCCAACATGAGGTCGCGCGGAGACGGTCCCGCCTGGATCAAGTGCGGCCGGCTGGTGCGCTACCGGCTGGAGGACGTCATCGCACACGAAAACGCACACATGCAAGGACGCAACGCCGCGTAGAAGACCGATGCCCCGGGGGCGACGCCTCACCGTCGCCCCCGGGGCCGTCCGGACACCTGAGAACGCAGGAGCCGAACCATGACCGATCGTATCGCCGTTCTTTTCGGAGCGGCCTCGTCCATACCGCCATCCGCGCTCGCCGTCGCCGCCCTGGCCGCCGTCGCCGTCCTCCTCGGCGTCCTGCGCACAGTCGCCGCCGCCACCAACTGGCTGCGCGGCCAGGGAACGGACCGCCGCGCGAACCTACTCGAAAACCTGCTCGTCGGCTGGTTCGTCGCCGTCGTCGCCGGCCTCATCATGCAGGGACTCACCGACTTCGCCCGCCACGACATGGGCCTCACCGGGCCGTGGCCCTACCTGCTGTTCTGCGCGTTCGACGGCATGGCCGCACTGTTCGCCGTCGCCTCCTACCGGTGGTCCCAGCAGGGCGCGTCCCCGCTGTTCCCCCGCGCGATGGTCGTCGCCATCATGGCCGCCTCGGCGTGGTTCCAGTGGGAGCACGCCGCCGGGCGGAGCCTCGCCGCAAGGGTGGCGTGGGCGGTGCTGCCGCTGATCGCGGCCGTGCTGTGGGAGTTCGTCCTCGTCCAGCGGCGCCGCGCCTGGAAGATCCGCCAGGCCCCGTCCGTCGAGGCGATCCCCCGCGCCCGCTGGCTCCTCGCCCCGCTCCAGTCCATGATGATGAAGCGCCGCATGGTCCTCTGGGGCATCACCTCCTACCACGACGCGGTGGAGCTGCACGTCACCCGCGTCGAAGCCATCCGCCGCCTCCGCCGCCACTTCGGGATACTCTGGGCGTGGCGCGTCCCGGCCGACGTCGCCTACCAGCTCCGCGCCGGCGTCCGCATCCCCGAAGCCGCCGCCCGCATCGACGGCATCATCGCCGCAGCGGACCGCCAGCTCGTCCTCGACGTGGGCGACGTGTTCGCCGACCTCGCGCCGCTCGCGATCCGTCCGGGCGAGGTCGCGCAGCCCCGCCACGTCCGCGTCCCCGTCACACCGCCACCCGCCGACGAGCCGTATCCGCAGGTTCTCCCGGCCCTCTACTCCCCTGCCCGTGAACCGGCCGCCGGGGCCGGCCTCCCGCCGGAACGGGACCCGGCCGTGTTCAAGCGCGCCGTCGAGGACTACCGCCTGACCGTCGCTCTCGGCGCCGAGCTGCCGTCCGAACGACGGCTGTGCGCGAAGTACGGGGTGCCCGCGACGAACCGGCGGTGGGCACGAAAGATCATCGAGGCGGCCACCGCGGTTGTGCCCACCCCCAGATGACGCCAGCGCGGCTTAGCGAAATCTCTCTGCCGCCCCTCCGAAGGTCAGCAGCGTTGGCCGACGTCGGCCGAATCCGGGGACACGCCGCCCACAACCACCTACCGTGGAGCCGTCACCGCGCGATCACGGGAGGTCATGTGGGCAAGCACGATGACAAGTCACAATGGGACGGCCACAAACCCGACGCTCCGCCCCCGCCGCCCACTCCCGACAGCGGCGGAAGCGGCGGCGGGCGGCACGAACGGGACGACGACGACAAGTGAGCGGCCCCGAAGCTGATCGGCTCCAGGCCGCCCTCCTCGCCGAGCTTGCGGACGGCGGCCACCTCATCGAAGAGTGGTGTCCCGCCTTCGCCGCCGCGCGCCGCCATGAGTTCATCCCCGACACCGTGTGGGCCCAGGAGGACGGCCGGCCCCGTCTCCTGTCCCGCGCCGAGTCCCCCAGCGAATGGCTGCGCGCCTGCTACACCGATCAGCCCGTCGCGGTGCAGCTCGATGACGGCGACGAGTCTGGCCGCGGATACGTGTCGTCGTCGGCGTCGATGCCGTCCATCGTCGCCGACATGCTCACCGCCCTCGACGCGGAACCCGGGATGCGGGTGCTGGAAATCGGCACCGGCACCGGGTGGAACGCCGCCCTGCTCGCCGCCCGCCTCGGGGCCGAGCACCTCACCACGATCGAAGTCGACCCCGGCCTGGCCGAGCAAGCACGCGACGCCCTGAAGCGAACAGGGTTCGGCGGAGTGACCGTGGTGACCGGAGACGGCGCCGCCGGCCACCCCGAGCAGGCACCGTATGACCGGGTGCTGTCCACCGCGGCGGTGCAGCGGGTGCCCATCGCGTGGGTGAAGCAGGCCCGGCCCGGCGGCAGGATCATCACCCCGTGGGGCACCGCATTCCACAACGGGACCCTCGCCCACCTCACGGTGCACCAGGACGGGACGGCGTCCGGGCACTTCGGCGGAGACGTCGGGTTCATGTGGATGCGCGAACAGCGCACCCCC
This sequence comes from Marinitenerispora sediminis, assembly GCF_003336425.1. Classification (GTDB taxonomy): domain Bacteria; phylum Actinomycetota; class Actinomycetes; order Streptosporangiales; family Streptosporangiaceae; genus Marinitenerispora; species Marinitenerispora sediminis. The sequence goes on along the minus strand of NZ_QEIO01000091.1, from coordinate 2,762 downwards.
CACGGCGCCGTCGAGGACCGGATACGGCCCGAACACCACTTCACCGAGACGACGACCGACCTCCACCCGTTCCACGTCCTAGCCGACTTCGACGCCTCGTTCACCATCGGCGTCCGCGTCCCCGCTGTGAAGTCCACACTCGTGTATGACGGCGACATCCCCGGCAACACGTCGTACACCGTCTACCTCATGGCACCGGACTCGGGCTCGTGGGCGTCCTGGCGCATCACCCCTGACACCACCGGCCGCTACCGGGTACGGCAGCACGGCCCACGGCAGCTCTTCGCCGAACTCGCCGCCGCCTACGAGTGGTGGGAGACCGCGGGCCGGCCGAGTCATGACCGGTTCGGGCTGACCGCCACGTCGAGAGATCAACAGCAGATTTGGCTGGACCAGCCGGAGAACGTGATCGGAGAGCCGCCACCTGTCCCGCTTCTGGATCCGTCCCAGCCGAGGAGCGGATGATCCCGGAAGGCCCCTGACACATGAAGGAGGCCCTGCCTATCCTGGGGTTGCGACGCTCCAGGAAGGCAGGGCCTTATGACATCTCATGGTACCCCGGACCCTTCGGACGAAGAGCTGACTTTCGGGCAGCGTCTCAAGATCCTTCGCACTCGGCGTGGCATGTCGCGGGACGTGCTCGGGGGCCTCGTCGGCAAGTCCGGCTCGTGGGTGAAAGCGGTCGAGGTCGGACGACTCGACATGCCGAAGCTTCACATTCTCGTGCGGCTGGCTGAGGCACTGCGGGTCCGTGACCTCTCGCACCTCACCGGGGAGCAATCCATGCAGGTCGACATGTTCACGGGGCCTGGCCACGCCCGTCTGCCCGCCGTGCGGGCGGCACTGAACTCCTCGCCGGGTCTCACCGACCACGCCGCGCCGCCAGTACCGCACCTTCGCGCCCGCCTCGACCAGGCGTGGATCGCCCGGCACTCTTCGCGCAACCACCGGGACGTCCTCGGCCAGTTGCTGCCCGGCCTGATCACCGACGCCCAACTTGCCGCCTACCAGGCCGAGGACCGGACACAGCGGCGCGCGGCCCAGGCCGTGCTCGCCGAGGTGTACGCGCTCGCGCAGTTCTTCATCGCGTACCAGCCGGCGGCTGATCTGCTGTGGCGGGTAGCCGAGCGGGGAATGGTCGCCGCGCAGGACTCCGGGGACGTCCATGCGATTGGGGTGGCGTCGTGGCTGATGGCCCAGGCGCATCGGGATGCCGGGGACTGGGACGCCGCGGACGTGGTGACCAGCGAGACGCTGGACGCTCTGCGGCCCCATGTGGACGCGGGTCAGGTCGCCCCGTTCGCGATCTGGGGAGCGCTGCACTTCGAGGCGGGGTGCACGGCGGCCCGCCGCGGTGAGTCTGGAGTTGCTTGGAACTGGTGGGATCGGGCCGAAAAGATCGCCGAGCGGCTGCCGAACATGTACTACCACCCCGTCACCTCGTTCTCCCAGGCCATCATGGGGGCGCACGCCACCACGGTCGCGGTCGAACTGCGCGCCGGTGGCGAGAGCGTCCGCCAGGCCGAACGGGCGACGAACAGCGTGATCCCGTCCCGGCCGCGGCGAGCCCGCCACCGGATCGAGCAGGCCCGCGCTTACTACTTGGACGGCCAGTACCGCGAAGCGCTGGCCGTGCTCGACAACGCGCATGATGCGGCGCCAGAGACGATCGCCTACAACGGCTACGCGCGAAGAATGCTCCTCGAAGAACTCGACTCCCGCGACGCTTCCCGACGCACCACCGCGAGCATCGTGGCGACGAAGGTCGGGCTGCTCGCGGCGTGACGACGAGGGGGCACATTCTGTGCCCTCCCCCTGACATGCCGCGATCTACCGTCAGGGCATGGCGACGACATACACGTGGCCGGTCCCCCGCATACCTGAGCAATCTGCGGCCAGCCGGCATCGGAGGTTCCTGCCCGACCAGCGTCCGGCCGCGGATCCGTCCCGCATCCCGGACTACGCCGAGTTCGCCTCGATGGCGCTGCGGCACGGCGCCCGGTGGGAGATTACCTACCGGACCGGGGACGCGGCCCCGTACAGGGCGCGGCACCGGGCCGTGGAGATCTCGCTGGCCTCGGACGACCTCCACGCGCTCGACTGCGCCCTGGCTGCGTTCGAGCCGCCGCCGAGTGCCCGGCCCTACGTGCTGTGCCGGCAGGCCGCCGCGTGACCGCCGAGATCCCCGAGCCCGAGGTGTCGGAGCAGGACGCGTTCGACCGGCTGGTCGAAGCGCTCACCGCCGTCGGGTACGTCGCCGACGCCGACCGGGACATGCAGCTCATCTCCGCCGGGATCTACACCGACCTCCAGGACAGCGAGCCCACCCTGCTGGGGAGCGTGCTGATCCAGATGGCCCACTGGGGGCCGCAGCGCCGGGCCTGGATGATCTGGATGCCGCCCCTGCACCCGGGCCAGGAACCCCGGAACGGCTGGTGGATGCCGATCGGGCCGATCGAGCATGAGGCCCGTGGCGCCGTGGAGGTCGCCGACTCCGTCATCTCCCTGCTGCCGGGGGTCAACCGCCGCCCGCGTGTGAAGTGGTGGCCGAGACCTGGGATCGGAGTCGAGCCGATCGACGGCGAGTAGACGGCCGCGCCCGCGACGTAAGGGGGTCGCGGGCGCGGCCACGGGAGGGTTCTTCCCCAGCCCGATGCCCTCCCGCGCGGCCCGTCCTGGCCGTCATGGCTCCAGCCGGGACGGGCCGCCCACGAACGCCGGACCGCCTGTGGTCCGGCCGCCGGTGCCCAACGCCCAACCCC
>NZ_QEIO01000010.1 GCF_003336425.1 Marinitenerispora sediminis | reverse complement strand
GGCGGGAGGGGCCGCGGTGAGGCTGGGGATCACGTTCGCCGCGATGGCGGCGACACTGGCGGCGGTGCCGCTGCTGCACACGCTGTTCGACGGCGCGGGGTGGTGGCGGCCGGCTGTGCTCGCCGTCGTGGCGGTCGCGGTGGCCGGAGCCGCGGCCCGGGCTGCCCGGCTGCCCGGCTGGGCGGTTCCCGCCGTGCAGGCGGCGGCCGCACTGTGCCTGCTGACCGCGCTGCTGGCCCCGCCCGGCACCGCATGGCTGGGGTTCGTCCCGTCGCCGGCCGCCCTGGCGGCCCTGCGCGGTCTGGCCGGCGAGGGGTGGGGGGCGATCCTCGCCAACCCGACGCCGGTACCGACCGGGGCCGGGCTCATGCTGGTGGTCGCGCTCTGCCTCACGCTGCTCGCCCTCCTCGTCGACCTGCTCGCCGTGACGCTGTACGCCGCGGCGCTGACGGGTCCGGTGCTGCTGGCCGTGCTGTTCGTGCCGCTGACCGTGGACCAGGGCGGTGTCGGGTGGCGGGCGTTCGCCTGCGCCGCCGGCGGCTACCTGCTGCTGCTCGCCGTCGACGGCTGGGAGCGGATCGCGCCCTGGGGCACCGCCGACCCGGTCGGGACGCCGCGCTGGTCCCGGGCCGGGCTGCGGGCGCGGCTCGCGGCGCTGGGGGGCGGCGCCCGGCACCTCGGCGGCGGCGCCGGCATCGCCGCCGCCGCGCTGGCCGTCGCGCTGCTGCTTCCCCACGCCGTCCCCGGCCTCACCGAGGGCGCGGTGTACGCGCTGGCGGGCGGCCAGCGGAGCGGCGCCCAGACGGTCATCACCACGCACCCGCTGGTGTCGCTGCGGCGCGACCTCACCTCGCCCACGGACCGCCAGGTGCTGGAGTACCGCACGTCGGCGGCCCGACCGGAGTACCTGCGCGTGCATGTGCTGGACGTCTTCGACGGCCAGAGCTGGACCATGTCGGCGGTGCAGGCGGCCCGCCGCAACCGGGTGGCGGACGGGGACCTCCCCGAGCCGCCGGGTGTGGACGAGGACGGCGGCGGCACCACCGCGGTCACCACGGAGGTCGCGGTCCCCGGCACCGCGGCGCGGTTCGACTTCCTGCCGCTGCCCTATGCGGCACGCCGGGTGGAGGTCGCCGGGGAGTGGTACGTGGACCCCGCCACGCTGATGGTGTTCTCCACCCAGGGCGAGGCCGCCGGCCTGACCTACCGGGTGCGCAGCGCGGTGCCCGACCCCGACCCCGCCGAACTGGGCGCGGCGCGCTTCAGCACCGTCTCGACGGTGGACCGCGGCTACCTGGAGGTGCCCGACTCGGTCGACCCGCGTGTCGGTGAGCTCACGCGGTCGATCGTCAGCGGCGCGGCCACCCCGCACGCGCGGGCGGTGGCGCTGCAGGAGTGGTTCACCGGCGGCCGGTTCGCCTACAGCCTCCGCCCGCCCGCGGTCCCCGAGGGGGTCGACCCGCTGGTGGACTTCCTGTTCGACAGCCGGATCGGCTACTGCGAGCAGTTCGCCGCCGCCATGGCGCTGATGGCCCGGCAGGCCGGGGTGCCGGCACGGGTCGCGGTGGGCTACACGTCCGGCACCCGCACCGCCGATGGCCGCTGGGTGGTGACCGAGCGGAACGCGCACGCGTGGCCGGAGCTCTACTTCGAGGGCGCGGGCTGGCTGCGCTTCGAGCCGACACCTGCCACCGCCGCCGGCCAGCCGAGCGCCACCACGCCCGCCTACGCGGTCCCGGCCGATCCCGGGGCCGCGGCCGACGAGGGCGGGACCGAGGAGGAGCGCCGGCCCGAGGCGGAGCCGGAGCCGTCCGCGGCGGCCGAGCCGGGCCCGGAGGACGCCGCCACGGCCGAGCCCGCCGAGCCCGCCACCGGCGGTGCCACCGGGTCCGGGGCTGGCTGGTGGGTGCTCGTGGCCGTGGCGGCGCTGCTGCCGGTGCTGCTCGCCGCCCCGGCGCTCGCCCGGCTGGCCCGGAGCCGGCTGCGGTGGGCGCGCGCCGGCACCCCGTCCGCCCGGGCCCGGGCGGCCTGGCGCGAGCTGCGCGCCGACGTCCTGGACTCCCGGCTGGGCTGGGACCCGGCCGAGACCCCCCGCGCGGCCGCCCGCCGGCTGGCCGCCCAGGTAGGCCTGGCCGACCCCGCCCGCGCGGCGCTGCTCCGGATCGCGAGCGCCGAGGAGAGCGCCCGCTACGCCCCCGTGCCGGAGGTGCCGGAGGACCTGGCGGCCGACAGCGCCGCGGTGCGGGCCGCGCTGGTCGCCGCCCGGAGCCGCCGCGTCCGGCTGCGCGCGCTGCTGCTGCCGGTCCTGCGCTGACCCCGCCGCCCCCAGCGCCCGGGCACCGGGGGCCGGCGCCCGCCGAACCCGGCCGGACACGCCGGGCGGGCGCCCGCCCGGCTGCTGCCGGGGCGGACGCCCGTCCGGTGGAGACTCCGATCCCGTGGGGCCGGGATCCTTGAAGCGGCGTACGCGCCGCTACGCGCTACTGGTCGCCCTCCTGCCGACGGCGCCACCGCTCCTCGAAGCGGTCCATCATGCCCGGGCGCTGCTGCCGCCGCTGCCGCGGCTGCGGGGTGCCGGCGGTCTCGCCCGGGCTGCTGCCCGCGACCCGCCGCCATCCGGAGAGACCCCACAGCGTGCAGGCCAGCATGACGATGAAGCCGATCGCCCCGACTGCGGGGGCCTTGGCGATGACGCCTCCCATGAGGAGGCACACGCCGAGCACGAAGCCGATCGACGCCTTGATGATCCAGCGCTTGTAGTGGACCTGCGGGTTCGTCTGACGTACGGTGTTGGCGAACTTCGGGTCCTCGGCATACAGCGCCCGCTCGATCTGTTCGAGCATGCGCTGCTCGTGTTCAGAGAGCGGCACGGCGCCTCCCAATGACAGTCCCCGAGTGGGGCGACGGGTACTGAGCAACAATCTGACGGCCACTGATATGCCCAGAATACGTTGCCTTAGCGCTCGGTGAAAAGAAAAGATGCGCGACCGGGTGACCCACATGGGTCACACTACCCTCACCGTCTGCCCGAACCACCGGCTCCCTCGTTCCCTCTCTTCCGCCGTCGAGCAGCGGAAATCGGCGTGGGGATGCGTCCCATCCCACCCGTTGGAAACGAGCGGCGAGGGACGAAAGTGCCTAATCATACGTCAGCATCATCACGATTCACCAATGCGGCGGGCAGAATCGCTCCGGCGCCGAATCGGCGGGCGACCTGGTCCATGACCCGCTCGGCCTCGCGCCAGCCGGTCTCCGGCTCGTCCAGCGTCGGCTGGCGGGGCGCGGTGGCGGCGTCCGCGATCCCCTCCACCCGCACCCCCACGAGGCGCAGCCGCACCCGTTCCAGCCCGGCCGCGGCGTACAGCTCCCGCGCCACCGCGTTGATCTCGCGGGCCACGTCGGTGTGCTCCCCCAGCGTCCGGGACCGGGTGATGGTGGTGAAGTCCGCGCGGCGCAGTTTGACCACGACGGTGCGCCCCACCTGCCCGCTGGCGCGCAGCCGGCGCGCGACCTTCTCCGACAGCCGCAGGATCTCCCGGTGGATGACCTCGACGTCGTCCACGTCGCGGGGGAAGGTCTCCTCGGCGCCGACGCTCTTGTCGGGGGTGGCGGTGGCCACCTGCCGGTCGTCGCGCCCCCAGGCGAGTTCGGCGAGCCGGCCGCCGAGCGCGTGCCCCAGCTCGTGCCGGAGCGTCTCCGGCGACACCCCCGCGACGTCGCCCACGGTGCGCAGGCCGAGCCGGGTGAGGCTCTGCTCCGCCTTCTCCCCCACCCCCCACAGCGCGCCGACCGGAAGCGGGTGCAGGAACGCCGTGACGTGCTCGGTGGGGACGAGCAGCAGGCCGTCCGGCTTGCAGTGGGTGGACGCCAGCTTGGCGACGAACTTGGTGGCCGCGACCCCCACCGAGCAGGTGAGCTGCTGCTCCTGGCGGACGCGGTGCCGGATCAGCTCGGCGATGCGCACCGGGCTGCCGAGCCGGCGCTGGGCTCCGGAGACGTCGAGGAACGCCTCGTCCGTCGAGAGCTTCTCCACCTCGGGGGTGACGGACCGCAGGATGTCCATGACGGCCTCGGAGGCGCGGCGGTAGGCCGCCCCGTCCGGCGGGAAGACGACGGCGTCGGGGCACAGCCGCAGCGCGCGCACCATGGGCATGGCGGAGTGCACGCCGAAGCCGCGGGCGAGGTAGTTCGCGGAGGAGACCACACCGCGGGCGCCGGTACCCCCGACGATCACCGGCCGGCCGCGGGTCTCGGGGTGCCGGAGCTGCTCGACGCTGGCGAAGAACGCGTCCATGTCGATGTGCAGGATGTGGCAGTCGGCGTCGGCGGCGGCCGCGGCGGCCAGCGGCCTGATGCCGTCCGGCCCGACCACTCCGCGCAGCGCCGCTCCGCGCTCCAGCTGGCGTCGGCTCATGTGACCAGTGTGCGGCCTGGGACGGGGTCGGCGCCAATCCGGCCCCGGGTACGGCCCGGGCCGTACCCCCGCGCGCACGGTGCTGGACGGCGGCGTTCCTGAGCGCGCCCGCCGCGGTGCTCGGCCGGCCCCGGCTCCTAGCGGGCGGGACGCCGGGCGAGCACGTGCAGCTGGGTGGCGATGCCGGACAGCTCCGGGTGCGCCGACGCGGCCTGCTCCAGCTCCAGGAGGGCGCGGCCGGCCTGCGGATCGCCCTCGAAGACCCGTCCGGGCAGCAGGTCGGAGAAGACGCGGACCCCGCGCACCTCGGTCTCGGGCAGGCCGGCCAGTGCGGCGAGCTCCACGAGCTGCCGCTCGGTGAACCTGCGGGGCATCGGGTCGGCCTCCCCCCACCGGCCGTCCGCGGACTCCAGGAGGCGCTGCGCCTCTTGGAGGTGCCCGGCCAGGGCGCGGTGCAGGATGCCGGCCACCGCGTTGGCGGCGAGCAGGCTGACCGCGCCGCCGGGGCGGGTGATCCCGACGACGTCCACCAGGGCGGCCAGCGGGTCCTCGACGTACTCCAGCACGTTGTGCACCAGGACGAGGTCCGCGTGCCCGGCGGGAACCAGGTCGGCGAGGTCGCCGGTCTCGCCCTGCAGCGCCCGCACCCGCACGCCCGCCTCGGCGGCCCGGCGCTCCAGCGCGGCCAGCGAGTCGGGGCTGGGCTCCACGACGGTGACGTGGTGCCCGAGCTCGGCGAGCGGGACGGCGGAGCCGCCGGTACCGCCGCCGGCGTCCACGATCTCCAGCGGTCCGCCGGACTCGGAGCCGAGCCCGGCCAGGACGTCGCGGAGGACGTTCCACACCACGGCCGTGCGCGCCGTGGTCGCGGCCCGGTGCGGGCCGGTGGCGAACGTGCCGCCCGAGGGCACGCCGGGGTTGTCGGTCACGCGGTTCCTTCCCATCCGCCCGCACACCCGGGGGCGGCACCCGGCGGGCGCCGCGCCTCGGGGGTCGGCGGCCCGCCCCTACAGGGTGAGCTTCGCCTTGTTCTCCATGAGCCGCGAGAGCAGGCCGTTGACGAACGTGGGCGACTCGTCGGTGGACAGCTCCTTGGCCACCGCGACGGCCTCGGCGATCGCGACCCCGTCGGGGATGTCGTCCGCCCAGAGCAGCTCGTAGGCGCCCATCCGCAGGATGTTGCGGTCGACCACGGGCATCCGCTCCAGGGTCCACCCGATGGCGTACTCGTTCAGCAGTTCGTCGATGCGCCGGCGCCGCTCGTCGACGGCCGCCGCCAGCTGCTCGGTGAACTCGTTGATCGGCGGCTCGGTCTGCGCCCGGCGCCGTTCGATCACCGCGGGCACCGGGACGCCGCGCACCTCGGCCTCGTAGAGCACCTCGACCGCGCGTCTGCGGGCCTTGCGTCGCGCGCCGCTCATCGGTCTCCTGCCCCGGGTCCCGTGGTGGACGAGTGCGTCGGCATCAGTTGACGCGGCCGAGGTAATCGCCGGTGCGGGTGTCGACCTTGACGCGCTCGCCGGTGGTGATGAACAGCGGGACCTGGATGACGGCACCGGTCTCCAGCGTGGCCGGCTTGGTGCCGCCGGTGGACCGGTCGCCCTGCAGGCCCGGCTCGGTCTCCTTGATGAGGAGTTCGACGGCGGCGGGCAGCTCGATGTAGAGCGGGTTGCCCTCGTTCACCGCGACGGTGGCGGTGTTGTTCTCCAGCAGGTAGTCGGCGTTCTTGCCGACGACCTCGCGCGAGACGTGGAGCTGGTCGTAGGTCTGGGTGTCCATGAAGACGTAGGAGTCGGCCTCGGCGTAGAGGTACTGCATCTCGCGGCGGTCGACGTTGGCCACCTCGACCTTGACGCCCGCGTTGAAGGTCTTGTCGACCACCTTGCCGGAGGTGACGTTCTTCAGCTTGGTGCGGACGAACGCACCTCCCTTGCCGGGCTTGACGTGCTGGAACTCGACGACGCTCCAGAGCTCGCCACCGTCGAGTTTCAGGGTGATGCCGTTCTTGAGGTCGTTCGTCGTGGCCACTTCGGTCGTCTCTCCCAGCGGTCGGGCAGGATCGGTGATCGTCTCAGCCGCGGTCGCGTCCGCGTCCGTCCCCGCGCGGGACCGCGCGGCGCTCACGGCGGAGGCTGTCGGCTCGCGTCCCGGCCGGCGGCGCCGGGCGATCGGGCGCCGGGCATGTGCGATGCGGCCGGGACTGTTCCACAGAGCAGTCTAGTGGGTGTTCGAGGTGCGCACGCGCGCCCGGCGCCGCCGTCAGGCGGCGACCGCGCGGTAGGCGGCGTCGAGCAGGTCGTCGGACGGGCCGGCGAGGATGGCGGGCCGGCCGACGGCGTCGAGCACGACGAACCGCAGCGTGGCGCCCCGCGCCTTCTTGTCCACCCGCATGTGCTCGCGCAGCTCCGGCCACGCCTGGGCCGCGTAGCCGGTCGGCAGTCCGACCGAGGCGAGGACGGCGCGGTGCCGATCCACCAGCGCGGTGCTGATCCGGCCGGACAGCCGGGCCAGCTCGGCCGCGAAGACCATTCCGACGGCGACGGCGTAGCCGTGCCGGAAGGTGTAGTTCTCGGCCCGTTCGATGGCGTGGCCGAGGGTGTGCCCGTAGTTGAGGATCTCGCGGCGCCCCGCCTCGCGCAGGTCGCCGGAGACGACGTCGGCCTTGACCGCGACGGCCCGCTCGATCAGCTCCCGGGTGTGCCGGCCCTCGGGGCGGGTGGCGCCCTCCGGGTCGTCCTCCACGAGGTCGAGGATCACCGGGTCGGCGATGAATCCCGCCTTGACGATCTCGGCCAGGCCGCCGATGTAGTCCGCGGCCGGCAGGGTCGGCAGCGTGGCGAGGTCGCACAGCACGCCCGCGGGCGGGTGGAAGGCGCCGACCAGGTTCTTGCCCTCGGCGGTGTTGACGCCGGTCTTCCCGCCGACCGCCGCGTCCACCATGCCGAGCAGCGTGGTGGGCACCAGGACCACCGGCACGCCGCGCAGCCAGGTGGCGGCGACGAACCCCGCGAGGTCGGTGGTCGCGCCGCCGCCGACGCCGACCACGGCGTCGCTGCGGGTGAAGCCGGCACGGCCGAGCCGCGCCCACAGGTCGGCGGCCACGGCCGGGGTCTTGGCGGCCTCGCCGTCCGGGACCACCATGGCGTGCACGGTGCGGCCGGCGGCGGTGAGCGCGGCGACGACCGGCCGCGCCACCTCGCCGAGGGCGGCGGGATGGATCACCGCCACCTGCTCGGCGCGCGGCCCGACGAGCCCCGGAAGCTCCCCGAGGACGCCGCTGCCGATGACCACGTCGTAGGGCGCCGAGGTGCCGCCGACCCCGATGCGGGTGGCCGTCATCGCTCTCCGTCCTCGTGCTCGGGGAGGGCGGCGACGATGGCGTCGACGACCTCCTCGGGGTGGTAGCCGCTGGTGGGCACCGTGGTGACGGCCAGCCCCTGGTAGACCGGCAGCCGCTGCTCCAGGAGGGCGCGCAGCTTGGCGCGCGGGTTGCCGAGCAGCAGCGGCCGGGCCTGGTCGAGCCCGACCCGCTTGGCGGCGTCCCGGAACTCCACCTCCAGGTAGACGACGTGCTGGCCTTCGAGGTCGGCGCGGGTGTCCGGGTGCAGGACGGCTCCGCCGCCGAGCGCGAGCACACCGGTGTGCGTGGTGAGCGCCTCCGCGACGACCGCGCGTTCCAGCACCCGGAACGCCTCCTCGCCGTCCTCGACGAAGATCTCGCCGACGGTCTTGCCGGCGCGCTCCTCGACCACCTCGTCGGTGTCGACGAACGCCGCTCCCAGCCGCTCGGCCAGGGCGCGGCCGACCGTGGTCTTGCCCGCCCCGGGCGAGCCGATGAGAACCGCGACGGGTCCGCTCATCAGATCTCCTCGTGTGGCCGCCCCCGGCCCTGCCGGGGAGGGACCACGTCCGTGATGTGTGGTGGGAGCGGGGGGACGGCCGGCTCGGGCGCGGCCGAGACCCGCGCGGCACCGGTCGCGTCCCCTCCGCGGAGGCCGTGGCGTGCGGCCGCCGGCGGCCGCACGCCGGGTGCTACCTGACGGCCAGGGTGTCGAGGTAGCCGCGCAGGTTGCGCGCGGTCTCGGCGACGGAGTCCCCGCCGAACTTCTCCACCGCGGCCTCGGCCAGGACGAGGGCGACCATGGCCTCGGCGACCACTCCGGCCGCCGGGACGGCCGTGACGTCGCTGCGCTGGTGGTGCGCCTGCGCGACCTCGCCGGTGGTGACGTCGATGGTGTCCAGGGCGCGCGGCACGGTGGCGATGGGCTTCATGGCGGCGCGCACCCGCAGGGGTTCGCCGGTGGTCATGCCGCCCTCGACGCCTCCGGCGCGGTTGCTGCGCCGCCGCACTCCGCCGGGACCTGGCTCGATCTCGTCGTGCGCGGCGGAGCCGCGGCGGGCGGCGGTGCGGAAGCCGTCGCCGACCTCCACGCCCTTGATCGCCTGGATGCCCATGAGCGCTCCGGCCAGCCGGGCGTCGAGCCGCCGGTCCCAGTGCACGTGGCTGCCCAGGCCGGGCGGCAGGCCGTAGGCGAGCACCTCCACGACGCCGCCGAGCGTGTCGCCGCTCTTCTTGGTGTCGTCGACCTCGGCGACCATGCGCGCGCTGGTCTCGGGGTCGAAGCAGCGCAGGGGGTCGGCGTCGACCCGGTCGGCGTCGGCCGGGGTGGGGGCCGGGGCGTCCTCGGGAACGGCGACCGGGCCCATGGAGACGACGTGGCTCAGGATGCGGACCCCGAGCGCCTGCTCGCAGAACCGGCGGGCGACCTCGCCGATCGCCACGCGGGCCGCGGTCTCGCGGGCGCTCGCGCGCTCCAGGATCGGCCGGGCCTCCTCGTGCCCGTACTTCTGCATGCCGACGAGGTCAGCGTGGCCGGGGCGCGGCCGGGTCAGCGGCGCGTTGCGGGCGATCCCCTCGAGGACCTCGGCGGCCACCGGGTCCGGGGACATCACCTGCTCCCACTTGGGCCACTCGGTGTTGCCCACCTCGATGGCGACGGGACCGCCGAGGGTGCGGCCGTGCCGGATGCCCCCGATGACGGAGACGCGGTCCTGCTCGAATTTCATCCGGGCGCCCCGACCGTACCCGGCGCGTCGGCGGCGCAGCGCGGCGGCGATGTCGTCGGAAGTGACGGACACGCCGGCCGGGAGGCCCTCCAAGATCGCGACGAGTGCCGGTCCGTGGGATTCGCCCGCGGTCAGCCAGCGCAACATGGCCCCGATCCTTTCACGGTTCGGCCGGTCTCGGCACATCGGGGCACGTGGCCGGGCGGTGGAACCGCTGCTCCGCCCGCCCCGGACCGCCGGGCCCAAGCGCTCAGCCCAGCAGCGCGGGCAGCGGGTCGCCGGCGACGATGACGCCGAGGGCGCCGAGGATCATGAACGGCCCGAAGGGCAGCTGGCTCCTGCGCGTCGCGCGGCGCAGCGCGATGAGCACCAGGCCGTAGCAGGCCGAGAGCAGGAAGGCGACGAAGGTCCCGCTCGCCACGGCGCCGAGCCCGGTCCAGCCGAGGTACAGGCCCAGCAGCCCGGAGAGCTTGACGTCGCCCCAGCCCATGCCGGCCGGATAGATGAACCAGAGCAGCCAGTAGCAGGCCCACAGGGCGGCCATGCCGATGAGGGCGGACCGCAGGGCCGCGCCGCCGCCGGGCGTGGTCGCCGCGGCGGCCCCGAGCAGCGCGAGCGCGACCGGGTAGGCCGGCAGCACGAGCGGGTTGGGCAGCCGGTGGGTGCGCGCGTCGATGACGGCGAGCAGCACGCCCCAGACTCCGAGGAACGCGAACGCCGCCACCTCCGACGGGGACCGGACCGGTCCGCCGGCGATGCTGCCGGAGGCCGCGGCGCCGAGCACCGCCAGAACCACCGCGGTGAGCACGGCCACGACCGCCGGCGACCGGACGGCCAGCCCGCAGGCCGGGCAGCGCCCGGAGGCGGCGAACCGCGCCGGGAGGGCGGCCCACCGCGCCCACGGGACGGTGCCGCCGCAGTGCGGACACGTCGGCGGCGGCGGCCCGGAGTCGTCGTCGGGCCGGTACTCGTAGGCGTGGAACAGCGGTACGACCCGCCCCAGGACCACACCGAGCACGGCACCGAGCGCGGCCAGCGCCACCGGGAGGAGGAAGTCGACGGGCGCGGGCATGACGGCTCTCCAGGGCATCCGCGGGACGGTGGGGAGAAGGGGCGGGACCGGGTCGGCCCCCGGAGAGTGTTCCACACCCCCGCCGCCCGCGCCGGCCCAACCGCCCGGCGGCGGCCGGGCGCGGAGGGCGGGCGGTGCCGGCGGGCGCCCGGTGGGGCGGGGCACGCCGTCGTGGCCTGCGGTTTTCCGGTCGGCCCGCCTCGGCGTGCCGGAGCGTCCCGGCCGCCGGGCCCGGTTAGCATCACCTGAATGAGCCAACACGTCCACTTGCTGATCGTCCGGTACACGGTTCCGCCCGCGCAGGTCGGACCGCATGTCCCCGCGCACGTCCGGTATCTGGAGCGCCACCACGAGGAGGGCGTCTTCCTGGTCTCGGGCACCTCGGTCCCCGCCGAGCTCGGCGGCGCCATCGTCGCCACGGGGGTGAGCCGGGAGCGCGTCGAGCAGATCACGGCGGAGGACCCGTTCGTGCGGGCCGGGGTGGCGGCGTACGAGATCGTCACCATCGACGCCGGGCGCCGGCACCCGGCGCTGGCGGAGCTGCTGGGAAGCGCGACGGAGCGGGAGGCCCCGGTCGCGCGGTGACGCCCGGCCCGGCGCGACGCGGAACGTCAGGCGTCGCGCCGGGCCCGCACCACGGCGCTGAGTTCGATACCGCCGGGCAGCACCGGCGCCAGTTCGGCGGCGAGCCGTTCGGCGACGCGGCGCAGGGTCGCGTCGTCCCGGCGGTCCAGTTCCAGCCGGATGCCGATGTCGGCGCGCTCGGACTCGTGGATGCGCACCCGCTCGATGCCGAACTCGGTGTGGGTGACCCGGTAGATCCGGGCCAGGACCTGCGGGTCCTCCGAGGGGGCGGGCACGGTGCCGTGCTCGGCGAGGCTGGCCAGGAAGTGGCCCTCCACGGCGTAGGTCACCGGTCCGGAGACATCGACCACGAGCGCGTCGGCGCCCTCGTCGACGGCCGCCCGGCAGGCCTCCACGGCCTCCACCGGCACCGGGCGGGCGTCAGGCCGCCAGCGCCGCACCGACTCCACCGAGGTGAAGGCGAGCACGCCCCGGCGCCCGTCGCCGCCCACGAGGATGGGCAGCGCCACCTCGCTCTTCTTGTCGTGCCGGAGGCCGTCGGCGCCCTCCTCGACCTCGACCGGGACGGCGACCACCGGCACCAGCAGGCGGGAGCGGCTGAGGGCGTCGAGCACCTGGCGGTCGCCCGCCGTGCCCCGCGCGTAGCCGTCCAGCTGCTCGCGTAGCTGCGGATCGGCGCCGCCGTCGTCGTCGCGGAAGCGCTGCGCCCCGATGATGCGTGGTCCGGTCACGGAAGGCGACTCTACTTCCTCCCCGGCCGCGTGCTGCCGGGGGCCGGTGCCGGTGGGAACGGTCACGCGCCGCTGGTCTCGCGCAGCCGCTGCTCCAGGACTCCCATGATCTCGCCGAGCTGCTTGGCCTGCTCGTCGCTCAGCACCCCGAAGAGGTTGGCGCGCACGGCCGCCACGTGCCACGGCGCCGCCTCGCGGAGCTTGGACTCGCCGCTCGGGGTGAGCACCGCCCAGGCGCCGCGGCGGTCCTCCGCGCACGTCTCGCGGCGCACGTAGCCGTCGCGCTCCAGCCGGGCGATCTGGTGGGAGAGGCGGCTCTTGGAGACGATGACGGTGTCGGCCAGGCTGCGCATGCGCATGCGCTGCCCGTCCGCCTCCGACAGGTGCACCAGGATGCCGTACTCGACGAGGCTGAGGCCGTTGCGCTGCTGGAGGTCGCGGTCGAGCCGCTCCTCGAGCATCGAGTTCACGACGAGGTAGCTCCGCCACGTCCGCTGCTCGTCGGCGTCCAGCCAGTTGACCGCGCTCATACAGCACATGCTACTTGCGCGCCTCCCCGATCAGCGTAGACTCTCTTCCTGGCAAGAATCTTTCGCTGATGATTCATCGGTGTCACCAGTCCTGCCGACCGGCCACCCGTCCCACCGCTTCCCTGGAGGCAGCAGCATGTCCGAGCAGACCCTCACCCCCGGCATCTGGAAGATCGACCCGGCGCACTCCGAGGTCGGGTTCTCGGTGCGCCACATGATGATCAGCAAGGTGCGCGGCCGGTTCGAGACGTTCGACGCCACGCTCACCGTGACCGAGGACCCGGCCCAGTCCTCGGTGAGCGCGACCATCGACGCCAGCTCCATCAACACCAACCAGCAGCAGCGCGACGACCACATCCGCTCCGCCGACTTCTTCGACGTCGCGAAGCACCCGGAGTTCTCCTTCGTGTCGACCGGGCTCGCCCAGAAGGGCGAGGACATCGTGCTGAGCGGCGACCTCACCATCAAGGGCAACACCCGCCCCGTCGAGCTCGCGCTGGAGTTCAACGGCGCGACCGTCGACCCCTGGGGCCAGGACCGCGCCGGCTTCCACGCCACCACCGAGATCAGCCGCAAGGAGTTCGGGGTGGACATCGAGATGCCGATGGACGGCGGCGGCGTCGTGGTCGGCGACAAGATCAGCATCGTCATCGAGGCCGAGTTCACCCGCCAGGCCGACTAGGCGGGTCCGCGCCCCCGAGCGCGTCCCCCGGACCGGTGCGCCCGGCCGCCTGGCGGCGGCCCGCGGCCCCGATAACGTGGAGGGCGCCGGCGTCCGCCGGCGCCCTCGCCCGTTCCGGGTGCGCCCCCGTTCGAGGCGGCGGGCGCGGGCGGGACCGACCGAAAGGACCGGCGTTGCCGTCGACTCCCTTCTCCGCCGAGGTCGTGCGGGCCGTCACCCGCCACATGAACGACGACCACGCCGACGACACGCTGCTGATCTGCCGCGCCCTGGGCGGCGTCCCGTCGGCCACGGCCGCCCGGATGGTCGGGCTGGACGCCACGGGCGGCGACTTCGCCGCCACCGTCGACGGCGCCGAGGTGGCCGTGCGCCTCGCGTGGAGCGCGCCGCTGACCGAGCGCGCGCAGGTGCGTCACGAGGTCGTCCGCATGTACCGCGAGGCCCGCGCGCGGCTCGGCGCCCCCGCGGAGGGGGAGGGCACCGGGCGCTGACCCGGCGTCCTCCGCGCGCGTCCCGGCTCAGTCGGCCGGGCCCGCACCGTCCAGCGTGTCCAGCCAGGCGCGGACGGCCTCGTTGTGCTCGCCCAGGCCGGGCGGCGGCAGGTGCTCGGCGCGGCCGCCGGCCACGTCGTCGAAGCGCACCGGCGGCCCGGGCAGCTCGATCCGGCCGAGGACGGGGTGCTCGACCGGCAGGACCAGTCCCTGGGAGCGCGTCTGCTCCCACTCGTACACCTGGTCGATGGTGCGGATGGCGCCGCACGGGACGCCGATGCCGTCGATGCGCGCCAGCCACTCGTCGCGGGTGCCGGTGGCCAGCACCGCCTCGATCTCCGTGTTGAGCTCGGCCCGGTTGGTGACGCGGTCGGCGTTGCGGGCGAACCGCGGGTCGGCGGCGTCCAGGCCGAGCAGCCCGGCGAACTTCGCCCACTGCCCCTCGCTGGCGACCGCGACCTGGAGCATGCCGTCGGAGCAGGAGTAGCTGCCGTAGGGGGCGATCGAGGGGTGGTGGTTGCCGATGGACCGGGGCACCTCGCCGGCCACCGTCCAGCGCGTCCCCTGGAACGCGTGCACCCCCACGATCGAGGACAGCAGCGAGGTGCGGACCACCCGGCCGCGGCCGGTCCGCTCGCGCTCGTACAGCGCGGCGAGGGTCCCGTAGGCGCCGTGCAGCCCGGCGAGCAGGTCGCCGATGGGCACGCCCACCTTGGTGGGCTCGCCGCCGGCCGCCCCGGTGATGCTCATCAGCCCGGCCTCGCCCTGCGCGATCTGGTCGTAGCCGGCCCGGCCGCCCTCGGGGCCGTCGTGGCCGAACCCGCTGATCGAGCAGATGACCAGGCGCGGGTTCAGTTCGTGCAGGCGCTCCATGGAGAAACCGAGGCGGTCGAGCACGCCCGGCCGGAAGTTCTCGACCAGCACGTCGCTGGCGCGCACCAGGCGGGTGAGCAGCCCGGCGCCCTCCTCGGACTTCAGGTCGAGCTCGATGGACTCCTTGTTGCGGTTGCACGAGAGGAAGTAGCTGCTGATGGGGTCGTCCTCCGGCCCGACGAAGGGCGGCCCCCAGCCCCGCGTGTCGTCGCCGGTCCCGGGCTGCTCCACCTTGATGACCCGCGCTCCCAGGTCGCCGAGCAGCATCGCCGCGTGCGGTCCGGCCAGGGCACGCGACAGGTCCAGGACGACGATGCCGGACAGCGGTCCGCCGGGTTCTGCCATTTCTGCGACTCCCTCGTGACGGCGGCCAGACCCGGGCCGCCACATTCTCCCGGTTCCAGGAATTGGCCTAGCCAGTGAGCCACGCTAGTCGCTCCGGTCGAGCCGGAACAACCCCCGGCGCCGGAGCCAGCGTCGCCGGCCGGCGTCTCGCCTACTCTGGGAGGCAGGCACGACACCACCCGTCAGCAGACACCCACCCGAAAGACACCGCCTGCACGATGGCCACACCCGAACCCTCCGATCCGAGCGCCCCCACCCAGAAGGTCGAGCCGGCGGCCGCGACCACCCGGCTGGAGCCCGAATCCGGACGGACCCGCTGGATCACCGCCGTCCTGCGCCCGGGTGGCCGCACGCCCGAGGCCCGGGACGCCGACTCCGAGCACACCGTGACCCTGGGCGCGCGCACCCGCCGCCTCGGCACGCCCCGCGGCGAGGCGGCCCGCGCTGCCGGTGCCGCGGACCCCGCCCCCTGGTGGCGCTGGCTCCTCGGGCCGCTGCTCGACTGGTTCGCCCGGCTGGTCGGACGGCTGGTGACCAGTCCCGCGAGCGGGCCCGACTACGCCGTTCCGGCGGAGCTGCGCCGACGCTACACGATCCTCGACCACATCGGGTCCGGCGGGGAGGCCGTGGTCTACCTCGCCGAGCCCGCGGGCCGCTCGGCCGGTGACGGCTCCGCGCCCGGGCGCCGGCTGGCGCTGAAGGTGTACCGCCCGGGTCACGACATCAACCGCGAGCTGCTGGAACGGCTGCGCGCGCGGGGCACCGCCGCGTCGCACACCCCGGCGATCCACGGCTACGGCCACGCGCGGAGCTCGTGGGGCGAGGAGGTGGCCTGGGAGGCCCAGGAGTACTTCAGCGCCGGCTCGCTGCGCGGCCTGATCGACCAGGCGCCGCTGCCGGACGAACGCGCCCGCGAGATCGTGGCGGGGGTGGCCGAGTGCCTGCACCACTGGCAGGACGAGCTCCAGCACAACCACACCGACGTCAAGCCCGAGAACCTGCTGATCCGGCAGACGGATCCGCCGGTGTTCGCCCTGACCGACTTCGGCGGTGCGGTGCGCGCCACCATGAGCCGGGTCTACGGCGGCCTCGCCATCACCGAGGACTACGCGGCGCCCGAGGTCATCGAGGGCCGCCGCGAGGCGCCCGCCGCCTGGTGGTCGCTCGGCATCATGGTGCACGAGATGCTGACCGGCCGCCGCCCGCAGCGCGGTGAGAACTGGCTGACGGCGCGCAACACCGAGGTGGACGTGTCCGCCATCGCCGACGAGCGGTGGCGGCTGCTCGCCCGCGGCCTGCTCACCCCCGCGCCCGACGCCCGCTGGGGGCACGCCCAGGTCGTGCAGTGGCTGGACGGCCGGACGCCCGGGCTGGAGCGGGCCCGCCGGCACGCCCCGATCCGCTTCGCCGACGTCACCCACGAGGACCCGCCCAGCCTCGCCTACGACCTGCTCGACCGCTCGGACAAGGGCGAGGTCTGGCTCGGCGCGCACTGGCCGACGCTGCGCACCTGGCTGGACCGGGAGGTCCGCGACTTCACCTTCGACCGCGGCTACCTGACCCGGCTGGCCGACCACCCCGAGCAGGCGCACCTGACCATCAGTGCGCTCGCCGCCCGGTTCGTGCCCGGTATGCCGCCGCGCTACCGGGGCCACGAGGTCTCGGCGGAGGGGGTACGCGCGCTCGCCGCCGGGGACGCCAGCCGGCATCCGACGCTGCGCGAGGCCATCGAGCTGGGCGCGCTCGGGTTGGCGGCCCGGCACTGGTGCGGCCACCCGGCGTGCCGGTCCGAGGGGACCAACCGGTGCGCGCTGCTGGAGCGGGTGCAGCACGAGGTGCCGCTCGTCATGGAGCAGGTGGAGCTCACCGTCAACAGCGTGGGGCGTTCGGGGGTGCGGGACTTCAGCCGCCCGGCGCGGCACGAGTGGGACGCGGCCTGGGCCCTCGCCGCCGAACTCGTCCTGGATCCGGACGCCGACCAGCGGCACCGCCGGCGGCTGCGCGCGCAGTCGTGGCATCCCGCGCAGCGCAGCGACGCCCCGAGGGTCGACTGGTGGCGCGATCTTCGCCGGAGCGGTCTGCGCGGCCGGCCGGGGCAGGTGGCCACGAGCGCCGCGCTCGTCGCGTCGCTGCTCCTGCTGCCCTGCGCGGCCCGCGCCGGCGCCAAGGTCCGCGAGCGCGACCGCCAGGACGCCCGGGCCCGCTGGCGGCACCGGTGGGACCAGGTGACCGCGGCGGCCGGCGGCGGGTGGGCCAACCTCCGCGAGCGGGTCGGGGCCGCGCGCGCGACCACCGAGGCGGACCCGGCCTCCCGGTACGGTCCCCAGTGGGCGCGCCGCCGCGACGGCCGCCCGCTGGCCGACTGGGAGCGCGACGTACTCGACCCCAAGAGCCCCGCCGAGACCAGGCGCGCGGACCGGGCCATGCGGCGGCTCAAGCGGGCGATGCGCGCGGGCCGGTGCCGCGGCTACGCCTACCCCGCCGGGGTCCTGGGCCTGCTGGACGGCATCGGCCAGTGGCTGTGGACCACGCGCGGCCTGTACAGCGCGCTCCCGGCCATGGAGAGCGCCCGGCTGGGCCTCACCGAGTTCAGCCAGAACCCGGCCATGGCCGGACTCGCCCGCGTGTCCGGCAACCTGCTCCAGCTGCTGCCGGGCCAGATGGCGCAGGCCCCGTGGTTCGCGATCGTGCTCGGCCTGGCACTGCTGGCCCTCGGCCGCACGGCGGCCAACCGGCGCCGCAGCTCCCGCGTCCAGCTCGCGGCCCGGCACCTGGCGCTGGCCGGCACGGTGCTCATGGCCCTCCGGCTGCTGGCGAGCGGGCTGCTCCTGCTGGGCATGGGGGTGCTGATCCCGCTGAGCCTGGTCACGGGGTAGCGGGCGGCGGTACGCGCCGTCCGGGCGGCGGAGGCATCGGACACCGGCCGCTCGTCCGGTGCTCCCCCACCCGGCGGCTCGGGTGCCGCTGATTCCCACCCCCAAGGCGGGGCGTTCTGAGGGCGGCACCCCGGCGGGACCGGCTCGGCGCCCGGACTACCCAGGAGTCGATCCGAGGTGGACCGGCGTCCCGCCGGTCAGCGGTCCAGTCCGTCAAGGTAGGCGTCGATCGGCGCCAGGCTCAGCCAGAGCTGGTCGAAGTAGCGGGCGAAGTAACCGAGGAACGTGGGGTCCTTGACGCTGAACCCGTTCAACTTCTGCCGGGAGCCACCGGAGAAGGCCAGGAAGGCCAGGGTGTCGTCCAGCAGCGCCATGTTCTGGCCGTCCGCGGTGCTGCTCCACCGCAGGATGCTCACCTGGTAGGTGAACAGATCCGCGGTCTCCTCGTGGTGCTCCCGGACCCAGGCGAGCATGGTCGGGTCCGGGATGCCGTCGCTCTCCGGCACCCCGATGATGCGCCGCACGCCCCGCTCGCTCTCCTCCTGCGCTGCCGCGCGGGCCCAGTCGAGGACGGCGGCGAAGTAGTCCGCCGAGGCGGCCGAGGTGTAGTGCGTCGGCGGATACCGGCGCACGTAGGTCATACGGATCTCCGAACGGGCGCCCCGGACCTCGCGGGCCAGTGCCCCGTAGAACTCCGGATTGTTGCGGTACCACGTGGCGGCGAGCATTCCCTGGCCGTCGGGGCGGGCGGCCCGGCCGCGGCGGGCGGCGTCGATACCGCGGTGCGCGTCCTCGTACCGCCTTCGCCAGTCCCGCGGTGAACCGCCGCACGCCTCGACGAAGGCGGACAGCAGCTCCCAGGAGGGGAAGCGGCGGCCGTTCAGGAGGTCGGAGACCGTGGTCCGCCCGCATCCCATCGCGTTGGCCAGTGCCTGCTCTGTCGGCTGCCCCGCCCGCAGCCGCAGCACGCGCAGCTGCTCCGCGAACTCCACCTGGGGCTGCGGGAAGGACGGGGCGGGCTTGGGCATGGGGGCCTCGCAGACAGCTCGACACGGCACGGGTGTCGTCGATTGTCCGTCAATGCCGGCCGCCGTCTGCTGAATTCGGCCGATTCCGGTCTGCCTTCCGGCGTCCTGTCGCCGCTGACCGCTCTGTGTCGGGAACGCGGGCACGCCGCGGCACGGCGGGACATCATCGGGTTCAGGCGCAGCTGGAAGGAAGGTACCAGCGCGAAACCGCGTCGAGCCGCTGCCCGCCCCCGGGGCGGAAGCACCGTTCACGGCTCGACGGTGGCGACCAGGGGCCGCCGCCTCCGTGCCTTCCCACCGGAAGGAGGCGGCGGTCCGGTAGCGAACGACAACGGGAGTGATCCGCCGTGTCCATCGAAACCAAACTCACCCTGCGGGTCCGGCTCGGCGGCCCCGCGGCGCACTTCGTCGCGGTGCTCGCCGCCGGGATCCTGCTGCTGATCTCCGAGGCGTACCTGGTTCCCGCCATCACCCTGCTGCTCGGAGCCGACCTGCCTCCCATCGGCGGGGGTGCGCGTTGACCCGGCCGCTGTGGTGTCCGACCTGCGGGCAGCGCACCTTCCACACCGAGATCACGGTCCGTCCGGTGCTGGACTGCACGGGGCAGGTGCTGGCCGTGTTCGGGACCTTCGAGTGCCGCCGCTGCCAGCGCCGGCAGCGCGTCCGGGTCAGCGGGAGGTGAGGTCGCGGCGCCGGGCCAGCGGCGGCCCGGCGCCAGCCGGTGCGCCGCCCCGCGCCGACACGGTCCGCGGCCGCCACCCCGGACGACCGCACTCGGCGACGTTATGATCGCCGGTGGTGCACATCCGGGCGGACAGACGGCGAGGACGCATGACCGGTCGCGACACAGAGGTGGCAACCGACGAGGCGGCAGCCGACGAGATCGTCCTCACGGCCGGGGAGTACCGGGCGGTCGTCGACCGGCACGGCGCCGCGCTGCAGCGGCTCCGGTGGCGCGACCGCGACCTCGTCTGGGGCTACCGGCGCCCGCCCGGCCCCGCGGCGTTCCAGGGGCAGGTGCTGGTGCCGTGGCCGAACCGCGTCGACCACGGCCGCTACACCTTCGACGGCGCGACCCACCAGCTGGAGGTCACCGAGCCGCAGCGCGACAACGCCATCCACGGGTTCGCGCACGCCGAGGCGTGGCTGCCGGCCGAGATCGCGCCCTCCCTCACCCGGCTCACGCACCGGACCCCGGGGGCGCCCGGATACCCCTTCCCGGTGGAGCTGTCGGTGGAGTACGAGCTGACGGCGGCGTCCGGGCTGACCGTGCGCATCGGCGCCCGCAACATCGGAAGCCGGCCCGCCCCCTACGGGGCCGGGAGCCACAACTACCTGACGGTCGGCGGCCCGGTGGACGAGGCGGTGCTGCTGCTGCCGGCCGGTGAGCGGCTCCCGGTCGACGGCCGGCTGCTGCCGTCGGGGCCGCCGGTGCCCGTGGCGGGCACCGGGTACGACTTCGGCACCCCGCGGCGGATCGGCGACACCGTCCTGGACACCGCCTTCACCTCGCTGCGTCGCGACTACGACGGACGCGCCTGGACCGTGCTCTCGGGGACCGGCTCGGCGGTGGCGCTGTGGGCGGACTCCGCCTTCGGCTGGCTGCAGGTGTTCAGCTCCGACGGCCTGGCCGACGGGGCGGACCGCGGCCAACTGGCGGTGGAGCCGATGACCTGCCCGCCGAACGCGTTCGTCTCGGGCGTGGACCTCACCGTGCTGCCGCCGGGTGGCGCCGTGCAGGCGTGCTACGGGATCCGGCGGGTCGATCCGCTGACGTCCCGCTGACGTCGGCGGTCCCCGCCCGCGGTCCCGCCGTGGGACCGGGCGGCCGGACCCGCCGGCGCGGGGACCGGCTCGGAGGTCAGGACGCGGTCTCCTCCGGCGGCGTGGTGAGCAGCCGGCTCAGCCGGTCCAGGTCCTCGGGGGTGTCGATGTCGTCGGGACGGGCCACGTCGTCGCAGGCCACCGTGGTCACCAAGTGGGAGTAGGCGCTCAGGAAGGGCCGGGCGCCGACGTCGCCCTGCGCGAGCGCCTGCACGCTCGGCCAGTGCTCCCGGGCGAGCAGCACGGGGTTGCGCAGATTGCCGGCGTAGGTGGCGACGGCCGCACGGGCACCGTCCTGATAGGCGGCGACCAGGCGCTCCACCGCCGCGGGCGTGACCAGGGGCTGGTCGGCGAGCGCCACCACGACGGCGTCCACGGCGTCCGGGAGCGCTTCCAGTCCCACGCGCAGCGAGGAGCCCATCCCGCTGTTCCAGTCGGGGTTGTGCACGTCCACGGCGTCCTCGACGTCGATGTCGGCCGCCCCGGTGACGACGTAGACGGGTGCGCAGCCGCCGGTGCGCAGCGTCCGCACGCCCCGGTCGACCAGCCGTTCCCCGGCCAGTTCGACGAGCGCCTTGGGGCGCCCCAGGCGGCTGCCCTCCCCTGCCGCCAAGAGCAGACCCGCGATCGCCGCGCCGTCGCCTCGCGCACGTGTCGTCATGACGTGATGATGCCACGAGCGTTCCCGCCCGCCCGGACCCCCACAGGTCCGCGCATCGCCCGTTACGCCCACAAACGACCCTGATCGTACGGTCGCGTACCCCGATCGGCGCTGTGGTTTACCCGAATTGGTGACCGGTTCCGGCCGCTCAACCGTGCCGTCCGCGCGGCTCCTCGTCAAGGACGTGCGGCTGCGGCGCCTCCTCCGCGCCCCGGGCCTCGGCAGCGTCCCGCGAGCCGGGCCCGTCGACAGCCGGCCGCGTCCGGGGGTCGCGCCGCGGGTGCTCGTCGGCCGGGTCGTCGCCGCGCTGCTGCCGGACCTCCTCGTCGACCACCGCCGCGGCCTCCTCGTCAACGGTCGGCGAGAGCGTGCCGTGCGGCCGCTCCCCGCCCTCCACCAGGGCGGCGGCCTGCGCGTCGAGGCCGCTGGCCATGTTGATCGGCGCCTGCGGCTCCTCGACCACCTCGGGTGCCAGGCGCGCGTGGTCGGCCGGCTCGATGCGGTCCTGCTCCGTGTCGAGCACGCCGCCGCGGAAGAACCGCCGCGGCCGGTTCTCCCGGCGCCACGCGGCCCAGACCACGATGAGTCCGACCGAGATGATCAGCAGCGCTCCGAGCCATCCCCATCCAGGCATAGGTCCCTCCCACCGGAAGTCGCGTGTTCGCGCACCTGCCCGGTGGAGAGCGCCTCATGCACGGCCCGGCGGAGCGCCCGCCCGGCGTTCCCGCCTCCGCGCAGGCCAGGGGCGGGACCGCGGGTCAGCGGCGGCCGGAGCCGGAGGCCGACCCCGCCGGGATCCGGCCGGGCGGCATCGCCGGCCCGCCGTGGATCCGGCCGCGGGTGTCCTGGAGCGGGAGGCCGCTGCCGCCCCACCGGGTCTGGATGAGTTCCGCCGCGATGGAGACCGCGGTCTCCTCCGGGGTGCGGGCCCCGATGTCCAGCCCGATCGGGGAGCGCAGCCGGGCCAGGCGCTCCTCCGGTACGCCCGCCTCCCGCAGCCGGGCCAGACGGTCCTCGTGGGTGCGCCGGCTGCCCATCGCACCGATGTAGCCCGCGCGGGTGCCCAGCGCGAGCCGCAGCACCGGGACGTCGAACTTGGGGTCGTGGGTCAGCACGCAGATGGCGGTCCGCTCGTCGATCTGGTCCGCCACCTCGCTGAGGTAGACGTGCGGCCAGCGGACCACCACCTCGTCGGCGCCGGGGAAGCGCTTGGGAGTGGCGAAGACCGGCCGGGCGTCGCAGACCGTGACGCGGTAGCCGAGGAAGCCGCCGACCTCGGCGACGGCCGCGGCGAAGTCGATGGCGCCGAACACGAGCATGCGCGGCGCCGGCGCGAAGGACCGCACGAACAGCTCCAGCTCGTCGCCGCGCCGCTGCCCCTCCGCTCCGTAACGCAGGATCCCGGTGCGGCCCTGCGCGAGCATGCCGCGGACGTCGTCGTCGACCGCGTCGTCGAGCCGGTCGGTGCCGAGGTGCCCCGCCGCGCGGTCCGGCCAGACGACCCGGCGCGCCCCCACGCGCGCGGGGCCGGCCACCACGGTGGCCAC
The DNA here is from genome assembly GCF_003336425.1 of Marinitenerispora sediminis. Lineage (GTDB taxonomy): Bacteria > Actinomycetota > Actinomycetes > Streptosporangiales > Streptosporangiaceae > Marinitenerispora > Marinitenerispora sediminis. The sequence continues at coordinate 40,310 of NZ_QEIO01000010.1, read as the reverse complement.
CGCCACCGGCTCGTGCGCGTCGATGGCCGCCAGCACCTCCCCCAGGTGCGGATGCCCGCGGCGGTCGACGGGCTCCACGAACACGTGCAGCTCGCCGCCGCAAGTCAGTCCCACGGCGAACGCGTCGTCGTCGCTGACCCCGTACCGCTCGCGCGCCGGGCGGCCGGTGCGGATCACCTCCTGCGCCAGCTCGTAGACGGCGCCCTCGACGCAGCCGCCGGACACACTGCCGGCCACCTCACCGGACGCCGACACGGCCATGGCCGCCCCGGCTCCGCGCGGCGAGCTGCGCTGGGTGTCGATCACGGTCGCGAGCGCGAACGTCTCCCCCGTCGAGTACAGGTCCGCGACGGCCGTCCTGATGTCACGCACGTGGCGTTCCTCCCCTCCCCCGTCCGCCGCCGATGACGACGGTGGCCAGCTCCTCCAGCGCCTCCAGGCTGTGCCCGGACACGAAGTCGTCGATGTGCGGCAGCGCGGCGCGCATCCCCCCGGTGAGCGGCCGGTACTCCGGCTGCGCCTTGTGCGGATTGACCCAGACGACGCGGTGCGCGAGGCGGGACAGCCGCGCCATCTGGCGGCCGAGCGGGGCGGCGGAGCCGCGCTCCCAGCCGTCGGAGGCGATCACCACGACCGCGCCGCGCGCCATGCCGCGCTGCCCGTAGTGGTCCAGGAACTCCCGGAGCTCGCCACCGAGCCGGGTGCCCCCGCTCCAGTCGGGGATGGCCGCCCCCGCGGCGGCCAGCGCGGCACCGGGGTCGCGGACGCGCATCTCGCGGGTGAGCCGGGTGAGGCGGGTGCCGATACTGAACACCTCGGTGTGCCCGGGGTGGCCCCGGGTGACGGCGTGCGCCAGGCGGAGCAGCGCGTCGGCGTAGGGGGCCATCGATCCGCTGACGTCGACCAGCAGCACCACGCGCCGCGGCCGGGTGGTCCGGTCCCGGCGCAGCAGCCGCAGCGGTTCACCGCCGTCGCGCAGGCCGGTGCGCGCGGTGCGCACCCAGTCGAGCCGGCCGTGCCGGGCGGGGGCGGTGCGGCGGGTCCGGCGCCGCGGCCGGTGCGCGGCGAGCAGGCCGAGCAGCCGGGCCACCTCGGCGCGCTCCTCGTCGGTGAGGGCGGCGAGGTTCCGGGACCGCAGCACCTCGGTGTCGCTGGCCGCGCGCGCCCGACGGGTGTCCGGCGGCTCGCCGGTGTCGCCGCTGGTCTCTGGGGGCCACGCGGCCGGGCGGGGCTGCGGCACCGGCGGGACCGCTGTTCCGGTGGCGTGCTGCCCGCCGAAGTAGGCGGCGAAGCACGCGTCGTAGCGGGGCAGGTCGGCCGGTAGCGAGCACAGGGTCAGCCGGCCGGCCCAGTAGACCTGGCGGGGGTCGGCGACGTCGAGGGCGTCGAGCGCGGCCACGAAGGCGCGCGCCCGGTCGCCGCCGGCCGGCACGCCGGCCGCGCGCAGCGCCGGCAGGAAGCCGAGCAGTGCGTCCAGGCCGGTGCCGGCGGGCGGTGGTGCGGTGGACGTCACCCGGGGTCACCTCCCGCCGGGGCCCCGTTCCCGTCGGCGCCGGTGGCGCTGGCCGCGCCCGCCAGCAGATCGTCGAGCCGGCGGCGCACCTCGTCGTGGTCCTCGCGGTGCTTGACCAGCGCGCCGAGGGTGCGGGCCGCGCGCTCCCGGTCGAGCCCGCGCGCCCCCAGGGCGACCAGCGCGGCGGCCCAGTCGATGCTCTCGGCCACCCCGGGCGGCTTGAGCAGGCCGGGGCCCGCGGCGGCCGGATCGCGGAGCCGCTGGGTGACCCGCGCGACGTCGCGCACCAGCCGCTCGGTCGCCTCGGGCAGCCGGCGCCGGATGATGGCGACCTCGCGGTGGAAGTCCGGGTGCGGCATCCAGTGGTAGAGGCAGCGGCGCTTGAGCGCGTCGTGCACCTCGCGGGTGCGGTTGGAGGTGAGCACGACGAGCGGGGGTACGGCGGCCCGCACGGTGCCGAGTTCGGGGATGGAGATGGTGAAGTCGGCGAGGAACTCCAGCAGGAACGCCTCGAACTCGTCGTCGGCGCGGTCGATCTCGTCGATGAGCAGCACGCTCGGCGCCGGTCCGCTCGTCTCCAGGGCGCGCAGCAGCGGACGCGCCAGCAGGAAGCGCCGGTCGTAGAGGCCGGCCTCGAGTTCGGCGACGCCGTCGGCGCCGGCGGCCTGGGCCGCGCGCAGGTGCAGCAGCTGGCGCGGGTAGTCCCAGTCGTAGAGGGCCTGCGCGGCGTCGATGCCCTCGTAGCACTGCAGGCGGATCAGCGGACCGCCGACGGCCGCGGCGAGCGCCTTGGCGAGTTCGGTCTTGCCGACCCCTGCGTCTCCTTCGAGGAACAGCGGGCGCCCCATCCGGAGGGCGAGGAAGCAGGCCGTCGCGACGCCGTCGTCGGCAAGGTAGTCCTGGGCGTCGAGCAGCGCGGCGAGGTCGGCCGGTGCCGGGACCGCGAGACCGCGGGACTCGATGACATCGCTCATGACGTGGCCGCCCCCTTGTGCCGCTCTCCGCCAGGCTATGCCGTTGCGGGCGGGGAGGGTAAGGCGGACGTTCCCCGAAACCACCGCCCCGATCCCGCCATTCGCCCCCACGACCGGCCGCCCTCTCCCGGAAGCACCGAAGGACGGCCGCCGCCGCGACCGTCCCGAGTGCTGGACCGCTGGTGCTGTTGTTCCCGACGGGCCGGCTGCGGTGTCCCCGCTACCAGCCGGACAGGTGATCGACGACGAGGGAGAGCAGCGCCAGGGTCACCACGACGAACCAGAGCAACAGCCCGACCGGGTCCGCCCGGCGCGACCGATGCGCGTTCCTGTTCCGGTCCTTGACGTCCATGTCGGTGAGACGCACTACGGCGCGGTTGCGTTCGGTCGCCGTCCGCATCGATATGACGCCGTGACGTTTCCAATCGCGGACGCCGCCGTCCTGCGGCCCCACTCGTCCGATCGGCCGCGCACCCGATTCCGCCGAACAGACCAGGTGACCACCGGTACGGAGCCGACGTCAGCCGCTACCGGTGGGCGGGACGGAGCCCGTCGCCACGGACGCGAGGTCACCGGCGCGGCCGTTTCCGGCCATGGCCGGCCGTCGGATTTCGGGGAGCGGTCGCGGAGCGTCACCGCGGTACGGTGCCGGGCCTTTTGCGCGTGCCGCCGCCCCCGCGACAGCTCCCCCAGCGGGAACTTCACAGACCAGGTCACCACCCTCCTCGAAAGGACGTAGCGCGATCGGCGAATCACGTACCGTCATGACAAGAAGGATGCTCGTGACCCATTTCTCGCGCACCGGCAAGCGGGCCCTGGCTCTTGTGGGCAGCGGCCTGCTGTCCGCAGGTCTCGCCACGGCGACGGCCACCGAGGCCAGCGCCGCAGAGATCGTCATCATCGACGGCTACACCCAGACGGTGCGGGAGTCGGCGGGCGTCCCCGTCGTCTGCCCCACCAACCAGGTTCTTCTCGGCCGAGCGCATTCCGGCGACGAGAACGGCAGCACCACGTACTACTGCGGCCTCATCCTCATCGACGGGCAACAGGTCCAGGTGAGCGCCCCGATCTGGAGCGGTTCCCAGCGCGAGAGCGACTCGTTCTTCGCGGCCCCGGTTAACCAGGTCCTGGTCGGCCGGCAGCACTCCGGCGACGAGAACGGACAGACCCGCTACCTGTACGCCCGCATAGTGGACTGACCCGCGTCCTGACCGGAGCGAACGCCGCCCGCCCTGCGTGCCCGGCCGGAGGCCCACTGCCAGCCCCGGCCGGCGGGGAACGCCGCGCCGTCATGTTCGGGGTGGGCGCGCGCTGGAGCGGAAACGGCCCCGCACCCACCTAGGATGCGGGGCCGTTCGCGTCCTCAGCCGCAGCCGTGCCGCACGGACACCGCCCGTCTCGGTGGGACCGCCGATGGCGGCCAGAGGCCGACGGCGCTCCGGCCACGGCGGGGGCCGGGGACCAGGTGCGGGCACTTCTGGTTCCCGATCGGCCCTGCAATCCGCGACGCGCGACCCGCGCCGCTGCCCTCAGCCCGGTTCCTGTGCCTCTCCGCGCTGGTGGAGCAGCGCCTGGAGCTGTGCCAGGTTCTCACCGGCCATTCGGCCGTCGTTGCTCTGGATGCCCATGGCCGCGAGCGTGGAGCCGTCGGCGAGGTCGATCGTGGGCCACGGCTCCCCCACGGGCATGCGGATGTCGACGATCTCCGCCCAGTCGAGCACGTGCGTGCGGATGCAGTTGACGACGGTGACCCCGCGTTCGGTCGCCAGCACGCGCGGCCGGGCGAGCAGGTGCAGCACCCCGACCCCCACGAGCCCGATGGCCACCAGGCCGACGCGGTCCTGGAGCCCCCAGTCCGCCGGCAGGATCACCGCGAGCGCGACCATGGTGGCGAGGACCAGTCCGGCCAGCCCGTAGCCGACCACGCGGATGTTGCGCGGCCGCCATGTGGCGGGCAGGTCCGGAACCGGCGGGCGGGCCGAATCGCCCACAGCGTCACCATCTCTCACGTTTCCCGGCTGCACGGCTGGATCGTCTCCTGTCTCTGGATTATCACGGCGGACGGCGCGACCGGGCGAACCGCCCGGCCGCGCCGCGCCGCGCCGCGTCGTCAGCCGACCGGCGCTCCACCGTGGGAGCGCAGCCGGCGCAGGACCAGCGCGGTGTCGAGGGCGGCGACGGCCGCCTCCCACCCCTTGTCCTCGCGGCTGCCCGGCAGGCCGGCGCGCTCGCGCGCCTGCTCCAGGGTGTCACAGGTGAGCACCCCGTTGGCCACGGGCGTGGCCGCGCGCAGCGCCACCTCCGTCAGCCCCTGGGTGAGCGACTGGCAGACGTACTCGAAGTGCGGGGTGCCGCCCCGGATCACCGCGCCCAGCGCGACCACGGCGTCGTGCCCGCGGGCGAGCTCCTGGGCCACCACGGGCAGCTCGACGGCGCCCGAGACCCGCACGACGGTCGGCGCCGCCACGCCGCTCTCCCGGGCGGCGGCCAGCGCGCGCTCCAGCAGCGCGTCCACGATCTCGGCGTTCCAGCGGGTCGCGGCGACGCCCAGGCGCAGTCCGGCGGCGTCGACCGCGCTGACATCGGGGAGTCCGGCTCCACTCATGGCTGTGTCTTCCGTTCTACTACTGTTCCGGCAGGCGGGAGGCGCCGACGGCGCGGTCAGTTCACCGCGGAGGCGTCGGCGAAGTCCGGGAGGTCGTGCCCCATCCGGTCGCGCTTGGTCTCCAGGTAGCGGAGGTTGTCGGGGGTGACGACGGCCGGCATCGCGACCCGCTCGATGACGCGCACCCCGTGCCGGGTCACGCCGTCGACCTTGCCGGGGTTGTTGCTGAGCAGCCGGACCGAGCGCACACCGAGGTCGGCGAGGATCTGCGTCCCGGTGCCGAACTCGCGGGCGTCCGCGGGCAGGCCGAGCTCCAGGTTGGCGTCGACCGTGTCGGCGCCGCCGTCCTGCAGCCGGTACGCGGCGAGCTTGTGCAGCAGGCCGATTCCACGTCCCTCGTGCCCGCGCAGGTAGACGAGGACGCCGCGTCCTTCCTCGGCGATGCCGGCCATCGCGGCGTCCAGCTGCTCCCCGCAGTCGCAGCGCCGGGACCCGAAGGCGTCGCCGGTCAGGCATTCGGAGTGCAGCCGCGCCAGCACCTCCTCGCCGTCGGCGAGGTCGCCGTAGACGAGTGCCACGTGCTCGACGCCGTCCACCGTGCCCCGGTACCCGAAGGCGCGCCACTCGCCGTGGCGGTTCGGGATGCGGGTCTCCACCACCCGCTCGACCAGGCGCTCGGTGCGCCGGCGGTACTCGACGAGCTGCTCGATGGAGACCAGCCGCAGTCCGTGCTCGTCGGCGAACCGCCGCAGTCCGGGGAGCCGCGTCATGGTGCCGTCGTCGTTCACGACCTCGGCGAGTACGCCGGCCGGGCGGCGCCCGGCGAGCCGGGCGAGGTCCACGGCCGCCTCGGTGTGGCCCCCGCGGGCGAGCACGCCGCCGCGGTGGTAGCGCAGCGGGAGCACGTGGCCGGGCCGCACGAAGTCCGCCGCCCCGGCGGCGGGGTCGGCCAGGGAGCGGATGGTGTGGGCGCGGTCCGCGGCGGAGATCCCGGTGCTGACGCCGGACCGCGCGTCCACCGTGACGGTGTAGGCGGTACGCAGCGACTCCTCGTTGCGCGCCGTCATCAGCGGGAGGTTGAGCCGGTCGAGGTCGGCTCCGAGCATGGGGACGCACACGACGCCGGAGGTGTAGCGGATCATGAAGGCGAGCAGCTCGGGAGTGGCGGCGTCGGCCGCGAAGATGATGTCGCCCTCGTTCTCCCGGTCCGCGTCGTCCACCACGATGACGGCGCGGCCGGCGGCGATGTCGGCGATCGCGTCGCCGATGTCGTCCAGGCGCACGGCGTCGCGGTCGGCGTGTCCGCCTCTGTGCTCCGTGGCGGTCGGCATGGTCGCTCCTGCTCTACTCGGTGTCCGTGCGGGTCCGGCCGGACTCGCCTGGGCGGGGCGCGCGGCGGCCGGCTCCGCGTGCCCGGGTCTCTCGGGCGGGGTGTTGGTCACGCCGCCGCCCCCTCCGGCCGGAGGCCGGCCGCGGCCGCGAGCGCCCGGTGCCGCCTCGTCCAGTCGCGGATGCCCACGACCGCCAGCACGAAGAAGACGCCGTAGACGATCCCGCTGACCCACAGCCCCGACATCAGGGCGAGCGGCACGCCCACCAGGTCGACCACGATCCAGACCCACCAGAAGTCGATGAGCGCCCGGCTCTGGCCGAACGTCGCGACGGCGCTGCCGACGAAGATGAACGCGTCCGGCCACGGCGCCCAGGAGATCCCCGTGGCCTCGAAGAGCAGGGCGGCCGCGACCGTGCCGCCGACCAGCGCGCCGGCCAGCAGGACGCGCTCGCGCGCGGTAGCGGGGCGCACCGGCAGCTCGGCGCCGCCACGGGTGCCGCGCACCCAGCGGTACCAGCCGTAGCAGACGAGCAGCGCGAACATCACCTGCTTGAGCGCGTTGCCGAGCAGGTGGGCGTCGATGGAGACGGCGAACAGCAGGACGGCGCCGAGCAGCTGCACCGGCCACGTCCACAGGCTGCGGCGCACCGCGAGCGCCACGGTGGCGAGTGCGGCGATGTTGCCGAGGAGGTCCGCCCAGCGGACGTGCTCGCCGAACAGCGTGAACCCGGCGTAGGCCCACTCCAGCCACCACACCCCGGCCTCGGCTCCGCTCATCGGTTGCTCTCCCGCCCGGTCGCGCCCAGCAGCCGCTCCACGTACTTGGCCAGGACGTCGACCTCCAGGTTGACGGGGTCGCCGACGCCCTTGCGGCCGAGCGTGGTCAGGTCGAGGGTGGTGGGGATGAGGCTGACGGCGAACGCGTCCTCGCCGATAGAGGCCACGGTGAGGCTGACGCCGTCGACGGTGATCGAGCCCTTCTCGACGACGTAGCGGGCGAGGTCGGCGGGCAGCGAGACCCGGACGGTCTCCCAGCGGGTCCCGGGGACGCGCTCAAGGATCCGTCCGGTGCCGTCCACGTGGCCCTGCACGATGTGCCCGCCGAGCCGGCCCGAGACCGGGGCGGCCCGTTCCAGGTTGACCGGGGATCCGGGGGTGAGGGCGCCGAGGCTGGAGCGGTCGAGCGTCTCCTTCATGACGTCGGCGGTGAACCGGCCGTCGGCGCACTCGGTGACGGTGAGGCACACGCCGTTGACCGCGATGGAGTCGCCGTGGCCGGCGTCGGAGGTGACGGTCGGGCCGTGGATCGTCAGCCGCGCGGCCTGGCCGGAGGCGCCGACGGGAGTGACGGCGACGACCTCGCCCAGCTCCTCTACGATTCCGGTGAACACCTGAGAGCCATCCCCTTACCTGCTCAGGCTCCGGGGATGTACACGCGGCCTCGACCGCCGGACGAACGGCGTCCGCCCGTCAGCCGGGACCGGGCTCGGGTCCGCCGTCCGCCACGCGCGCTGCCTCCCATCCGGACTTTCACCGTCGGTACCGGAATTCCACCGGTTCAACCGGCCGATGGATTCGGCCGGGTCGCGGACTTTGACCGCCGGTTCGGACTTTCACCGACCCCGGAGCACGCGTTGTTGAACGTCTCGACCAACAAGTCTGCCATGCGGGGGTATTCCCGCCGCCTGCCGGGTCCCGCACAGGGAGACGCGGGGCCGCGTCCCCGGGGGACGGCGGCCGCGTCCCCCGGCCGCGCTCACTCCGAGGCGGTCCGCGCCGCGGCGCGCTCGGCCCGGGCCCGCAGCGCCTCGACGGCGCCGGCGCGGTCCTCGGCGCCGTACACCGCCGACCCGGCCACGAACACGTCGGCGCCGGCCTCGGCGCAGCGCTCGATCGTCTCCTCGCTCACGCCGCCGTCCACCTGGAGCCACACGGCCGCGTCCCGCCCCCGGATGAGCTCGCGGGCCCGCCGGATCTTGGGCAGCACGACGTCCAGGAAGCGCTGCCCGCCGAACCCGGGCTCCACGGTCATCAGCAGCAGCATGTCGAACTCGGCCAGCAGGTCGGCGTAGGGCTCCACCGGCGTCGCCGGGTTCAACGCCAGTCCCGCCCGCGCCCCCGCCGCCCGGATGGCCCGCAGCGTGCGCACGGGGGCCTTCGCCGCCTCGGCGTGGATGGTCACGCTCCCGGCACCGGCCTCGGCGTACTCGGGCGCCCACCGCTCGGGGTCCTCGATCATCAGGTGGCAGTCCAGCGGGAGCGAGGCGGCCTTGCGCAGCGCCTCGACGATCGGCAGCCCCAGCGTCAGGTTCGGCACGAAGTGGTTGTCCATGACGTCCACGTGCAGCCAGTCGGCGGAACCGGCGACCGACGCCGCCTCGTCGGCGAGGTGGGCGAAGTCGGCGGAGAGGATGCTGGGTGAGATCTGGATGGCCACGGGTCAGAGTGTAGATCGTCGCGGGTCACGGGCGGGCGTGGCGGGTGGCGCGGGGGCGGACCGGAATGCGGCGTCCCTGCGCCCCGGTGCGGGGGGGACCGCGCCGCCGCTGCCGCGTGATCAGCGCTGGCGACCCGCACGCGGCGGCGATGACGCTCATGCCGGTGCCCCTCCGGCAGGCGGGAACGGGCCGCGCGGCACGTGGTCGCAGGCGGACGGCCGGTCACCCGTGCGCGCCTGCGCCCGGACCGCCCCCGGGGGCGTGCGCCGACCGCACCGCGCCTCCCCAGCGCGCCCCGCGGACGCCGACGCGCCCGGGGCCGCACCCCGGCCATGCTGGTACCCGCGCGGCCCGGACGCCCCCTGCTCCGTGCCGGTCCGAGAGGCGCCCTGGCGGTACCGCGCCCGGTGTCCGGACCGCGCAGACCTGTTCGGCCGCCGCCTCACCCGCCGGGGGCCGCGCCCCCGGCCGCGCGTGCCCGCGGCGGCGCGGCCGGGCGGGACCGCTCCAGCTCTCAGAGGCGGCGCAGCAGCGCCAGGAACATCGCGTCGGTCCCGTGCCGGTGCGGCCAGAACTGCACGTAGTCGCCGTCGTCGACCGCGACATCCGCGACCTCCGGCAGGTGGTCGGCGGCGCGGATGACCGCGACGTCGGGGCGCTGCGCGCGCACCGCGTCCACGATGCCGCGGGTCTCGGGCAGGTGCGGCGAGCAGGTCACGTAGGCGACCACGCCGCCGGGCCGGGTGGAGTCCAGGGCCCGGTCGAGGAGGGCGCGCTGCAGCGGCGCCAGCCCCTCGGCGGTCTCCGGGGTACGGCGCCACCGGGACTCCGGGCGGCGGCGCAGCGCGCCCAGGCCCGTGCACGGCGCGTCCACCAGGACGCGGTCGAACGCGGCCTCCCGCCACGCGGGCCGGGTGGAGTCGGCGACGACGACGCGGGCGGCGTCGCGCACCGAGCGCCGTACCGCGCCGGCGACCAGGCCGGCCCGGGAGGGCTGCACTTCGGCCGCGAGCAGGTGGGCCTCCCGGCCGCCGGCGAGTCCGGCGAGCAGTCCGGCCTTGCCGCCGGGACCGGCGCACATGTCCAGCCACGTGGCGTCGGCGCCCTCGACCGGGACCCGGGTCAGCGCGAGTGCCACCAGCTGGCTCGCCTCGTCCTGGACGGCGGCCCGCCCCTGCCGGACGGGGCGCAGCGCGGCCGGGTCTCCCTCGGGCAGGTAGGCGGCGTACGGCGAGTACCGGGCCTCGACGGCGCCTTCCGACACCAGGTCGGCGACCGCGGCGCGGCCCGGCTTGGCGACCAGTGTCACCCGCGGCCGGTCGTTGTGCGCCGCGAGCAGCCGCTCGGTGTCGGCCAGCTCGCTCCCCGGCCGCTCCCCCAGCGCGGCCGCGAGCGCCTCGACCATCCAGCGCGGATGGCTGTGCACCACCGCGAGGTGCCCGATCCGGTCGCTCTCGGCGGCGGGCGCGACGATGGCCAGCCACTCCTCCATGTCGCGGGCGCTGACCCGGCGCAGGACGGCGTTGGCGAACCGGGCGCGGTGCTGGCCGACCACCCGGCGGGCGAGGTCGACGGTGGCGCTGACGGCGGCGTGCGGCGGGATCTTGGTGCTGAGCAGCTGGTGTGCGCCGAGCCGCAGCACCGGCAGCACCTCGGCGTCGACCGAGCGCAGCGAGCGGTCCACGCACGCGTCCAGGATCGCGTCGTAGGTGCCCTGGCGGCGCAGGGTGCCGTAGGTCAGCTCGGTGGCCAGCGCCGCGTCCCGCCCGGTGACCCCGCGTTCACGCAGCTGGGCGGGGAGCAGCAGGTTTGCGTAGGCGTCCCGGGTCTCCACCGCGCGCAGCACGTCGTAGGCGACCCGCCGCGCCGGGTCCTTCGGAGCCGGCGGGGTGGCCGCCGGCCGCCGCTGGCCGCGGCGCGGGGAGCGGTAGGGGGAACGGGAACGGTCGGTCACGGTGAATCAGCCTCACGCCAGGGTGTCGGATTGCCGGGCGTCGTCCTGCGGCCCGGCGCCCGGACACCATTCTTCCAGCGTCCGGCCCAGGTGGCCTACACCCCCGGATCCCCGCCAAGGCGGGGCCGGTCCCCGCGCTGTCGCCCGCTGCCGGGGCCGCCCTGCTGGATGTTGCCCGCGTCGTGGGGCGGCGCGGCCGCGGGAGGCATCCGGAGCGCCGCGACCAAGGCGAGGAGGGCGAGCACGGCCATGGCGAGGAAGGCGTCGGAGAAGGCGGCGCCGTGGTGACCGGGATACAGCGGGTTGACGGCGCCGCTGCCCGCCTGCTGCCGTGCGGCCACCAGCGCGCCGAACAGGGCCGGCCCGGTACCGGCGCCGAGGAACTGGGCCCCTTGGAGGATCCCGAGTCCGACGCCGGCCTGAGCGGCCGGTAGCGTGCCCGCCGCGGCGCGGATCACCGGGACCAGCACGCAGATCATGCCGACGCTGAGCCCAAGGATTCCGACCCCCGCCGGGATCACCGACGGGCTTCCCGTGAAGGTCGAGAGGAGCAGGGCGAAGACGCCCATGACCGCGAGCCCGGCCAGCAGCAGGGCCCGGGTGCCGACGCGGTCGGTGAGGCGACCGATCAGCGGCGAGATGACGGCGACGGCGATCCCGGCCGGGATCATGACCAGGGCCCCCGCCCCCGGGCCGAGACCGTTGACGTCCACCACCAGCAGTGGAACGAACACCAGGCCGCCGAGGTTGACGAGCATGGCCAGGAACACGACGACGACCGCGGCCCGGTAGACCCGGTTGCCGAACAGCGCGGGCGGGACGAACGGGTGCGCGGCGCGGGCGGTGCGCCACCCGAAGAGGCCGATCGCCGCGATCGCCGCCACGAGGCTGCCCCAGCACGAGGGCGCGGTGGGACCGGCGGCCTGGAGCTGGGTGGCGCCGAACAGCAGCAGCCCGGCCCCGAGGCCGAGGAGGAGGCCGCCAGCGAGGTCGAACATGTCCCTGCTCGCCGGAACCTCACCCGGCAGCACCCGCACCACCACGGGAACCAGGACCAACGCCGCCACGAACATGAGCCAGAACAGCGCGGGCCACCCGAGGAACTCGCCGACGCCGCCGCCAATGGCCGGCCCGGCGGCGGTGCCGATCCCCGAGGCCGCGGAGACGACGCCGATCCCCGTCCCCTGCCGGTCCGCCGGCAGCAGCCTGGTGATGGCGAGGACCGAGAGCACGGGTATCCCGGCCGCGCCCACCCCCATCACGATCCGCCCGAGCACGAGCACGAGGAGATCCGGAGCGAGCGCGCAGACCAGGCTCCCGGCGGCGTAGGTGAGCAGCGCGAACCCGAAGAGACGCCGCATGCTCACCCGGTCGGAGATGCGGCCGTAGATCGGGATGCCGACCGAGAACACGAGCAGGAAGCCGGTGACGACCCATGCGAGCTCCGCCTCGGAAGCCCCGAACTCCGCTCCCATCAACGGGAGCACGAGGTTGACCATGTCGCTGGCGATGACCGTGATGAGCACCGCTGGCATGAGCACGGCCAGCAAGGCCGCCCCTGAACCGGTTCGAACGGTGGTGGCCGACGTGGGGGTCATTCGAGGCGTCCTCCAGGCGGCACCAACTGCCACCGATATAGTTACAGTTCGGGTGAAACAAAGGCGGAGGTGAGCCCTCCGCCGGTGCCCGGTCAGCGAGGCAGCGCGAGATCACGCTCGATATCCAGTACCCGCTGCACCAGGTGGGCGATGGTCGTCCGGCCGAGGCGGGCTTCCATGGCCCGTTCCGCGTCCCGGAACTCGACTTCGAGCAGGGCCTGGATATTGCGTCCGACCTCGCACTCGCCACTGGGGGGATGGGGATGCCGCGACAGGACCGGCCCCGCCTCGACGGCGGCGAAGGCGTCGTAGAGCGTGATCTCACGCGGGGCGCGGGCCAGGGACCAGCCGCCATTGCGCCCCTCGGTGGACAGCACCAGGTCGGCGTCCCGCAGGCTGCCGAGGATGCGCCGCACGAGGACCGGATTGCTCTCCAGGCTGGCGGCGATCTCCGCGGAGGTCAGCGAACGCTCCTTCCAGCGCCCCAGCATCGTGAGCGCGTGAATCGCGACCGCACTCCTGCTACTGAGCCCCACCGCGCCCCCTTCACAGCCCGCCCCGCAAATTGCAACCAAACTAGTTGCGGTTTGGTGCCGAGTCAACCGTCCCCGGCGAGCCGCGCAGCGGCGGGCCGCCGCCGGTTCGCCGGCCGCGCCGCCGGCGGTGGCCGGATCGGCAGGCGGCGCGGGCCCGGGACGCGCCCCCTCACTCCGCCCCGAGGAGGTCCGCCTCCCCCGGCCGGACGCCGCGCGCCCACTCCACCGCCGCCATCCGGCGCTTGCCCTGCGGCTGGACCTCGCCGAGCTCGACGGGGTGGGTGGCGGTGCCCACGAGCACCCGGTGCTTGTCAGCGGCCACCCGGCCGGGCGGCAGCGGCGCCGCGTCCTCGGCCGGGCGCACCGGTCCCAGCTTGAGCCGGCCCCCGCGGAACGTGGTCCAGGCGCCCGGCGCGGGCGTGCAGGCGCGCACCAGGCGGTCCACGCGCAGAGCGGGCGCGCCGAAGTCCACCCGGGCGTCCTCGGGGGTGAGCTTCGGGGCGTGCGAGACCCCCTCGGCGCCCTGCGGGCGGGCGGTCAGCTCGCCGGACTCGATCCCGTCGAGGGTGCGCACCAGCAGGCCGGCGCCGGCGTGCGCGAGGCGGTCCAGCAGGTCGCCGCTGGTGTCGTCGGGGCGGACCGGCTCGGTGAGCACGCCGAAGACCGGGCCGGTGTCCAGCCCGGTCTCGATCCGGAAGGTGGCCGCGCCGGTGACGTCGTCCCCCGCGAGCACCGCGTGCTGCACCGGCGCGGCACCGCGCCAGGCCGGGAGCAGGGAGAAGTGCAGGTTGACCCAGCCGTGCCGCGGGATGCCCAGCGCCTCCTCGCGGAGCAGGGCGCCGTAGGCGACCACCGGGCAGCAGTCCGGGCCGATCTCGCGCAGCCGGTCGAGGAACGCCGGGTCGCTGGCCTTCTCCGGTTTGAGGACCTCGATCCCGGCCTCGGCCGCCACCTGCCCCACCGGACTCACCGACACCCGGCGGCCCCGGCCGGCGCCCGCGTCCGGCCGGGTGACGACCGCCGCGACCTCGTGGCGGGACTCCAGCAGCGCGCGCAGCGACGGCACCGCCGCCTCGGGTGTTCCGGCGAAGACCAGCTTCATGCATGCTCCCCAAAAGCTCGGGTGATCTCCAATGATGGCGTCCCGGCGAGCCTAGTCGCAGCCGCACGCGCGCACGGGACTGGAGACGGTATCCGGAATGCGATGGGGCGCTGGTGCGGATCTCCAAGAAGGTGACCGAAAACTCGGTGACGCCGCCGATCGCCTGTGGAACCGGCACGGCGTACTATGCCGCACAGCACACCGTCCGGCGGTGCATCGGGCCCTGACCGCGCGCCCCAGCACGCCGTCGTTATGCCGTCACGGCGACCCCGTCCGGCTGACTGGTTCCGCCACCGAAGACCCCGTGCTCCCGGGCTCCGAACGGCGGCAGCGTGCGGCATCGATTCCGGTCCGCTCCCTCTTCTTCGCCTCACCCCACCAGAGGAGTCACAGGAATGGCCACCGAACAGGTCGGGCAGTCGCCACGGGTCAGCCAGTCGGAGGAGGAGTTCAACGCCGCCCTGCGTCCGACGACGGGCAGATCGGCGAAACCGGTCTTCCCGGTCTACGTCGAGATCGTCGCGGCCCCCGGCGCCGACGCGGACCCGGCGATCGACAACGTCATCGCCCAGCTCAGCAAGAAGGGCGACGTGGTGGTCGCCGACGAGCGGGAGCTGATGACCCGGGACCCGGGCTGGCTGGGCGTAGCGCGCTCCAACGACCCGGAGAAGTGGGACGCGGCCCGCACGGCGGCGGCGGGCCGGGCGGCCGATCTGGCGCGCCAGGCCCGGGAGCGCGAGGTGCACTACGTCCGCGTCACCGACGGCACCACCGACCAGGCGTACGCGGTCGGCGCGGCGGAACGCGAGAACTTCGACCGCGCCGCAGGTTGGAGCCTGCAGCAGCTGACCGTGGTCCCCAGCAGCCATGTCGGCTACATCACCGACGCGACACTGCGGGTGAACGCGGCTCGCAGCGCGGCCTCCGACCAGGCCGCCTCCACCGGGGAGGGGGCGTCGCGGATCGCGATCCCCAGTCTCGCCGAGTACGAGGAGCGCCTCGAACGCAGCATCGGGCGCGCCGTGACTCCGAGTGCCGACACCGACTTCGAGAAGTCCGGCGTGGTCGCCAACGGCCGCACGCGCCCGTTCCAGGTGGGGACCTCGAAGGACGAGGCGTCATCGGAACGCTCGCTCACGGAGGTGGCCCGGGAGGCGGCGGAGCGCAACCCGGAGAAGCGGCTCGGGCGGTACCGCGCGGACGGCCGGTTCGTCCAGGACGGAGCCGAGGCCCTCCGCACGGACTCCGAGGTGGCCGACGAGTCCGGAAGCATCCGCCAGCTCGCCCAGGAGTACAGCGGGGCGAACGCCGCCGCGGACAGCTGGGGCCCGCAGCGGGCCGGCCTGGCCGGCCGGGCGGCCGACGCCGTGGTCAAGGTGACCGACGCGGTCAGCGGAGCCAGGCGGAGCAGCCACAAGCCCTCCTCGGTCCGGCTGAACCCCGGGCCGGCCTCCGACCAGACGCCCCGGCGCGGCATGTGACCGGCCGCTGATCACGACGAGCGAAGACCGGCACCACAGGGAGATGCACATGGCCACTGAGACCTCCACCGAGCTGGACGAGATCTTCGACGGGAGCGGCGAGCCGATCCCCGCCGACCCCTCTCCCGCGCTCGACCGGATGAGAGCCCGCGACACGGTCAACATCGCCATCGCGAAACTGAACGCGCGGCGGATCGAGGGCTACGTCAACGGCGACACCGAACTCGTCGATCGGACGACGGCGGACATCGCGCGGGCCTACGGAGTCCTGCACACGCTCCGCACGCTCAAAGCCGCGCGGGTCCGCGAGGTGTACACGCAGTACCTCACGTTCTGTCGCTCCATCCCGGCCGTGTCCGCCGAGATCCTCGACAGGTACGCGACGCTGCTGGCCCAGGACGAGGCGGGCGCGCGGTAGCGCGCCGCCCGCCGGGACCGGCCTCGGCCCCGAGCACCCCCATCCCGCTCGGGGCCGGGCGGGCCAGGCGCGGGCGGCGCCCGCGCCCACTGGTCGGTTGATCGGTGCCGCCGCGGACGCGCCCCGGCCGGGATCGCGACGGTCCTGGTAGAACGGGGCCGGACCGCGCCGGCCGATCACGAGGAGGATCCGGAATGACTCCCGAGCAGCTGCGCTCCTACTGCCTCTCCCAGAACGCGGCCGTGGAGGACTTCCCCTTCCCCACTGCCCCCGGCATAGCGGCGTTCAAGGTGCTCGGCAAGGTCTTCGCCCTGTCGAGCCTGGACGCGCGCCCCCTCAAGGTGAACCTCAAGTGCGATCCGGAGAACGCGGTACGCCTCCGCGGCGAGCACCCGGACCTCATCCTGCCGGGGTGGCACATGAACAAGCGGCACTGGAACACCGTGGTCGTCGACGGCGGCCTTCCGGACCTGCTGGTCCGGGAGCTCATCGAGGACTCCTACGACCTGGTGGTGGCGGGGCTCCCACGGGCTGAGCGCCTCCGTCTCGACCGTCCCTGAGCGCCTGGCCGCCGACGTCGGTCGTCCACCGCACGGCGAGGGAGACGTGCGGGTCGGGGTGGAACTCGAACAGCAGCCGCAGGGCGCGCTCGCGCTCGGGGTGGTCGGTGTGGGGAAGGCGGACCACCAGGTCGAGGTCGGAGCGGTGCACGAGGCGGCCGAGCAGGCGCATGTACTCGTGGGGGCCGCGGTGCTCGGCGAGGGCGGCGACCGCGTCGGCCATCAGCCAGCTCCGGTCGGTCTCGGTGAGGTCGCGGCCGGGGTCGAGCCCCCGGTCGTTCAGCCACTCGGCGCAGTGCCGCCACATCAGCGCGTCGGCCAGCCCGGCGCGCACCGCGGGTTCGGCGCTGCGGCCCAGCCGGCGGAGCAGCGCGACCGCCATGCCGCGGCGGCCGCAGCCCGGCCGGCCGCCGGCGGCCACGAGTTCGGCGGCGGCCTGCCGTCCGGAGCGGTGCCGCAGCCAGCCGCGGAACTCCGCGGCCCGGTCGGCCTCCCCGTAGCCGACCAGCACGTCGGTCAGCTCCGCCGCGTCGGCGCCGGCGTAGTCGCCGATGACCGGGGCGGTCATGCCCGCCTCGGTGAGGAGCTGGTTCATCGCCCACCGGCCGAGG
Source organism: Marinitenerispora sediminis (assembly GCF_003336425.1). GTDB lineage: Bacteria > Actinomycetota > Actinomycetes > Streptosporangiales > Streptosporangiaceae > Marinitenerispora > Marinitenerispora sediminis. The sequence continues at coordinate 23,187 of NZ_QEIO01000010.1, read as the reverse complement.
GCGGTGAGTTCGACGCAGCCGCCCGGGTGGAGGTGGACCGCGCCGTGCCGGGCCAGGGTGGCGAGGGACCGGTACACGGCGAACTCGGCCACCGCGCGCAGCGGGGCGCGCTGCTCGTCGCGGATCAGCCCGTCCAGGGCGGCGTCGGCGAGCACGTCGCTGACCAGCAGCGCGACCTGCGCCTCGACTCCGGTGGCCCGCCCCGAGTGGTAGAGCTCGAAGGTCAGCTCGCCGATGACCCGTTCGGCGACGTGGTGGCCGGCGTGGTCCGCCGTCCCGCAGAACTCCGCGAAGCCCGTGGCGCGGACGTAGACGGCGAGCCACCGACGCAGGGCGGCGGTGTCGGAGTCGTCCACCTCGGCGCCACGCGCCCGCGTCTCCCGGTCCGCCGCCGAGGCCGGCCGCGGCCCCTCGCCGGGGGCGGGGTCGAGGACGAGCAGGCCGGCGTCGAGCGCCATGGACCACACACGCAGCAGTTCCGGGCGGCGGCCGTCGATGGCGGACGAGCAGTCGTCCAGCAGTCCGAGCGCGGCGGCCGCGGCACGGGCGTCGGCGGCGGCCAGCACCCCGCCGACCACGCGGGGGCGGTGCGCGTCCGCCCAGTCCCGCAGCGCCCACGCCTCGCGCAGGACCGGCGATACACGGGCGGCCGCGGCCAGCTCCGCCTCGCGGGGCAGGCGCACCGGCGGCAGCAGCGTCGTGTCCGGGCCCCGGAGCGGTGACGGGCCGGGGGAGGCCGGCGGTCTGCGGCCCTGCGCGGGCACCGCGGGCCGCGTCCCCGGCGGCGCCGCCCCGGCGGGAACCCGGCGCAGCCAGGAGCGCACGGCCGCGGCGTCCCCGGTGTCGACGCCGTCCACGGCCATGGCGCTGAGGATCTCTCGCTCATAGGTGGTGAAACTCGCGTGTCCCGTCACTCACCCAGCGTCGCACGGTGACCGCCGGGCGTGAGGGCGTTTGCGACATTGCATCGCACCTGGTCAGCCCATAACCGCGGCCACGGCGCAGCCGTTACCCCCGGCTCGGCCGGTGCGCCCGCCGGCGCGGAACTGTCGTCGCGCTCTGGTAAGACTGGCAATGACTTGGCCGCTTCCTCTCCCGAACGCGGAAAGCTCGCCCGGCTCGCGCCGGGGTTCTCCGCTTCGATCCCGATCGCCCGCCCGGATTTGCTCGTTGAGGTCTCCCACCGCTTCCACCGCCCCGCACCGCCGGCCCGCCGGCCGCGCCGCCCTCGGCCGCGCCGGCGTCCCGGTCCCGGTTCACCGCACGGCCGCATGTCCGGGCGGCGGCGTCCGCCATGGTGCCGGCCTCGCGCCCGAACCACGTCGTGCGGGTAGGTACCGGCTCAGGGAGGCGGCGGCGCTACGGCCGCGCCCGCTCCGCGGGGGCGGCCATGGCCTGCGGGCCACCGCACCGGCCAGCGGCCCGCGGCCGGACGGACGGCGTTGCGGCGCGGTGCCGGAACGGCTCCGCCCGTCCTGCCCGGCAGGGGTCCGTCTCCTGTCCCGCCCGACGGCGGGGCCGTCCACGGAGGAAGCCCGATGAACGCCCAACCCGACCCCGACGAGGGGCTCCTGTTCGACATCCCGCGCGCCAAGGCGAAGGCGCGGGCGGCCGGGCGGCCGGCCCCGCCCCGACGCAGCCCCGCGGCGGAGCTCTCGGTGGCGCGGGTGGTCGTCGACACTCCGCTGCCGCACCTCGACCGCCCCTTCGACTACCGGGTCCCCAGCACCCTGGACGCCGAGGCGGTACCCGGCTGCCGGGTGCGGGTGCGCTTCAACGGGCAGCTCCTCGACGGCTTCCTGCTGGAGCGGGTGGCCGAGTCGGAGTTCCGCGGCCGGCTCGCCTACCTGGAGCAGGTCGTCTCCCCCGAGCCGGTGCTCGCACCCGAGATCCGGGAGCTGGCCCGCGCGGTCGCCGACCGGTACGCGGGAACCCTCATCGACGTGCTGCGCCTGGCGGTGCCGCCGCGGCACGCCCGCACGGAGAAGGCCCCGGTGGAGCACCCCGGCCTTCCCCCGCTCACGGCGCCGGAGCCGGGCCCGTGGCGGGACTACCCGGCCGGGCCGGGATTCCTGGCCGCGCTGCGGGACGGCGGCGCGCCCCGGGCCGTGTGGAGCGCGCTGCCCGGCCCCGACTGGGCGGACGCGGTCGCGGTCGCGGTGGCGAGCACGGTGGCGGCCGGGCGCGGCGCGCTCGTCGTGGCCCCGGACGGCCGCGACGTCGAGGTGCTGGACGCTGCGCTGCGCTCCCGGCTCGGCGCGGACCGGCACGTGGCCCTCACCGCGAGCCTCGGTCCCGAGGAGCGGTACCGGCGCTGGCTGGCCGTGCGGCGCGGGCACGTCTCCGCGGTTGTGGGCACCCGGGCGGCCATGTTCGCCCCCGTCCACGATCTCGGGCTGGCCGTGGTGTGGGACGACGGAGACGACGTGCACAGCGATCCGCACGCGCCGTACCCGCACGCCCGCACGGTGCTGTCCATGCGGGCGCACCGCAGCGAGGCGGCGCTGCTCGTCGGCGGTTTCACGAGCACCACGGACGGCCTGGCGCTCGTGGAGTCGGGCTGGGCGCGCCCGCTGGCCGCCCCCCGTGAGGTGCTGCGCAGCCGGGCGCCGGTGATCCGCGCGGCCGGCGACGACGCCGAGCTGGCGCGGGACGAAGCGGCGCGCTCGGCCCGGCTGCCCAGCGTGGCCCTGCGGGTGGCCCGCGAGGCGGCCCGCAATGGGCCGGTGCTCGTGCAGGTGCCGCGCCGCGGCTACCTCAACTCGCTGGCCTGCGCGCGCTGCCGGGCCCCGGCCCGCTGCCCTGGCTGCCAGGGGCCGCTGGCGCTGCGCAGCGCCCACGCGATGCCGTACTGCCGATGGTGCGGGCGCATCGCGGGCGAGTGGCGCTGCCCGGACTGTGAGCACGCCCGGCTGCGGGCGAGCGTGGTAGGCGCGCGGCGGACGGCCGAGGAACTGGGCCGGGCGTTCCCGTCGCTGCCGGTCCGCACGTCCGGCCGGGAGGAGGTGCTGACCGAGGTCGGCGAGCGGCCGGCGCTCGTGGTGGCCACCCCAGGCGCCGAGCCGGCCGCGGCCGGCGGCTACGCGGCGGCCCTGCTGCTCGACGGGTGGGCGCTGCTTGGCCGCGCCGACCTGCGCGCGTCGGAGGAGGCGCTGCGGCGGTGGTGCAACGCCGCAGCGCTGGTCCGGCCGGCCGGTGAGGGCGGCCAGGTGATCGTGCTCGCCGATGCCGCGCTGCCGGTCACGCAGGCGTTCATCCGCTGGGACCCGATGGGCTTCGCGGAGCGGGAGCTGGCCGAGCGCCGGGAGCTCGGTTTCCCGCCTGCGGTGACGATGGCGTCGGTCACCGGGGAGGCGGCGCACGTCCGCGAACTGGTGGACCAGCTGGCGCTGCCCGAGGACGCCGAGCTGCTCGGTCCCGTCCCGGTGCTCGGGGCGCCGGAGACCGCCGGGACGGAACGCGCCCTCCTCCGGGTCCCGCGCGGCGGCGCCCGGCGGCTGTCCGCGTCCCTCAAGGCCGCCGCGGCGGCCCGCAGCGCCCGCAAGGACGACCGGCTCGCGCAGGTGCGGGTGGATCCGCTCGACGTGGTGTGAGCGGAGCGGCGCCCGCACCGGAGCACCGCCCGCCTCCGGCCGCCGCCTCCCCGAGCCGCAAGGAAAACCCGTGGCACCGCGTGACCGGGCCGCACTACGCTCCGGGGAACTCCGGGGGGCCGCACCCGCGCGGCCCTGGATCCACGCGAGGGAGGCGGAGCATGCGGCACTCCACCGACGAGTTCGCCCGGCTGGCGGAGCGCGGCACGATCCTGCGCTGCCAGGTCGGTTCCGGAGTGCACGGCACCGCCATCGACGGCCAGGACGACCGCGACGAGATGGGGGTCTGCGTGGAGCCGCCGGAGTACGTGGCGGGCCTGCGGCAGTTCGAGCAGTACATCTTCCGCACCGCCGGGGAGGGCGAGCGCTCCGGCCCCGGTGACCTGGACCTCGTGGTGTACGCGCTGCGCAAGTGGATGCGGCTGGCCCTGGCCGGCAATCCGACGGTCCTGCTGCCGCTGTACGTGCCCGAGGCGGAGGTCACGCACCGCACCGACCTGGGCCGCGAGCTGCGCGCCGAGGGCCACCGCTTCGTCTCCCGCGACGCGGCCCGGCGGTTCCGCGGCTACCTGCGCTCGCAGCGCGCCGGCCTCACCGGGGAGGGCTCCCGGCACACCAACCGCCCGGAGCTGGTGGCCGCCTACGGCTTCGACACCAAGTACGCCTACCACATGGTGCGCCTGGGCGTGCAGGGTGTCGGCCTGCTGGAGACCGGCCGCATGCCGGTCCCGGTACCCGAGCCGTGGCGGACCTGGCTGCGCGAGCTGCGCCAGGGCCGGCACACCCGGGACGAGGCTCTGGAGGCCGCCGCGGACCTGGAGGCGCGTCTCGTCGCGCTGAGCGAGAGCTCCGACCTGCCCGAGCGCGCCGACTCCGCCTGGGCGAACGCCTGGCTGGTGGAGGCGCACCAGCGGACGTGGCGGGAGTGGGCGGCAGAGGCCGCGTAGCACGACACCCGCGGTCCGAGCGTCACGCGGGCGGGCGCCGGTCGACCTCGAACCACACGGTGGTCCGCCCGTCGGGGCCGCGGAGCGTCCCCCAGCGGTCGGCGTAGTGATCGACCAGGAACATTCCCAGCCCGCCGACCCGATCGGGGTCGGTGGGCTGGACACATGGGGCGGCGGAGTCGTCCTCCGTGCCGTCATCGATGACCTTGATCTGGGTCCGGGCGGGGTCGGTCAGCTTGGCGACGGTGACCGTCACACTGCCGCCGGGCAGGCGGGAGCGGGTGTGGATGACCGCGTTGTTGAAGAGTTCACTGGCGAGCTGTTCCAGCACCTCGCTCTCGTCGCGGGGCAGCGCGGCGACGAAACGGACATGCCGCCGAAGCACGGCCGCCTGGGCCGGGTCCCCGGGGATGGTGATGGCGTAGCCGGTACCGGGGCTGGCGGAGCCGTCCGGGTCGACGGCGGCGCGGTCGGCCGATGTCGTGGCTCGGCGGGGAAGCGGGGTGACGTAATTGTCCTCGCGTTGTTCGTCGGAATTATCCGCGACTATGACGGTTGCACTCATTGGCGCGCCCCTTCAATTCATCCCATAACCATTGGAAACTCGCAGACCGTTAGCGAGTTCCCCTGGCACCACCATGAACGACACCGAACGCCTCGGACCAGGTAGATCACCGTTCGGATACAAAAGGTCAGAACCGGTGCTCGACAGAGGCGCCACCGTGCTGCACTGGTGTAGTCGGTCGTGAACCGGTTGTGAAGGCGGGCTAATGGATCGCAAAATCAAACCGGCCTGGCGTCGTCTCGGTCGGGAAATCCGGACACTCCGAATCAGGTCCGGGATGACGCAGGCACAGGTCGCCAAGGAAATGCAGATGGTGCCCTCGCATATCTCCGCCTGGGAATGCGGGACTCGGGGGATGACCGGGAAGCAGGCAGAGAAGCTCGACCGAGCACTCAACACGTCTGGTGTTATCGCACGGGCGTGGGCGAAGGCACACGCGCCGGACCCGCTACCGGTGTGGTACGAAGAGGTCGAGCAGCTGGAACGCCGGGTTACCGAACTGCGGGAGTACCAGCCGCAACTGATTCCGGGGCTGATCCAGATCGAGGACTATGCGCGGGCGGTGTACCGTGAAGGTGCTCCCTGGATCACTCCAACGGACCGGGAACGCAGGGTAAGGTCCCGGCTGCAGCGGCAGCACATCCTGGAGAAGGAGGCCCCACCTCTGGTGTCAATGGTGGTGGAGGCGTCTGTAATCCAACGCGCCATCGGCGGACAGAAGGTGCTCAAGGAGCAGCTCACGCACGTCCTGGGACTGATCGAGCGAGAAGCCATCCGGTTCCAGGTCATGGCTCCAGACGCAGAGTGCCACCCGGGAGCGTCAGGGCCATTTCGCATCTACACCTTCGTGGATACTCCTCAGGTCGCCTCAGCCGAGTACATGGGAGGCGAGATGACTTTGGACGACACAATGAAGATCCAACAGTGCGCGACGATCTTCGGTGTCCTCCAGTCCGAAGCGCTCTCACCCCGCGCAAGCAGCGAATTGGTCCGGAAGGTCAGGGACAACCTTGATGTTCGAGCATGAGTCCACGTGGCACAAGAGCAGTTACAGCGCTGTAGAAGGCAGCTGTGTGGAGGTAGCGGAAGGACCTGCCGTCCTCGTCCGCGACACCCAACACCGCCACCTCGGCCACCTCACCTTCTCCCCCGACGCATGGACCGCCCTCCTCCACGAACTCAAGACCCACACGATGTGACCCCCCGCCCCGAGAACGCAACCGGCGGCCAGGCATCAGCCCGGCCGCCGGTTCATTGCAGGCCGTCTCGGGGGAGCGGAGTCGCATGACCTCCTCGCGCAATTCCGCGCAATCGAGCAGCGGGCACGCGTCATCCCGCGCATCCTGATCTCCGACACCACTGACAAGAAAGGGGACCCATGGCGCGCAGGATTCGCGTGATCGGGTCGACCTCTGATGACGGCAATTGCCCGACGCTGTACGAAGACGTCGACACAGGCGAGGTGATCGTGCAGGGCTACACCGTGAATGATCCCGAGGACCTCACCCAGTTCCAGCATGTGCTGGACGGGGAGTCATTCGTCGTGGTTCCGCGCGAGCTACTCACCCGCTTCCCGCTGAAGGACTGATCGACGTGGCGGATTACATCGACGAAGCCACCTTCGGGGACTACTTCCAGAGTTTCCAGCACACCGTGTGGCGCCTGGAAACCCGACGTGGCTACGCCAGCGACCGGGCCAGTGAGAAATACCGACGGTTCCTCGCCGGAGAGCCGCTCCCGGACGACAGCCACCGGCCGTGGTGTGCGAACGTCCGGGAGCAGCGACGCCAAGGCAAGTGGTTCGCGCGGGTGCGAATCCTTGACTCCCCGCCCACGGAGGGCCAGCGTTACCTTCTCACCTCAGCCGCGTCCAACATCGCGGCGGGCGAGGACATCCGGAACCTCTGGCGGGCAGACTCCGAAAAGCTCAGCCTCCCCGCCGTCGACTTCTGGCTGTTCGACTCCCGCCGCGCGCTGGTCCTGCACTTCGACGAGGACGACGAGCTTCTCGGCTCCGAACTGGTCGAGGAGCCGGCGCGCATCGTCGAGTTCTGCCAAATCCGGGACGCGGCATGGCACCACGCCGTCAAGCGGGACGACATCCTCAGACAGGTACCGTCACCGGGGTGAGCACCGACTTTCAACAGGGCCGGAGAAACCTCGGTGCGCGGCTGCGCGAACTGCGCACCGAGGCCGGTCTGACCGGCAAGCAGCTTGCCGCACGTCTCGGCTGGCAGCCGTCCAAAGTTTCACGTCTGGAGAATGGCAGGCAGACCGCTACGGTCGCCGACCTGGAAGCATGGGCTAACGCGCTGGAAGCCACCGGAGTACTCAGCGAACTCAAGGGGCGCCTGCGAGGGCTGGAAACGGCTTACCGCAGTTGGAAGCGCCATCTCGCCGCGGGCCATCGAGCCGTCCAAGAAGCGAGCGCGCTCCGCGAGGCACAGACCAAGACGATCCATGTCTTCGAGTCCGGCATCATCCCCGGCCTCTTCCAGACTCCCGAATACGCCCGCGGTGTCCTCGCCGACGTGTCCGACCGCATCGGTTCGCCACGCGACATCGAAGCCGGCGTGCGCGCCCGAATGCAGCGGCAGGAAGTGCTGTATCGACCTGGCCGCCACTTTCATGCCCTCATCTGGGAGGGTGCACTGCACGTGGCGCGCTGCGCCCCGGAGGCGATGGCCGCCCAGCTCGACCGCCTGTGTGGTGTCATCGGGCTGGATACCGTCACGCTCGGCGTGATCCCGTTCGGCGTCCGTACCCATTTCTCACCGAAACACGGTTTCTGGATCATGGACGAACGCCTCGTCGTCGTGGAGACCTGGAACGCCGAGCTGTGGCTCGACTCGACCGACGACGTGGCCCTCTACCGCAGGATCTGGAATCTCATGGCCGCCTCAGCCATCTACGAGCACAAGGCGCACCGCCTCATCACCCGCGCACGGGATCAGTTCACCCGGCCGTAAGCGACTTCGCGCAACACCAGCCAGCAGCGCCGCAATCCGGCGCAATCGCCAGGAGGCGTCGAGACGCTTCGTCATACGGTCCTTGCATGGCAATCACGATCGCTCCGATCACCGTGGACCTGCCGCACACCTTCGACACACGGTGGAACCGCATCCCCGGTATCACCGTCACCGGCAGGACGCTCACCATCGATCCGGCCTCGTACTACTTCCGCGTCGAGTCCACCACGTGGACGGTCATCGACTGGGAGAAGGTCGCCGCTGCACTGCTGCCCGTCAACGAGACGCCCACCGAGTCCATCGAGCAGATCGCGCTGAACTTCATCGCCGAACACGGCCGGACGACCACCGACCCGGCCGAGGTGCTGCGGATCGCCTGGCAGGTCTACGGCTTCCTGTTCCGCGAGGAGCACCTGCCCTCGCTCGGCCTGAAAGGGGTGACCGCGGACCACTTGCGGATGCTCGCCGAGGTCTCCACCCTCACAGCGCTCAACAAGGTCGAGCCCGACGGGACCATCAGCAACGTTGGCCCGGCGTGGTTCTTCGTCGACGCCGCCAAAGTGGTCTACGACCTCGACCGGGAGACCGCCGGCATGCTGGACGAGGTCTTCCACGGCGGATGGTTCAACGAGAACCGCCGCATCGAGGGCATCAAGGCGCACGCCGCCCTCGGCGGGAGGCTGGTGCACGCTTGTCAGTCCGTCCCCGACAGCCGGGGCGGCGTCGTCGCCCCCTACGGCACTCCAATGGACCGCATCCGCGACGAACTCGCCGGATTCCGCGACGAGTGGATGTCCCGGGTCCAGTCGTTCGCGGTGAGCTGACCCGGTCCGACGAGGCTCCCCACGCGGCGGGGAGCCTCCCTTCGCCGACGAGAGGCCCCATGTACACCGCCGACATCGACCAGCTCCGCGATACCGTCCTGCGTCGCGCGGGACAGACGGCCCGGAAGCGCGACGTCCTGCATGACTGGGCGCTGTCCCATGTCGAACGCCTGGACACTCCCAGCGCAACCGTTATCTTCAAGTGCGCCGTCCAGCCGTTCCTAGACGAGGCCCGGTCCCTGTCCCGTCTGCGCGCGGCCGAGATCGACGTCCCCGAGGTAATCACGTCGGTGCGTACGCCCACCGCGCTGGGCATGGTCCTGGAGGACATGGGCGCCCCTGAGCGGGAGGCGACCGATGCCGACGCCGTCGCGGCGATCGTCCCGCTGCACGCCGCCCCCGTACCGGACCACCTACCGATCGGCTCGGCGGAGTGGCTGGCCACTCTCCCCGGGCGGGCGGTCGGGCACTTGGCCCGGCTCCGCGCAGCCGGACGGTGGAACGAGACCAGCGACATTGCTGACGCCCTCGAAGCACTGGACGAAGCGTCCCTCCCCCGGGCGCGTGGCGTCCGCACGCCGCCGTTCGGTTGGGTGCACTCGGAGTTCCACCCGGAGAGCCTGCACGTGCGCGGTGACCGCCGCCGCCTCTACGACCTGGCGCGCGCGTTCGCCGGCCCGGGGCTGATCGACCTGGCGTCCTGGCACGGCACTGTCGACGTCCCCGACCCCGCGCGCACCCGCGACATCATCGACGCCTACGTCGCGGCCGGCGGACCGGGCCAGGCGCGCGCCATTCGGGGCGGGCTGCCGGCCGAGAACTGGGCACTCGGCTGGCACCGCGTCTGGGTCGTGGAATGGTTCCTCGCCCAGGCCGCTGTCTGGATCGCCGACCACTCCACCGACCACGTCTATGTCCGCGTCGTCCGCCGCCACGTCCAGGACGCGGTCCATCTGCTGAAGGTGTGAAGCATGGAACCCCCCGCCCTACTGATCGACATTGACGGGGTCCTCAATCCCTTCCCCGGCCCACAGGGGTCCGTTCCTCCCGGCTACCGCCCGCACCGAGTCTCCCCCGAGGGCCATCGCGACATCCTCGTCTGGCTCAATCCCCGCCACGGCGCGTGGATCAGCGCCACCGCCGCGATGGGCCTCGTCCGACCGGTGTGGGCGAGCAGCTGGATGGCCGACGCCGACGGGTGCGTCGGCCGCCGCATCGGCCTGAGCCCCCAGCCCTACATCGACCTGGGGCGTCCGGACATCACCACTCCGCATCCCCACGGCTACCTGTGGAAACGCGACTCTGTCAGCACTTGGGCAGCCGATCGACCGCTGGCATGGATCGATGACGACTTCACCGACGCCGACCACGCGTGGGCGGCGCAGCGGACCCGCGCCGGGACGCCGACTCTGCTCATCCAACCCGACCCCCGCGTCGGGCTCCGGCGCGGCCACATCCAGGCCGTCCGGCTGTGGGCGGTCGGCCTGATCACCGAGGAGGGCCATGCCACGGCACCCGTGTGAACGCCTCACCGCTCCGGACGGGCGGACCGTGCACGTCGACCTCGCGCTGGTCCGGCTCATCTCCCTGCTGTGGAACCTCGGCATCCGCACCCGGGCCAGCTGCCAGGACTACGGCGAGTCCCTCCAGGCGCATCCCGGCCTGCTTTCCGGGGACCCGCGATGGATCGACTTCCACCGGGGCCGTGTGTGGCTCAAGCTCCGCGCCGCCGACGCCCAGCGGCTCATCACCATGGTCAGCACCGACCGGGAGCTGCGGGCCGGCCTGCGGCGGTGGGCAACCGCCGACTCGTGGCTGGCCGTCCGCCCGGTGGTCCCGGACGCGTTCGGAGTGGGCGCCGACACGTCGGACGACGTCCACCTGTTCTTCCCCTGCGCTCACCTCGAACGGGTGGAACGCCTGCTCCGGACGGCCTGCTCGCCGCCTCCCGGAACGAGCGGGGCGTGACCGGTGTCGGGCCCCCCAAGAACGGATCCGGCGGCCGGGCATCAGCCCGGCCGCCGGATCACTTGTTGTCGCCCCGGGTCACAGCCCGTACGCGAACACCACTCCGTACCCGACCGGAACGTCCGGGTCGCCCTCGGGGTAGGCCTGGCCGGCGGCGAGGACGCTGGTGGTGCCGGGGATGGCGGTCGGCTTCGGGATGTGGAGCTCGTACCCGTCCTGGGTGGGCGTGTACCGGGTCAGCTCGCCGTCGGCGGTGCGGTGCACCAGGTCGCCGTCCCAGCTGCCGTCCTTGATCCACAGGCCGCCGGCGCCGTCGTCGGTGACGCCGGAGTAGCGGCCCTCGGACTCGCCGGTTTCGACCGTCCACTCCGTGCCGTCCCAGTGCGCCAGCAGGGGGAGGTAGCGGTTCCGCTCGTCGTCGTCCACGTAGTGGATGTCGCCGACGGCCCACACGTCGTCGGCCGCGCGGGCGTAGACGTCGGTGAAGCCGGCGGACGGCTCCCCGCCGGGGAGGTCCACCTCGGGGACGTCCATCGGCTGCCACCGCGTGCCGTCCCAGCGCTCGACGCTGGGCTGGTCGCCGTCGTAGCCGGCCGCGAACACCGCGTCGGAGGCGACACCGGAGACGGCGCTGGCGGTCGACTCCGGGGCCGGGTAGTCGCGCCAGACCTCGCCGTCGAAGTAGGCGGCGCGCGCCCAGCCGTCGACCGGCTCGGAGAGGAGCCACACCTCGTCCTCCGACAGCGCCTCGATGTCGGTGGGGACCAGCGCCGGGTCCAGTTCGACGGCACGCCACGCGGTGCCGTCGTAGTGGAGGGTGCTGGCCCCGTCCTCGGACACCCCGGCTGCCCAGACGTTGTCCGCGGCGGAGGCGTCGGCCACGGTCGGCCGGAGGGTCCAGTCCGCCGGCAGCTCCTCGCGCTGCCAGTCGGCGCCGTCCCAGCGGTGGATCCAGGTCGGGCCGCCGTCGTCGGCGATGCCGAACGCCCAGACGTTCCCGGCGTCGGCGGCGGCGACCACGTCGAACGTGCCGCCGAGTTCCGGCGATCCGTACGCCAGGCGCCATCCGTCCTCCGCCTGTGCCGGGCCCGCCAGCGCCGCCGTCGTGGCGAGTGCCGCGGCCGTGGCCGCCGTCACGCGCACCATCTGCCGGCCCCGCACGGCACCGGCACGCTGCCGACCCCCGGTCTTCGTCATACGGTCACACTCCGTTCCGCTCGGTGATCACTCTGGATCTGTCCGTAGGACGTGCGACCCCCGCGTTGGGTTCGCCGGGAATCACGAATTTCCGCAGAAAGTCCCGGGATGACAAGCCAGTTCGGCGGCAGATTCGGGGAACACCGACCGTTTCCGCTGTTCAGGCGGTCGGTCGACTCACAACGGGTTCAGAGCGCGTCCCGCCCCACGCCGGGACGGCTGCGGTAGAGGTCCCGCATCAGCGCGATCTCGGCGCCGTGGTGGACCACCTCGCGGTTGACGTGCAGCGCCAGTGTCAGGAAGGGGAACTCCGCCCACTCGGACGGTTCGGCTGCGCCGACCGGCGCGGCGAAGTCCTCGGCGTCCAGGGCGCGGACCCCGGCGCACCAGGCCGCGTACGCGCGCTCCAACCGCCGCATCGCCTCGTCAGCGCTGCCCGGCCAGGCCGCGTTCTCCAGCATCATCGTGCGCCCGCCGAAGTGGTGGTCGACCCGCATCTCCAGCACCTCGACGACGATGTGGCCGAGCCGCCACCCGATGGTGGTGACCGGCGGCGGCACCGGCTCGGGCCACTCGCGGTCCGGCGCGAACGTGCCGTCGCTGAGCCGCCGCACCGACCAGCAGCCCTCGACCGGCTCCCAGTAGAACTCGTCGTCGCCCAGGCCGATCAGCCCCGGACGCAGCGAGGTCTCCCAGTAGAACTCCAGCTGCCCGAGGATCTCGGCGGTCCAGTTCAACACACGTCTCCCCCTGCCCGACATGGAGGTGTTCTATCCCTTCCGCACATCGCGGGCCGGCTCGTCACCCGGCACCAGTCCTGCCATTCTCCCGCCCGATCCGGTGGCTCGCCGACGCGGCGTTCAGGGAGGGGGCGGGAGCGGCCCCCGTCGCGTCCACCGCACCGGCGAAGCGGAGCCGCCGTTGTGCCACCACCGCGCACCCGGCAACGGCTGGCCGGGCCGGGCCGGCCGGCGGCTCACCCGGCAGTCCGGAGACCGGCCGTCCGGACCTCGCGCCGGACGGCCTGCGCAACCGCCGCGGAGGCTCCCGTACGGCGTCGCCGCCCCGGTCCCGCGTGCGGACCCGCGCCCGGCGGGCGTGGTCGCGCGGTGGCGCCGCCGGCCGCCCGCTCAGGCGGCGGGTCAGACCCGCCGACCGACCCCGGCCAGCACGCCGACGCCGGTCGCGGTCACCTCCTCGTCCGGATAGGGCCACCAGGCCATGTCGGCCAGCCCCGGTTCCACCAGCGGAAACGGCCCGAACAGCGCGGCGGCGTGCTCCCGGGCCCACGCGTCCGGCACCGCGCCGGCGGGGTGCACCGGCCCGCTCCCGGGCCGCTCGCCGGTAACGCGGCGCTGGGCGATGGCGATGCGCCCGCCGGGGCACATGGCCGCGTGGAAGGCGCGTACCAGTTCCTCGGGAACGAGCCCGGCCGCGCGCACCGCGTCCGGTTCCACCATGAGTACGGCCACCGGTTCCGCGTAGTCGACCAGGCCGCGTGCGCCGAGCGCCGCGACGACCGCTTCCGGCCGCTCGCCAGCCGCCCGTACCACCGGCACGGTCCGCGTACACGACGACGCCCGGCCGTGCAGCGACACCGCGGAGTCGGTGTCGACGTACACGACGCGGGCGTCGGAAACGTACTGGCGGGCGGCGTGGTGGATCCCGTCCGCGACCGGAAGCCGCGAGCCCACGTCCACGAATTGCGCGATCCGCAGATCCGCCGCGAAATGGCTCACCGCCCGCCACAGAAATCCGCGTTTCGCCTGCCGAAGGCGCGTGTTCTCGGGGGGCCGGCCCTCCGTGGGCGGACGCTCCCGGCCGGAGCGCCGCAGGTAGTCCTCGACCCGGATGACGCGCGGAAGCGGCACGTCGAGCGCGGGGGGATCGTGCTCGATGTGCCTTGCCCGCCGATCGTCAGTCACGATCACGCTCCCCGACCGTCGGCTGATCAGGGCTCGGTGACCGGGAGGGCGCTCCGCGCCAGCGCCTTCCGAATCCCGCGACGTCCCGTGGCCCTTTCATTAGCGCCCGATGGTACCGCTTCCACGGTTATTTATCCGCCGCGCGCAATTCAATGGCCGGTAATGCGTACTCCGTGCGGGTGACCGGGACTTCCGCCGCGTTCTCAGGGGCGCGGGCGCGGATCCGGTACGGGGGCGATCCGGTCGTCCACGAGTTCGTAGTTCCACCTCGGGCCGCGCGTCGCCAACTCGGCGACGGCGCCGACCAGCCGGTCCACGTGCTCCTCGGTGGTGCCCAGGCCGAGGCTGGCCCGCACCGCCTGGGTGTGGCCGGAGGGGAGCAGCCGGCGGGTCAGCAGGTGGGCGCAGAACAGGCCGTCCCGGACGCCGACGCCGTACTCCGCCGACAGCGCCGCGGCGAGCTGGTCGGCGGCGAGCCCGTCCACCACGAACGACACGATCCCGACGCGGGGGTGGTCGCCACCCCACAGGCCGAGGTCGTGCACCCCCGGGATGCGGGCCAGCCCGTCGCGCAGCCGCCGCAGCAGCGCCTGCTCGCGTTCGTGCAGCCGCTCCTGGTCCGCGGCGCTGAGGACATCGCAGGCCGCGGCCAAGGTGACGGCGCCGAGCACGTTGGGGCTGCCGGCCTCGTGCCGGGCCGGCAGGTCGTTCCACCGGACCCCGTCCTCGGTGACGTTGGCGGTGGCACCGCCGCCGGCGAGGTAGGGCGCCGCGGCGCGCAGCCAGTCGGTGCGCCCGGCGAGGACGCCCGAGCCGAACGGGGCGTACAGCTTGTGCCCGGAGAAGGCGACGTAGTCCGCGCCGGTCGCGGCCAGGCTGAAGGCCCGGTGCGGCACCAGTTGCGCGGCGTCGACCACGATGCGCGCACCGGCGGAGTGCGCCACCTCGGTCAGCTCCTCGATCGGCCAGATCTCGCCGGTGACGTTGGACGCCGCCGTCACGCACAGCAGCCGCGGGCCCTCCGGGGCCGAGCCGAGCGCGGAGCGCGCCGCCTCGACCGCCTCACCGGGGCTCGCCGGCAGCGGCAGCCGCACCACGCGGCCGGCCCGGCTGCCCCGGTGCTGCCAGGGCAGCAGGCTCGCGTGGTGCTCGGCCTCGAAGACGACGACGGTGCAGCCGTCGGGCACCGAGCGCGCGAGCAGGTTGAGCGCGTCCGTGGTGCTGCGGACGAACACCACGGCGTCGCCCTGCCGCGCCCCGACGAAGTCGGCCACCGAGCGGCGGGCCCGCTCGTAGGCGTCGGTGCTGACCTGGGAGTGGAAGCCGGCCCCGCGGTGCACGCTGGCGTAGTAGGGCAGCGCCTCCTCCAGCCTCCGGTGCACGGCGGTGAGGCACGGGGCGCTGGCGGCGTAGTCGAAGTTCGCGTACTCCACCCACTCGCCGGTGACGAGCGGGACGCGGACGTCGGCGCCGACGACACCGACGGCCTCCTCGCCCGCAGCGGGGGTGATCGCGGACTCCGGGAGCGGGTTGTCGGCGACAGCGGTCATTACAGGGCACCTCCATGGGTCCGGGGACCCCGGGGTGCACGCGGTGGTGCTGGCACGGGAGGGGTCCGCGCTTGCCTGACACGGTTGCTTGCTCGGTCGTGTCTCGACCTGGTCCTCACCCGGGGCACCCCACCGCGGAAGGAGGGTTGCCGGCCAGCAAGCCGGGGCTTGACGCTGGCGCTCATGACCTGCGGGTGACTATAGCGCACGTTGTCCGGTTCCCGGCAAGCCGGGGCGGCCCGTCCGGCGCGTGATCGGGGTCTCTCCGCGGCGGCCGTGCCGCTGGGTCAGCGATCGGGCGCCCGCCCGGCCACGGCGCGTCCGGTCGGGGATACTGGTCGTGCTCGCCCTCGGCACGGGCGCCGGCGCCACCGGCCGGCCCGGGCACCGCGGGGCCGCGTGAAGGGAGGCACGTCCAGCGTGCACGGCCACGACCGCTTCCATCACCTCGCCGGCCGGGCCGGCCGCTCCCCCGGGCGCGCCGGTGCGCCGGACCGGACGAAGGCGGTCCGGTGAGCGCGCCGGGCGGCGCCGGCGGTCCGCTCGCGGGCGTGCGGGTCGCCGATCTCTCCCGGGTGCTCGCCGGGCCCTACGCCACCATGCTGCTCGCCGACCTGGGCGCCGAGGTCGTCAAGGTGGAGGACCCCGGCCGCGGCGACGACACCCGTGCCTGGGGGCCGCCGTGGGCGGGCGGCGAGGCCGCGTACTTCCTGGCGGTGAACCGCGGGAAGCGCAGCCTGGCCGTCGACCTGAAGGACCCGGAGGGCCTGGCCGCCGTGCGCGAGCTGTGTGCGCGCTCCGACATCGTGGTGCAGAACTTCCGTCCCGGGGTGGTCGCCCGGCTCGGGCTGGACTACGCCGCCGTCCGGGAGCGCAACCCCGCGGTGGTGTACTGCTCCGTCACCGGCTTCGGGCCGGACCACCGCCCGCCGGACCGGCCGGGCTTCGACCTCGTCGTGCAGGCGGAGAGCGGCCTCATGGCCGTCACCGGGGAGCCGGCGGGAGCGGCCGTGAAGGTCGGCGTGGCCATCACCGACGTGCTCACCGGGCTGAACGCCGCCGTGGCGGTCCTGGGCGCGCTGGTGCGCGCCCGCGCGACCGGCCGCGGCGAGCACGTCACCGCCTCGCTCATCGGATCGGCGCTGTCGGGGCTGGTGAACGTGGCGCAGTCGGCCCTCGTCACCGGGACGGAGGCCGGACGCTACGGCAACGCCCACGCCTCCATCGTGCCCTACCAGGCGTTCCCCACCGCCGACGCCGACATCGTCATCGCCGCCGGCAACGACGCCCTGTACCAGCGGCTGTGCGCCGCGCTGGAGCGCCCCGACCTCGCCGCCGACCCCCGCTACGCCGACAACCCCGGCCGGGTGGCGCACCGCGCCGAACTGGTGGCGGCGCTCACCGGGACGCTGCGCGAGCGCGGCGCCGCCGAGTGGCTGGACCGCCTGGCGGCGGCGGGCGTGCCCGCGGGTCGGGTCCGCGGGGTCCTGGAGGCGCTGCGGGCCGCGGACGCCGCCGGGGACGACGCGACGCTCGCGCTCCCCCACCCCACGGCCGGCCTCCTCGACCTCGTGCGCGCTGGTTTCCGGGTGCCGGCCGAGCCGGATCCCGATGCCGGCGAACGGCCTGGCGACGGACCCCGGCCGACCACGCTGCCGCCGCCGCTGCTCGGACAGCACTCGGCCGCGGTACTGACCGAACTGGGACTGTCCGAGGGCCGGATCGCGGCCTTGGTCGAGCGCGGCGCGGTCCGGCAGCACGAGGTCCGCTGACGGCCGGCCGCCGACCGGCCGATCCAGTGCCAGGGGCGATCGCCGGGCAGCGGGCCCTCCCCATGGCCGCGGGCGGCCCGGGGCCCGGCGGTCCGGGCGCCGGGCCGGTGCCGCCGAACAGCGCGCATCCGGTTCCGCGCCGCCCGGCCCGGGGAACGGAGGTGGTATCACCCCCTGGAGGAGGAGCACCCGCCCGAGGACGGTCCGGCGGATCGCGGGCGTCCCGGCCGGGCCCGGTGGACCGCGGTGGACCGGCACCGCGAACATCCAGCTCACACGTACCTTCCCGGCTCCGGCCGGGGCACCCACCCAAGGAGATCCGATGACCGAGCAGCGCGGGCCCGCGGCCCCCGCCCCCGACGACTTCCTCGCGGTCGACGCCGCGCTCACCGGCGAGGAGCAGGCCATCCGCGACACGGTCCGCGACTTCGCCGCGCGTGAGCTGCTGCCCAACGTCGCCGACTGGTTCGAGGCCGGCACCATCCCCGACCCCCGGGCCCTCGCGAAGGCGTTCGGCGGGCTCGGGGTGTTCGGGATGCACCTGACCGGCTACGGCTGCGCGGGGACCAGCGCCACCGCCTACGGTGTCGCGTGCCGCGAGCTGGAGGCCGTGGACTCCGGGCTGCGCAGCTTCGTTTCGGTCCAGGGGTCACTGGCGATGGCCGCGATCCACAAGTACGGCTCCGAGGAGCAGAAGGCGTCCTGGCTGCCGCGCCTGGCGGCCGGGGAGGCGATCGGCTGCTTCGGGCTGACCGAACCCGACTCCGGCAGCGACCCCGGCTCGATGCGGACCCGCGCGCGCCGGTCCGGATCCGACTGGGTCCTCGACGGCACCAAGATGTGGATCACCAACGGGTCCGTCGCCGACGTCGCCGTGGTGTGGGCGGCCACCGACGACGGTATCCGGGGCTTCCTGGTGCCGGCCAGCACGCCCGGGTTCACCGCCACCACCATCCACCGCAAGCTGTCGCTGCGCGCCTCCATCACCTCCGAGCTGGTGCTGGACGGCGTCCGGCTGCCCGAGGACGCCCGGCTGCCGGCCGCGGCGGGCCTCGGCGCGCCGCTGTCCTGCCTGAACGAGGCGCGGTTCGGCATCGTCTGGGGCGCCGCCGGAGCGGCGCGGGCCTGCTACCTCGCGGCGCTGGACTACGCGGGCACCCGGGTGCAGTTCGGCCGCCCCATCGCGGGGTTCCAGCTGACCCAGCGGAAACTGGCCGACATGGTCGTGGACGTGAACCACGCCAACCTCACCGCGGCGCGCATCGGCCGGCTCAAGGACGCCGGGCAGTGCCACCACACCCAGGTCAGCTTCGGCAAGCTCGCCAACGTCGCCGCCGCGCAGCGGGTGGCCGCCGCCGCCCGCTCGATCCACGGCGCCAACGGCATCACGCTGGAGTACCCGGTGCTGCGCCACATGCTGAACCTGGAGACGGTGGCCACCTACGAGGGGACCGAGGAGGTGCACGCGCTCAGCATCGGGCAGGCGGTCACGGGGCTGCCGGCGTTCCGCTGACCGGCGCGCGGCCCGGTGGCGCCGGCGGAGCCACCGGACGCCCGCGTTCCTCCCGCCGGAGGCGAGCGCCCGTCGAGTGGTTGCGATGTCTGGTGGATGTCTGGTGGGTGCCAGGCGCGGCGGTTCGGAGTCGGCGCGCCGTGGCGGGCCGCCCATGCGCCGCCGCACCCGGCGGCTGGTCGTCGGTTCTCCGCAACGCGTTGCCAGGAGGGTGTCCGGGGCGTGCGTCGCAGCTTGGTCGCGGCCGCCCTCTCCGGACGCCCGGTGGCGGGCGGCCGCGGCCCGCCCGGCTGAGCGGGACGAGCGGGCCGGCCAGCGGCTCCCCGCCGGTGGTGATCCACACGCTTTTCGCCCGCCCGCGCTCCCGGGTCCGGGCGGGGATCCGCCGGCCCGGGGAGCGGGGCGAGCGCCAGCGGCGATACCGGGGTAGTGTGCTCGGACAGATCGACCGCGAACGCGTCGCCGCTGGTCAGGGCCCGCACCAGCCTGGTTCGCGGCCAGCGGCGACTGAGTTCCACGGCGGCGACGGTCCCCGCCACCCCCACGAGCCCGCGCGGAGTGTAGCCGAGGATGCCGCGGCGGCGGCCGGCACCGCGTCGCCGTGGACCTCGCCGGACAGCCCGGCGCAGCGGAAGTAGTACTTTTGGCAGCTCGGCGGGCTGGGCGCGCGTCCCGCGCGGCATCTCGCCTCGTCCCGCACCACTCCACCACCCCGCGGCGGACCCGCCGGCGGAAGGGAGACGCACATGCGACCGGAGACCACACCGCGGACCCGGCTGGGTCCGGTGTTCTGGATCTCGGTGGGGGTCTCCGCCCTCTTCGTGCTGTGGGGCGTGTTCGGCGCGGAGAACCAGATGGCCGTGATGAGCGGCGCGCTCGGCTGGCTGACCAGCCGGTTCGGCTGGGTCTACCTCACCGTCCCCGTCCTGCTGCTCGGCTTCCTGCTGTTCCTCGCGCTCAGCAGGTTCGGCACGATCCGCCTCGGCGCCGACGACGACCGGCCCGAGTTTCGCACCCACTCCTGGATCGCGATGATCCTGGGGGCCGTGATGGGCATCGGCCTCATCTCCTACGGTGTCGCCGAACCGGTCTCCCACTTCATGGCGCCGCCGCACCAGCTCGCCGAACCGGGCAGCCCGGAGGCCGCGGTGGTGGCGCTCCAGTACTCCTTCTACGACTGGGGGCTGCACGCCTGGGCGGTGTTCGCGCTGTTCGGCCTGGCCTTCGGCTACTCGACGCACCGCAGGGGCCGGCGCGGCCTGATCAGCGCGATCTTCCGCCCGCTGCTCGGCCGCCGGGCCGACGGCCCGCTCGGCACCGCGATCGACGTGTTCACCGTCTTCGCGACGCTGTTCGGCACCACCACCTCGCTGGGGCTCGGCGCCCTGCAGATCGACAACGGGCTGGCCCGCCTGCTCGGCACCCCGAGCGGCGTCACCACGCAGGTGGTGATCATCGTGGTCACCACCCTGCTCTTCACCGCCTCGGCGGTCTCGGGCGTGCACCGCGGCATCCGCTACCTGAGCGAGGGGAACATGGTGCTGGCCGGGCTGCTGTTCGCCTTCGTGCTGCTCGCCGGCTCCACCGCGTTCCTGGTCAACGTCTTCTTCGAGTCGGTCGGCCGCTACCTCAACGACTTCCTGACGATGAGCCTGCGCGGCGCGGCGTTCGGCGACCTCGCCTGGATGCAGAGCTGGACCTACTTCATGATGGCGTGGTGGATCTCGTGGGGGGCCTTCGTCGGTGTCTTCCTGGCCCGCATCTCCCGAGGGCGCACTATCCGGCAGTTCGTCGGCGTCGTGATCGGCGCGCCGAGCGCGGCGTTCTTCGCCTGGTTCACGGTCTTCGGCGGTTCCGCCATCGAGACCGACCTCTACCGCGGCGGCGGCGTCGCCGAGGCCACCGCGGCCGACATCAACAACGCGTTCTTCGCGCTGCTGCAGGAGTTCCCGCTGCCAGCCGCGACCTCGGCGGCGGTGGTCCTCCTGGCCGCGCTGTTCTTCATCACCGGCGCCGACGCCAACACCTACGTCCTGGGCATGCTGACCTCGGAGGGCAGCCAGCGCCCGCGCACCCCGGTCCTGCTGCTCTGGGGCGGGATGACCGGCGCGGTCGCCGTCATCCTGCTGCTGTCGGGCGGGCTCCAGGCGCTGCAGCAGACCGTCATCGTGTCCTCCGCCCCCTTCGTCCTCGTCATCGGCGGACTGGTGCTCGCCTTCTGGAAGGACCTCAAGGCCGACCCGGCCATGGCGGCCCCGGCCCGGCGGCCCACCTCCGCCGTCCCCGAGCCGGCCGTCGCGGCGGGTGGCACCCGCGGCGGCGGGGATCCGAGGTGACCGCCACGGCCGGCGACGGCGTGCGGGCGCGCGACCGGGCCGTCCGGCACCGGGCCTGCGACCTCGGCGACGTCGCGGCCCCGGACTGCTCGCTCCCGTCCTCCGCACCGGTGGCCGGCGCCGGCTGACGCCGCGCGGGCGCCGCCGCCCCGCGCGCGCCCCCAGAATGGAGGGGGACGCGTGATAGGGAGAAGGCATGGCCAAGCAGACCAAGCGGTTCGAAATGACGAAGCTGCGGCGCACCGCCAACGCCGTCATCGGCGGGTTCGTCAAGTTCGGGATCGGCCCGGCCGAGCTCCACCTGCTGACGACGCGGGGCAGCAAGTCGGGGTTCCTGCGGACCACGCCGGTAAGCCTGGTGGAGAACGACCAGGGGCGCTTCCTGGTCGCTCCCTACGGGCCGGTCGGCTGGGTGCGCAACATCCGCAAGGACGGTTTCGCGACGCTGCGCCGCGGCGGCTGGATCGAGCTGGTGAGCGTCACCGAGGTCGGACCGCTGCGCGCGGCACCGGTGCTGCGCGACTACCTCGACCACCCGCGGGCGGCCGTCGTGGGGCCGCACTTCGAGGTCGAGCCCGGCGCCCCGGTGGAGTCGTTCGTGGAGATCGCCGACGCCCACCCCGTCTTCGAGATCGTACGGAGCACCACCGTCCGGCTCTGAGGGCCGGACGGAGCGGGGCGGGCCGCCGTGCGGCGGCCCGCCCCCTTCGCCCCGTATCCCGCCGGCGGGACACGGCGCGCACGTACATCGAAGTCGGCAGCCGTTCTCCCTCCCCCGGAGGAAGCGGCCGCCCCCTTCCGGTGGCGACGATGGTCGCATCGCGGCGACCGCCGCGCGACCCCCTCCACCGGGAAGGACCCCTTCCATGGATTCGACCGCCGCCACGCCCGCGCGCCGGGCGGACACCGCGGCGACAGCCGCCGCACAGCGGTCGGCCCTCCTGGACATCCTGCGGGGTGTGGCGATCATCGGCACCCTCGGCACCAATGTCTGGCTGTTCACCGCCGCCGGCGGCGAGGCGAGCATCGTCACCAACAGCGGCTCGTTCAGCACGGCGCAGACGCTGCTCGCGGACCCGGGCCCGGCCGCGGCCGCCGAAACGGCGTTGCGGTTCCTCGCCAACGGCAAGTTCCTGGCCCTGCTCACCCTGCTGTTCGGCGTGGGGCTGGCCATCCAGTTCCGGTCCGCCGCGAAGCGGGGCGCCCGCTGGCCGGGGCCCTACCGCTGGCGGGCGCTCTTCCTGCTGGCCGAAGGCGCGGTCCACTTCGTCCTCGTCTTCGCCTGGGACGTCCTCATGGGCTACGCCGTCACCGCGCTCGTGGTGGCGTGGCTGCTCACCCGCTCGCAGCGCGTCCAGAACGCCGTCATGTGGACGCTGGCCGGCCTGCACCTCGCGATCATGGCGCTGCTGACGCTGGCCATGGGCGCCGAGCCGGCCGCGGGCTCCGAGGCGCCCGGCGGCGCGGCCGCCGCCGCAGACGCCGAGGTGGTCCGGCTGTACGCCGAGGGCGGCTACCTCGACCAGGTGGCGTTCCGGCTGTCGAACGCCCTCGTGCTGCGGATCGAGCCGGTCATCTCCTTCCCGCTGCTGATGTTCCTCTTCCTGCTCGGGGTGCGGCTGTTCCGGGCGGGCGCGTTCGGCGACGACGCCGCCGGGCGGCGGATCCGGGCGCGGATGCTGTACTGGGGGCTGGGCCTCGGGCTCCCGCTGAACCTCGCGACCACCCTGGCCGGCGACAGCCTGGCCCTCGTGGACCGCTACGTGGCCGCGCCGGTGCTCGCGCTCGGCTACGTGGGGCTGGTCGGCTTCGTGGTCGACCGGATCCGCCGCCCCGGCCCGGTCAGCGGCGCCTTCGCGGCGCTCGGCCGCACCGCGCTCTCCGGCTACGTGCTGCAGAACGTGCTCTGCGTGCTGGCCTGCTACGGCTTCGGGCTCGGTCTGGCCGCCAGGTTCGCCGGAACCGGCCCGTGGTGGGTGCTGGGCCTGTGGGGCGCGGTGAGCCTGCTGCTGCTCACGGCCGCGCCGC
>NZ_QEIO01000090.1 GCF_003336425.1 Marinitenerispora sediminis | reverse complement strand
GGCGTGGACCGCTACCTCTCCGAGGAGACCGCCCTGCCGACGGCGATCCCGCCGCCCCGCACCGCGCCTCACACGAGGGGGCGGGCGGTCGGCGGGATCGCCGTCGGCAGGGCGGTCTCCTCGGAGAGGTAGCGGTCCACGCCGGCGGCCGCGGAGCGGCCCTCGGCGATGGCCCACACGATGAGCGACTGGCCGCGGCCCATGTCGCCGGCGCAGAAGACGCCCTCGACGCTGGTGGCGTAGTCGGTGTCGCGGACGACGTTGCCGCGCCCGTCGAGGTCAACGCCGAGCTGCTCCAGCATGCCCTCCTTCTGCGGGCCGACGAAGCCCATGGCCAGCAGCACGAGTTCGGCGGAGATCTCGCGCTCGGTCCCCTCGACCGGCTCGAAGCCCCTGTCCGTGCGCTTGACGTCGACCAGCCTGAGCGCGCGGACGCGCCCCTGCTCGTCGCCGAGGAACTCGACGGTGTTCACGGAGTAGATCCGCTTGCCGCCCTCCTCGTGGGCGCTGGTGACCTTGTAGAGCATCGGGTAGGTCGGCCAGGGCTGGCCCTCCGGCCGCTTCGCGGGCGGCTTGGGCATGATCTCCAGCTGGGTGACCGAGGCGGCGCCCTGGCGGTGCGCCGTGCCGACGCAGTCGGCACCGGTGTCGCCGCCGCCGATCACGACGACGTGCCGGCCGTGCGCGCTGATGGCGGGTTCCGCGTAGTCGCCCTCCTGCACGCGGTTGGCGAGCGGCAGGTACTCCATGGCCTGGTGGACGCCGTGCAGTTCGCGGCCGGGCGCGGGCAGGTCCCGCCACGCGGTGGCGCCGCCGGCCAGGACCACCGCGTCGTGCTCGGCCCGCAGCTGCTCGACGGTGACGTCCACGCCGACGTCGACCCCGGTGCGGAAGACGGTGCCCTCGGCCCGCATCTGGCCGATGCGGCGGTCGAGGTGCCGTTTCTCCATCTTGAACTCGGGGATGCCGTAGCGCAGCAGTCCGCCGATGCGGTCGGCGCGCTCGTACACCGTGACGTCGTGGCCGGCGCGGGTGAGCTGCTGGGCGGCGGCCAGGCCGGCCGGGCCGGAGCCGACGACGGCGACGGTCCGGCCGGTGCGCACGGCGGGCGGCTGCGGGCGGACCCAGCCCTCCTCCCACGCGCGGTCGATGATGGAGACCTCGACGTTCTTGATGGTCACCGCGGGCTGGTTGATGCCGAGCACGCACGCCGACTCGCACGGCGCCGGGCAGAGCCGCCCGGTGAACTCCGGGAAGTTGTTGGTGGCGTGCAGGCGCTCGATGGCCTCGCCCCAGTCACTGCGGTAGACGAGGTCGTTCCACTCGGGGATCAGGTTGCCCAGGGGGCAGCCGTTGTGGCAGAACGGGATGCCGCAGTCCATGCAGCGCGACGCCTGCTTGGCGACGGTGCCGCGGTCGAAGTCCTCGTAGACCTCGCGCCAGTCCTGGATCCGGACGTCCACCGGGCGGTGCCGGGGCAGCTCGCGCTCGGTGATGGTGATGAACCCCTTCGGGTCGGCCATGGTGGTGTCTCCCTCCTTCCGTGCGGGCGCCTGCTCAGGACTGCGCTGCGGCCATGATGGCCTCGGCGACGTCGCGGCCCTCGCGCTCGGCCGCGGCCCGGGCGGCGAGGACGCGCTTGTAGTCGCGCGGCATGATCTTGCCGAACCGCTCGACGGCGACGTCGAAGTCGGCGAGCACGCGCTGGGCGACGGTGGACCCGGTCTCGGCGTGGTGGCGGCGCAGGACGTCCTCCAGGAACGCCCGGTCCTCGTCGTCGAGCGGGTCGATGTCGACCATCTCGCGGTTGACCCGCGCGGGGTCGAGGTCGAGGACGTAGGCGATCCCGCCGGACATGCCGGCCGCGAAGTTGCGGCCGGTGCGGCCGAGGATGACCGCCCGCCCGCCGGTCATGTACTCGCAGCCGTGGTCGCCGACGCCCTCGACGACGGCGAGCGCGCCGGAGTTGCGGACGCAGAACCGCTCGCCGACGATGCCGCGCAGGAACACCTCGCCGGACGTGGCGCCGTAGGCGATGACGTTGCCGGCGATGATGTGCGACTCGGCGGCGAAGGGCGCCCGCTCGTCGGGCCGCACGGTGATGCGCCCGCCCGACAGGCCCTTGCCGACGTAGTCGTTGGCGTCGCCGACCAGCCGCAGGGTCACGCCCCGGGGCAGGAAGGCGCCGAACGACTGGCCGGCGGAGCCGGTGAGGGTGACGTCGATGGTGTCGTCGGGCAGGCCGTCCGCGCCGTAGCGCTTGGTGACCTCGTGCCCGAGCATGGTGCCGACCGTGCGGTTGACGTTGCGCACCGGGAGGTCGAGCGTGAGCGGCTGGCGGTACTCCAGGGCGCCTTCGGAGAGCTGGATCAGCGTGTTGTCCAGCGCCTTCTCCAGCCCGTGGTCCTGGGCCCGGACGTGCCGGCGGTGGTCGCTCGCCCACGGCTGCACGTCGTGCAGGATGGGCGACAGGTCGAGGTCGGCGGCCTTCCAGTGGTCGACGGCCTCGGCGGTGTCGAGCAGTTCGACGGCGCCGACGGCCTCGTCCAGGGTGCGGAACCCGAGGGCGGCGAGGTACTCGCGGACCTCCTGGGCGATGAACTCGAAGAAGTTCACCACGAACTCCGCCTTGCCCGAGTAGCGCTTGCGCAGCTCGGGGTTCTGGGTGGCGACGCCCACCGGGCAGGTGTCGAGGTGGCAGACCCGCATCATGACGCAGCCGGAGACGACGAGCGGCGCGGTGGCGAAACCGAACTCCTCAGCGCCGAGCAGCGCGGCGATGATCACGTCGCGCCCGGTCTTGAGCTGGCCGTCGGCCTGGACCACGATGCGGTCGCGCAGCCCGTTGCGCAGGAGGGTCTGCTGCGTCTCGGCCAGGCCGAGCTCCCAGGGGGTGCCGGCGTGCTTGAGCGAGGTGAGCGGCGAGGCGCCGGTGCCGCCGTCGTGGCCGGAGATGAGGACGACGTCGGCGTGCGCCTTGGAGACGCCGGCGGCGACGGTGCCGACCCCGGCCTCGGAGACCAGCTTGACGTGCACCCGCGCCGAGGGGTTGGCGTTCTTCAGGTCGTGGATGAGCTGGGCGAGGTCCTCGATGGAGTAGATGTC
Organism: Marinitenerispora sediminis; assembly: GCF_003336425.1. Taxonomy (GTDB): domain Bacteria; phylum Actinomycetota; class Actinomycetes; order Streptosporangiales; family Streptosporangiaceae; genus Marinitenerispora; species Marinitenerispora sediminis. The sequence goes on along the minus strand of NZ_QEIO01000090.1, from coordinate 19,922 downwards.
GTGGTGCGGGGGCGGCGAGATGAGGCCCACGCCGGGCGTGGAGTGCCGGGTGTCGGCGACCCACGGGTAGACCTTGTGGCCGGGGAGCTGGCCGCCCTCGCCGGGCTTGGCGCCCTGCGCCATCTTGATCTGGATGTCGTCGGCGTTGGTGAGGTAGTGCGAGGTGACGCCGAACCGCCCGGAGGCCACCTGCTTGATGGCGCTGCGGCGCAGGTCGCCGTTGGCGTCGGGGGTGAAGCGGCGCGGGTCCTCGCCGCCCTCGCCGGTGTTGGACTTGCCGCCGAGGCGGTTCATCGCGATGGCGAGGGTCTCGTGCGCCTCGGCGGAGATGGAGCCGTAGGACATGGCGCCGGTGGAGAACCGCCGGACGATCGCGGAGACGGGCTCCACCTCGTCGATCGGGACGGGCTCGCGGACGCCCTCGCGCAGCCGGAACAGGCCGCGCAGCGTCATGAGGTTCTCGGCCTGCCGGTCGATACCGGCGGTGTACTCCTTGAAGATCTCGTAGCGCCGGGTCCGGGTGGAGTGCTGGAGCTTGAAGACCGTCTCGGGGTTGAACAGGTGCGGTTCGCCCTCGCGCCGCCACTGGTACTCGCCGCCGACGGCGAGGCGGCGGTGGTGGGCCGGGTTGGCCGCGTGGGCGGCGGCGTGCCGGATGCGGACCTCCTCGGCGAGCACGTCGAAGCCGACGCCGCCGAGCCGGGAGGTGGTGCCGGTGAAGCAGCGGTCGACGACCTCGGCGCCGAGGCCGAGGGCCTCGAAGATCTGCGCGCCGGTGTAGGAGCCGACGGTGGACACGCCCATCTTGGACATGATCTTGAGGACGCCCTTGCCGAACGCCTTCACGGTGTTGCGCGCGGCGCGCTCGGGGTCCACGCCCCCGATCACACCGCGGGCGGCCAGGTCGCGCACGGTGGCCAGCGCGAGGTACGGGCTGACCGCCGAGGCCCCGTAGCCGACCAGCAGCGCCACGTGGTGGCACTCGCGCACGTCACCGGCCTCGACCACCAGGCCCACCTCCGTGCGGGTCTTCTCCCGCACCAGGTGGTGGTGGACCGCCCCGGTCAGCAGCAGCGACGGAATGGGCGCCGCCCCGGACTCCGCGCCGTCCTGCGGCCGGTCGCTGAGCACGATGATGTGGGCGCCGCGCGCGATCGCCTCGGAGACCTCGGCGCAGACCTCGTCGAGCCGGGCCTCGAGCGCCGCGCCGCCGCCGGCCACGGGGTAGGTCCCGCGCACGACGTGCGCCCGAAACGCCGGATCGCCCTCGGGCCCGCCGGCGGCCACGATCGCGGCGAGCTCCGCCTCGTCCACCACGGGGGTGGGCAGCACGATCCGCCGCGCGTCCTCGGGGTCCGGAGACAGCACGTTCTCCTCCGCCCCGAGCGCGGTGTGCAGGCTCGTGACCAGCTCCTCGCGGATCGCGTCGAGCGGCGGGTTGGTGACCTGCGCGAAGCCCTGCGAGAAGTAGTCGAAGAGCTGCCGCGAGCGGGTGGAGAGCGCGGCCACGGGGGTGTCGGTGCCCATGGAGCCGATGGGTTCGGCGCCGGTGCGCGCCATGGGGGTGAGGATGACGCGGAGCTCCTCCTCGGTGTAGCCGAAGACGCGCTGGGCGCGGTCGAGGTCGTCGAGCGCGGTCGGCTCGGCGGCGGGGAGCTCGTCGAGGCGGACGACGCCGCGGCTCAGCCACTCGGCGTAGGGGTGCTCGGCGGCGAGCTCGGCCTTGACCTCCTCGTCCTCGATGATGCGGCCCTGGGCGGTGTCGACCACGAAGATGCGGCCGGGCTGCAGCCGGCCCTTGCGGACGATCCGGGCGGGGTCGATGTCGAGGACGCCGACCTCGCTGGCGAGGACGACGAGGCCGTCGTCGGTGACCCAGTAGCGGCCGGGGCGCAGGCCGTTGCGGTCGAGGACGGCGCCGATGAGGGTGCCGTCGGTGAAGGTGACGGAGGCGGGGCCGTCCCAGGGCTCCATGAGCATGGAGTGGAACTCGTAGAAGGCCCGGACCGCCGGGTCCATCTCGGTGTGGTTCTCCCAGGGCTCCGGGATCATCATGAGCACCGCGTGCGGGAGCGAGCGGCCGCCGAGGTGCAGCAGCTCCAGGGCGGCGTCGAAGGAGGCGGTGTCGGAGTCCTCGGCGTCCACGATGGGGAACAGCCGGGAGATGTCGCCGGGGATGAGGTCGCTGGCGAGGGTGGCCTCGCGGGCGCGCATCCAGTTGCGGTTGCCCTTGACGGTGTTGATCTCGCCGTTGTGCGCGACGAACCGGAACGGGTGCGCGAGCGGCCACGACGGGAAGGTGTTGGTGGAGAACCGCGAGTGGACGAGCGCGAGCCCGGAGGTGTAGCGCCGGTCGGAGAGGTCGGGGAAGAACGGTTCGAGCTGCGGGGTGGTGAGCATCCCCTTGTAGGTGACGGTGCGCGGGGACAGGCTCGGGAAGTAGACGCCGACCTCGTGCTCGGCGCGCTTGCGGACGCAGTAGGCGTAGCGCTCCAGCTCGATGCCGGTGAGGCCCTCGGTGGGGGTTCCGGGGCGGCCGGCGAGGAACAGCTGGCCGAAGAAGGGCATGACCTCGCGGGCGGCGGGGCCGCAGTAGCGCGGCTCGAAGGGCAGGTCGCGCCAGCCGAGCGCGGCCAGGCCCTCCTCGGCGGCGATGGCCTCGATCGCGCGGACGGCCTCGGCGCGTTCGGCGGCGTCGGTGGGGAGGTAGGCGATGCCGGTGGCGTAGCCGCCGGCGGCCGGGAGCTCGAAGTCGCAGACCTCGCGGTACAGCTCGTCGGGGATCTGGGTGAGGATGCCCGCGCCGTCGCCGTCGTCGGGGTCGGCGCCGGACGCGCCGCGGTGGTCGAGGTTGCGCAGCACGGTGAGCGCCTTCTCGACGATGTCGTGACTGCGACGGCCGGAGAGGTCGGCGACGAACCCGACACCGCAGGCGTCGTGTTCGTAGGTGCTGTCGTACAGGCCCTGGGGAGTGGACGTGGCGTTCGGTCGGACGGACGAACGCTGGATCCGGCCAGCAGGCATCTACCCTCCTGTCGTCTTGCGTATGGGCTTTCGAGAAAGCGCATTCGGGACGACATTGGCCCTGCTGCGTCGGTCGTGTAGGCCACCCGCGCCTGTCCCGCGGTCGGCGAGACCCGGACCTGCGGTCACGTCGTCGTGCCAGGCGGGGTTTCACCAGGTGGCGGAGACACTCACGGGTAACTTACGTTACATGGTTTTACCCGATGGTCCAGACCTCTCGCCAGCGCAAGAAGGTCTAGACCAACCGCCGCCACGGTGCGGCGGTTCCGCTGCTCCGATCCGGGCGATGCGGAGCGGGTCCGGCGCGTCGTGCCGGCCCTGCCAAGGTGTATCCGCGCGGCGGACCCACCAAACCTCCCAAACGGGATCAAAGCAGCCGCACCACTGTACAACCGCCCGGAACAGCGGTCCGTGCCCAGGGGCGGCAATCAGCGGCGGCGCGGCGCGGCCGCAGGTCAGCGCCCGCGCGGACGCTCCGCGCGGCGCCTGCGGGCGGCGGCGGGGGCCGGCCGGAGGGCGCGCGTGGACCCCGCCTGCCGCATGTCCGCGGAGCCCCGCGCTCCCCCGTACGATGTGCATCGATGACGCCTCTTCCCCCGGCCCTGACCGCGCTGCTCGACGCCCAGGGCGTGGACGCCGCCCGCAGCCGCCGCGTGCTCGCCGCCCTGTCTGACGGCGGCTGGTGGACCAGCCGCGAGCTGGTCCGCGGAACCGCCGTCGCGCACCGGCTCGTCGAGGCGGTCCTGACCGCACTCGGCGACGACCTGCGGCGTGACGGCGACCGCTGCCGGCTGGCCGACCCCGCCCCGTACGAGTCCTTCGCCGAGCCGCCGCTCGCCGATCCGGTGCAGCACCTGGCGGGGGCGCATCCGCGCGCGGCCGCGGAACTGGAGCGGCTCGTCGCGGAGGCGCCGCCGCCGCGCACCGACCTGGACCACGTGGCGGCCACGCCCGAGACCGCCCTGCGGCGCGCCGCCCTGCTGGCCGGCCGGTTCGCGCTGTCCGGCCGGCGGCTGCTGTGCGTGGGCGACCACGACCTGACGTCGCTCGCCGCCACGCTGGTGCAGCGGGACGCCGAGGCCGTCGTGGTGGACATCGACGAGCGCATGCTGGACTACATCGACACCGCCGCCGCCCGGCTCGGGCTGCCGGTGCGCTGCCATTTCGCCGACCTGCGGCTCGGGCTGCCGCCGGCGGTGCGCGGCCGGGCGGACCTCGTCTTCACCGACCCGCCCTACACACCGGAGGGCGTCGAGCTGTTCGTGCGGCGCGGCCTGGAGGGGCTGGCCGACCCGGACCACGGCCGGGTGCTGCTGGCCTACGGCGCCAGCGAGACGACGCCGGCGCTACTCGCCCGCACCCAGTCCCGGCTGACCCGGCTGAACCTGGCGTTCGAGGCGATCTGGCCGGACTTCAACCGCTACCTGGGCGCGGAGGCGATCGGGGCCGCCAGCGACCTGTACGTGCTGCGCCCCACCAGCCGCACCCCGGCCGGAGCCGAGGGCCGGGAGGCAGCCCGCATCTACAGCCAGGGCGCCCACGCCCGCGAGTCGGCCGGCGGGCTGGCCGACTCCGCGGTCACCGAGCTGCTGGACCGCACGTCCGCGGGCACCCTCGTGGGGGCGTGGCCGTCCTGGGCCCGCCCGGACGCGCGCCGGATCCGGCTGGCCACCTGGCTGGCCGCGCCGGCCGGCCCCGAGGCCGGGACCTCGCCGGGCGGCGCACTCGTCGACCTCACGGGTGGCTGGGACGCCCTGCTGGAGCGGGTGCTGCTCGCCGCGCCGGCCGGTGACGTGCACGTCGTCGTGCCCAGCGGCGCCGCACAGGTGCGCGACGCGGTCGGCCAGAACGCCGTGCGCGCCGCCGTCGGAACCCGCTACGAGCTGCGGTTCCTGCGCGGCTTCCCCGACCCCCGCCACACGGTGGTCGCGGCCCGCTACCGTGCCGCCGACCCCGGAGACGCCCCCGGGACGCGCCTGCTGCGGCACTGCCAGGACCGTGCGCACGGCAGCGTCGCCGCGGTGCTGCGCGAGGGCCTGATCCGCGTCGCCGCCGGACTCGGCCGCCCGATCAACAAGAAGCAGGCCCGCACCCGGGTGGCCGCGGCCGCGCCGTGGCTGTCCGGCCACACGCTGCTCGACCTGCCGCTGCACCGCGTGGCGGCCCTGCCCGGCCTCACCGCCGACCTGGTGGCGGAGCTGCCGGCGGCCTAGAGCCTGCCGGGTAGCGGGTGGCAGGGCCGCCGGGCGGGTGTCCGGCTTCCGGCCGCTGGGCCGCCGAGGCCGGTTGCCGGTCCGGCCGGCAACGGCGGTCGGCGGTCAGCCGGTCGGGAGCCCGGTACCGGTCCCGGTGCCGTCGGTAGTCCCGGTGCCCGTGCCGTCGGTGACGCCCGTTCCGGTGCCGCCGTCCACTCCCGTGGTGGCGTCGGTGCCGGTCGTGGTGCCGGGGTCGGTGGTGCCGGGGTCGGTCCCGGTCGTCCCCTCGGTGCCGGTGCCTGCGGCGTCCTCGTGCTCCAGCAGCCGGCGGAACAGCGGGAAGTCGAAGTTGCCGAGCGCGATCAGCGGCGCGCTGAGGTTCTCCCGCTGCTCCGGCGAGGTCGAGGACAGCGACTGCGTCCAGGTCACCACCAGGTAGTGGCCGTTGACGGTCGCCTCGGCCGCGCTGTACCCGGCGCCGAGCCGGTCGAAGGGCTCCTCCTCACTGGGCGGCAGCAGGAAGCCGCCGTCGGGGTCCTCCTCGCCCGCCGGCTCCAGCGCCTGGGCCACCGCCCGGGCGGCCTCGGTGTCGCGCAGTTTGAGGATGGCCGCGACCCCGACGTGGTCCTCGGAGGTGTAGCCGGCCCGCGCCACCTGGGAGCAGTCCGCCTCCTGGAGGGCTTGGACGACGCGCTCGCCCCAGACCGCTTGGGCGCAGTCGTCGGTGAGGGCCTGGGCCGCCAGGGTGAAGGTCATGCCCTGGCTGTCGATCTCGTCGTTGCCGCGCTCGAAGACCTCCTGCTCGGCCAGCGGCCGCGGGTCGATCTCGCGGTCGCCGAGCACCTCTGTCGTCTCCCCGCTGGTGTACACGCGGTAGGAGTTCGGCACCGCCTGCTCCGTGCCCCCGCCGGACGTGAACTGGATGACGAGCACGACGACCAGCGCCACGACGGCCACGCCGAGCGCGCCCAGGAGGATCGGCAGCAGCTTGCCCCGCCGGCCGCCGGAGTCGGATCCGCCCCGCTTCGACTTGCGCCGCGACCTCTTGCGGCGCGGCGGCGGCGCGCCCAGCCCCTCGATCGGGTCGCCTCCTGCGGGCTTTCTCCGCCGACCGGGTGAGCCGGGCACGGACGGTTCAGTAGCAGACACCAGAACCTCTCGGGGGTGGGGGCGTTCTCGGGGAACGGAGTGGGAGGGAGACCAGATTAGCGGCGAAACCGTACCGGGGCGGAATCACGGCCGCCGGCGGTCCGGGCGGTGCCGCCCGGACCTTTGGGTCCGGCCGCGCTAGCCCTCGCCCTCGGTCGCGGCCGAGACCTGCTCGTAGACGGAGACCGCGGCGTCCATCGCGACCACGTTCAACGTGGCCATGGACTCGTCGTCCTTGGGGTCGGCCCCGTCGGCGCGGGCCACCCAGAACACGGCCAGGTAGTGGCCCATGACCTGGCTGGTGGCCTGGCTGTACCCCTCGTGCAGGCCGGGGATCTCGTCGTCCATGGGGAGGACGAACCCGGGCATGGCCTGCGGATCGAGCTCCTCGGACACGGCCGCGGCGGCCTCGGCGTCCGCGAGGTCGAACAGCGTGAACTGCGCGACGTAGACGTCGTTCTCGTCACGGTAGACCCCGCGCGCGGCGGAGGTGCAGGAGCCGTCGGCCAGGGCCTGGGCGAGGTCGTCGCCCCACACCACCGCGGTGCAGGTGTCGGTAACCTCGGAATCGCGCAGCGTCAGCTCGAAGGAGGACAGCTTGAGCTTCTCGGCGGAGTTGAAGACCTGCTCCACGGTGAGGGGCTCGGCCCCCTCGGGCCGCTCCGCGATGGGCGCGAAGATCTCCTGCTGGGGCTGGGCGTGGAACAGCTCGGGCTGGAGGGTGCTGTGCCCCTCGGGCGGGGCGACGATCTGCGTGGCGGCGCCGCCGGCCTCGTCGGCGGGGGCGACGACCAGCTGGTAGCCGAGCACGCCGAGCAGGGCGACCAGCGCCACGCCGAACAGGCCGAGCAGCCCGCCGAGGACGTAGGTGCCGCGCTTGCGCTGGCTCTGCTCAGCCAGCGAGTAGACCATCTGGCTGGGCCGGTCCCCGAGCACGGTGACGCGCTTCAGCGCGGAGGCCGAGAACTTGGACACCTGCTCGATGGGGCCGCTGGAGGTCGTGCTCGCCCGCCGGCCCCGGCGGGCGCCGGCGGCGGGCGCGTCCGGGGCGGCGGCCCGCTTGCCGCCGCGCTCCTTCCCCGGCTTGCCGGCGGCCTTGGAGCGCCGGGCCTTCCCCCGGCCGGAGCGGCCCTTCGGGGCGGCTTCGGCGGCGCCGTCCTCGGCGTCCGGTCCGTCCGCGCCGGCGTCGGAGCGGGGCTCGTACTCGTCGTACTCGTCGTAGTGGTACTCGTCGTACTGCGCGTACTCGGCGTCGCGGCCGCGCTCCCCGTCATCGCCCCGCGCCCGGCGGCCCCGGTCCTCGGAGCGCTCGTCCACGGCGGCGCGGCGGCCGGCCGCGCGGCGAGCTCCCCGGCCTCCCCGGGGCTCGCTCGATCGCGACCTGCGGCCGCCGCGCCGCCGGGTCGGGTCAGTGGAGTCGGAATTGCTCACGTAGGTCTCATCCGTCCGTCGGGCCGGCCGTGGCGCACTGGAACGCCACGGCCGGGCCGCGCTCGTGCTCGCGTTTGGCGGCGTCCGGGCCGCCGTTCACCGGTTCGGGTTCCGGCTGCCGGGCCGGGCGACGGACGCGACGGCCGGTCAGGCGGTGTCGCGGTCGCCGGACGCCGGGGATCCGGTGTCGAGGCGCTCGGTCGGCTGCCCGGTCTCGACCGTCTGCTCGACGGTGGCGTCCGGGGCCGCCGCGGTCCGCTCCGTGCCCGGCCCGACCGGTCGCACCTGGTCGGAGAAGCGGTCGAGTCGCCGACCGGCCCACACGAAGTACGCCAGGGCCGCCAGGAACACCAGGATCGAGGTCCAGTTGTTCAGCCTCAGCCCGAGCACCGTGTGCGCCGGGTCGACCCGAAGGTACTCGATCCAGAACCGCCCCACACAGTAACCCATCACGTACAGCGCGAAAAGCCGCCCGCCGCGCATCTCGAACCGCCGGCCGGCCCACGCCAGGACGGCGGCGAGCGCGAGGCACCACAGCGACTCGTAGAGGAAGGTGGGGTGGTAGGTGAACTCGCCGGGGATCATGCCCGGGCGCAGCGCTCCCGTGGGGAAGGGCGAGATCTCGACCGCCCACGGCAGGTTGGTCGGGGCGCCGAACAGCTCCTGGTTGAAGTAGTTGCCCCATCGCCCGAACGCCTGCGCCAGCGGCAGGGTCGGCGCGATGGCGAACGACAGCCGGCTCATGGACAGACCGCGGCGCCGCGCCACCAGCCAGACACCCAGCGCGCCGAGCGGGATGGCCCCCCAGATCCCGAGACCGCCCTCCCAGATGTAGAGCGCCCGGATCGGCTCGCGGCCGGGGCCGAAGTACAGCTGGTAGTCGGTGATGACGTGGTACAGCCGGCCGCCGACGAGACCGAGCAGCACGGCCGGCACCGCGAGGTCCATGATGGTCCCGCGCTCACCGCCCATGGCGGCCCAGCGGCGCTCGCTCCAGATCACCGCGGCGATGACGCCGGCGAGGATGCACAGGGCGTAGAAGTGGATGGTGAGGGGGCCCAGGCTCAGCGAGCTGACGCCGGGGCTCGGAATGGCCGCGAGGGCGCGGCCGGTGGCGGCCGCGCCCGCATCGAAGGTCGACGGGATGGTCATTCGTCCGATTATTCCTTGCCGCTGGAAGTTTCGGCGGCCGACGGGCTCGGGGTCGCGGAGTCGTCGGCGCTCAGCGGCCGGGTGTCGACCTCGCCCGGCGCGGCCTCCTCGACCGCCCTGGTCAGGCCGTTCACCCGGTACACGTCGTTGCCCTGCAGCGTACCGTCGATGTAGATGGAGGGCGTTCCGCTGAACCGGTTGTCACCGGAGGGGTACCGGGCGTTCACCGCGGCGGTGGCGTCGAGCAGCTCGCCCACGTAGGTGCCGTCCAGGAAGGAGCTGTCCACGCCGTGCTCGTCGCCCCAGGCCATGAGGTCCGGCAGGGTCATGGTGGCGAGCTCGTCCTGCGGGATCTCGGCCTGGCCCTTCTGGGACAGTTCCGGGTAGTAGTCCGACACGAACCGCTCCACGACGCGGTTCTCGGCGTCGACACGCTCGGCGAAGCCGGGGTCGGTGATGCCGACCTCCTCGCCCCAGCTCTTCAGGTCCTCGACGCTGAAGCCCTGCTGGCCCTCCCGGGGCTGGTTCTCGAACAGGACGTCGTTGTACTGCACGAACCTGCCGTAGTCGGCCGCGGCGCGCGCCGCCGCGCCGCCGCGCAGCGAGTTGGTGCTGATGGGGTCGGACTGCTGCGCGAAGATGCTCACCGGCCGGTAGTGGACGATGGCCTGGCCCTCGGCGGCGAGCTGCTTCAGCGTGTCGGCGTTGACGGTCTCGAACTGCCGGCAGGCCGGGCACTGGAAGTCGGCGTAGACCTCGACCACGGGGGCGGAGGCCCCCTCCTCGGCCATGACGACACTGCCGTCGTCCTGGAGCACCTGGGGCGCGAGGGCGCCGTTCCACTCGTCGGCGGACCTGCCCTGCGAGCTCATGTACAGGTACCCGCCGCCGACGACAAGGGCGACCACCGCGACGGCGGCGCCGATGATGGCGAGGAGTCTGTTGCGTTTGGCCCGCTGCTGCTGCTTCAGCCGCTCCTGCTTGAGCCGCTCGCGGGCCTCGCGCCGCGACGCCTTTCCCATCAGTCGTTCACCATTCCTCGCATGTTCGGATCCGTACGCGGCCGGGCCGGCCAGGGGGGCCGGGCTGTGCGCCCGGCCGGCGGTGCGGGGTTCGCGGTGGCGGCACCGCTCGCCACGGGCTCCCGGTCCGGTGCCGAGCGGGCGGTCCGTGGGACCCGCTCGTCCGGCCCCGGGGGGTCATCCGGTGGACGGTGTCATCCGTCGCGGCCTTCGGGCTCGGTGGCCGGGTACAGCCCGAGCGCGCCGTCGAGCGCGAAGGGGGACCGCGGCCAGACGACGACGATACCGGCCAGCACCAGGAAGCCGATGTCGCGCAGGATGTCCAGGCCGTACTGCGTCTCACCGACCGGGACCTGCCCGCCGCTGCCGAAGCAGCCGCAGTCGATGCTGAGCCCGCGCGCCCACGCGGAGATGATCCCCGCGATGAACACGACCATCAGCGCGCCGCCGACCGCGCCGACGTAGCGGGTGGCCAGTCCGGCGACGAGCAGCAGCGCCAGGGCGATCTCGAAGAACGGCAGCGTGTAGCCGATGAACTGGTTCACGCTGTCCGGGAACAGCTGGTAGGCCTCCACGGCCTGCACGGACAGCGCCGGGGCGCCCACCTTGCTGATGCCGGCGACACCGAGCACGGCGGCGAGGCCGAGCCGGGCGGCCAGGGACACCCACGGCTGGGCGGCGGCCCACCGCGAGGGGCCGGCGCCGCCGGCCGGGCCGGGCTGCTGCTGCTCTTCGATGTCCGTCGACATGGCTTCCCCGAGACGATGAGTGACAAGAGCTCCACCGCGCCGGCCGGTGTGCGCAAGGGGCGCCGGCCCGCGTGGTCGCGAATACCCGCCAAGCTTACTCTGCGTCGCGGCGCGGCGACTCCGGGTCGCCGACGTCGGCCCCCCGTCCGGGGCGGAACGCTATGCACTGTAGCCGCCCCCGGGGCACCGGGGCCGCCGGGGTGGGCGGACCGGTGCCGAACTCTCACCCGATTCTCACCCCGCGCGAACGGCGCGGCGGGGCGGTGCCCCGCACAGCACCGGAGCCGCCGCGCCCCGTGGGTCGCGGCGGCTCCGGTGGCCTGAAGCGTGCCCTCAGCCGGCCGAGCGCACGCCGGCGGCGAGCTCCTCGGCGAAGCCGCGGACGGCCGCCAGTGCGGTCGGGAGGTCCGGGGCGTCGAGCACCCGCTGGCAGAAGCCGGCGCCGGCGATCACGCCGTCGGCGTAGCCGGCCACCTCGGCGGCCTGGGCGCCGGTGGAGATCCCGAGCCCCACGCAGATCGGCAGCCCGCTGCCGGCGGTGGCGGCGCGGGTGCGCGTCACGAGCTTCTCCGCGGTGTCGGCGACCTGCGCACGCGTCCCGGTGACGCCCATGAGCGAGGCGGCGTAGACGAACCCGCGGCAGGCATCGGTGGTCAGCCGGAGCCGCTCGTCGGTGGAGGACGGGGCGACCAGGAAGATCCGGTCCAGGCCGGCGGCGTCGGTGGCCGCGACCCAGTCGCCGGCCTCCTCCGGGAGCAGGTCGGGGGTGATCACGCCGGAGCCGCCGGCCGCCGCGAGGTCGGCGGCGAACCGGTGCACGCCGTAGCGGTCGATCGGGTTCCAGTAGGACATGACGAGCGCGGCCGCGCCGGTGGCGGCGGTCGCCTCGACCACGCGGAGCACCTCGCGCGGGGTGGTCCCGGCGGCCAGCGCCCGGTCGGCGGCGCGCTGGATGGTGGGGCCGTCCATGGTCGGGTCGGAGTAGGGCAGCCCGACCTCGATGACGTCGCAGCCGCCCTCGACCATGGCCTCGACGACCCGGATCGAGGACTCGACGTCGGGGAAGCCCGCGGGCAGGTAGCCGATCAGCGCCGCGCGGCCGGCGGCGCGCGCCTCGGCGAGCCGGGTGTGCAGAACCGTGCTCACGCCTGGTCCCCCTTCGCGGCCGCGTCGCCGACGAGTCCGAAGTAGCGGGCCGCGGTGTCGACGTCCTTGTCGCCGCGCCCGGAGAGGTTGACGAGGATGGTGGCGTCGGGGCCGAGCTCAGCGCCGACCGCGCGGGCTCCCGCGAGCGCGTGGGAGCTCTCGATCGCCGGGATGATGCCCTCGGTCCGGCACAGCAGCCGGAACGCCTCCATGGCGTCGGCGTCGGTGACCGCCCGGTACGTCGCGCGGCCGGTGTCGGCCAGCCAGGCGTGCTCGGGGCCGACCGCCGGGTAGTCCAGGCCGGCGGAGATGGAGTGGCTCGGCACGGTCTGGCCGTACTCGTCCTGCAGGACGTAGGTGCGGGCCCCCTGGAAGACGCCGGGGCTGCCCCCGGTGATGGAGGCGGCGTGCCGGCCGGTCTCGACGCCGTCGCCGCCGGCCTCGAACCCGTAGAGCCGTACCTCGGAGTCGGGGATGAAGGCCGCGAAGATCCCGATGGCGTTGGACCCGCCTCCGACGCAGGCGGCGACGGCGTCCGGTAGCCGCCCGGTGAGCTCCAGCACCTGCTCGCGCGCCTCGGCGCCGATCACGTAGTGCAGGTCGCGGACCATGGCCGGGAACGGGTGCGGTCCGGCGACCGTGCCCAGCAGGTAGTGGGTGTGCTCGACGTTGGCGACCCAGTCGCGGAACGCCTCGTTGACGGCGTCCTTGAGGGTGCGGCTGCCGATGGTGACCGGGACGACCTCGGCGCCGAGCATGCGCATGCGGGCGACGTTGAGCGCCTGGCGCCGGGTGTCCTCCTCGCCCATGTAGACGACGCACTCCAGGCCGAGCAGCGCGCAGGCGGTGGCCGTGGCGACCCCGTGCTGGCCGGCTCCGGTCTCGGCGATGACGCGGGTCTTGCCCATGCGCCGGGTGAGCAGCGCCTGGCCGAGCACGTTGTTGATCTTGTGGGAGCCGGTGTGGTTGAGGTCCTCGCGCTTGAGCAGGATCCGGGCGCCGCCGGCGTGCCGGCTGAAGTTCCGGGCCTCGGTGAGCGGGCTCGGCCGGCCGGTGTAGCTGCTGAGCAGCTCGCGGAGTTCGGCCTGGAACGCCGGATCGCCCTTGGCCTTCTCCCATTCGGCGGCGACCTCGTCAAGGGCGGCGACGAGGGCTTCGGGGCTGAACCGGCCGCCGTAGCGGCCGTAGTGCCCGCCTGCGTCCGGGTGGCCGGATTCGGGTCGTGCAGTGGTCATCGTGGGTTCTCCCGACCGCCCGCCGGTGCGGCGCGCGGTCAATCGCGTGAAAACAGCGCGCCGGAGCGGCGGGGCCGCGGTCGGGCCGGCGCGCGGGGTGGTCAGCGTGGGCGGGAGTCCGTGGAAGGCGGACTCCCTAGCGCCATCGACGCGGGACGGGGAACCGGCGGGCGGCCGCGTGGTCCATGGCTCAGTGCCGGTCCCGCAGGGCCGGGTGGGCTCCGGCGGTGACGAGGTCGGCCACGGCGTCGCGCGGGTTGCGGCCGACGACCAGGCTCTCCCCCACCAGCACCGCGTCGGCGCCGGCGCCGGCGTAGGCCAGCAGGTCGTGCGGGCCGCGGACGCCGGACTCGGCGATCTTGATCCGGTCGTCGGGGATCAGCGGCGCGAGGCGCGCGAAGGTCCCCCGGTCGACCTTCAGCGTCTTGAGGTCGCGGGCGTTGACGCCGATGACGGTGGCGCCCGCCGCGACGGCGCGCTCCACCTCCTCCTCGGTGTGCACCTCGACCAGCGGGGTGAGGCCGAGCGACTCGGCGCGCTCGACCAGGGAGATGAGGGCGTCCTGCGGCAGCGCCGCGACGATCAGCAGGACGGCGTCGGCGCCGTGCAGCCGCGCCTCCCACAGCTGGTAGGCGCTGACCACGAAGTCCTTGCGCAGCAGCGGCGTCTCGACGGCGGCGCGCACCGCCGCGAGGTCGGCGAGGCTGCCGCCGAACCTGCGCCGCTCGGTCAGCACACTGATCAGGCAGGCGCCGCCGGCGGCGTAGTCGCGGGCCAGCGCGGCGGGGTCGGCGATCGCGGCGAGCGGGCCCTTGGACGGGCTGGAGCGCTTCACCTCGGCGATGACCTGCACGCCCGGGCTGCGCAGCGCGGCGACGACGTCCTTGGGCCACGGAACGGTCGCGGCCTGCTCCTTGAGCCGCTCCAGAGGCGTGGCTGCCTGCCGATCGGCGAGATCGGCGCGTACTCCGTCGAGAATCTCGTCGAGCACGCTCACGTGAGACTGCCCCCTCCACTTGGCGGTTCGCGGTGGACCGCGCGGACGCGACGGCGTCGGCGGCGCGGACCCGTCCGGGACGCGGAAGCGCCCGGAGAACGCGGTTCCCCGCGCCGGTCCGGTGCCCCGATCGTATCGACCCGTGCCGACAGGCCGGTCACCGCCTCCTCGAACACCGCCGCGGGCGGTGCCCGCCCGTCGCGGCGGCGGGTCCACGTTAGCCGGTCGGGACTCCTCCCGGAGCCAGAAACGCTGCGAAAGGCAGGTTGCGCAGCACCCAGAAGGCGAGGATGACCACGAGGAGGGTCCACAGCCAGAACGGGTGGATCGGCCGGGGCGGGCGCGCGGAGGGGCGCAGTGACCGGTATAGCCAGCGCAGGTAGGCCACGCCCATGATGGGGACCATGGCGAGGGTCAGGATGTTCATCTGCGCGGCGCCGGCGATGTCGAGGTTGGTCAGCGCGTTGACGCACCGCATGGTGCCGCAGCCCGGGCAGTAGGTGCCGGTCAGCGCCAGCCAGGGGCAGGTGGGGTAGTGCCCCGGCTCGTGGGGGTCGACGAAGTGCACCAGCGCGGCGGCCGCGAGCCCCGCCGCCCCCAGCAGCAACGGCGCCGCCGCGGGATGCGGACGGCGCCGGAGCCGGCTGAGGAGCGCGAACGTACGCACGTCTCTAGTAGGTGCTGTACGTGGCGGTCGACGAGGCGGCCAGGATCACCACGAAGATGATGTAGATGACCCAGAAGACGACCTGCAGGATGAAGGCGATCAGGCTGATGATGCCGAAGATCTTCGCCTTGCTCGCCGCGTCCTCGGCGCCCGCGTAGTCACCGATGGTCCACTTGCTGCCCACCTGGAGCGCGAAGATCAGACCGATGATGCCGATCACGGTGCAGCCGAAGATCCCGAGGATGTTGGCCCACAGCCAGTTCTTCGGCTGCTCCGCCGGCGCTCCACCGCCCGGGTAGCCGCCGGGCTGGGGCGGGCCGTATCCGCCGGAGGGGGGCCCGTAGCCGCCGGGGTTCTGCGGACCGGAAGGAGGACCGTAGCTCATTGTTGGTGTCTTCCTGACGACGAGAGTGTGTGAAGCGCGCCGCGCGGAGGGGCGAACACCGGAGATGACCACCAACGGGGGGCAGGGTTGGAGAGCTGGGTGCACACGCGTCGCGGGCAGACCGAAATCATGCCAGATATTCCCTGCGAAGCCGACATCGACTTGCGGAAACCACCGCTAACCGTACCGATCCACCCGCGACACGGGACGCCCGCGACAAGGACGTGATGGAGCCGTTACGTGGCCGCCGCCGCGGCCGGCTTCTTGTCGTCGCCGTCGTCGGCCGAGGTGCCGGCCGCGGCCGCCGCGGCGGCCACAGCGCGCTCGGCCTCCCACTCCTCGCGGCTGGGCGGGGCGACCCGCGGGGCCTTGCGCCCCAGGCCGGCCTTCTTCATGACGCCGGCGATCACGGCGCAGACGACGCTGGCCGCCAGGCCGAGGGAGGTCCAGGTGACCAGGTCCTGGCCGAGGATGATCGCGACGCCGGCGATGCTCCAGACCACGATCCAGGAGCCGGTCAGGAACCAGGCGGAGGGGGTGTTGCCGTGATCGTCGTGGTGTGCGTCGGCCATCAACGCTCCTTCAGGTGTGCGTTTTCGTCGGATGCCGGTCCCGAGCCCGGCGGCACGGAGCCGGGCGCGACCGGGTCCGCGGTGGGGTCGGCGCCGGAGTCGAGTGACTTCCACAGCTCCGCGGGGTCGTCGGAGCGGTGCGTGCGCGCGGCGCTGTGGCGATCGTACCGGCTGCTCATGGCGGGCCAGCCGCCACCCCGGAGCAGTGCGAGCAGCCCGGCGCCGACCAGCAGGAGCCCGGCCGCCGCCGCGATCCACGGCCAGACCGGCGCGGGCGCGAGCGCGCCGACGTCGCCGGCGGCGGTGGCCTGCCGCTCGGCCGCCCGGAGCAGCTCCTCCGGCCGGGTGCCCCGCCAGACGTCGGTGGCCGCGACGGCGCCGAACACGGCCACGAGCAGCCCGACGCCGCGCCGGGCCCAGCCGCGGGTGGCCACCAGTGCCGCCACCGCAGCCAGGCTCGCCCAGCCCATCGCCGCGGCGGCGGGGCTCACGTCCCCGGCCGCCAGCTCGACCGGCGCGGGCGCGACCGGCCCGGGCGGCGCGACCTGCCCGCTCGCCCAGGTCTGCGCGGTGGCGGCCAGCAGTGCCGCCGCCCCGGCGGCGGTGGCCAGCAGCGCGGCGGTGTACTCCCGGCGCGCCCGGTCCGCGGTCCGGGGGCGGGTGTGCTCGCCGGCTTCTGGGGCGCTCACCGCGCGGCCCCGCCGCCCACCGGCAGGCGGCCGGAGTCGAAGCAGGTGCGGTCCCCGGTGTGGCAGGCGACGCCGGTCTGGTCCACCCGCACCAGGAGGGTGTCGCCGTCGCAGTCGAGTGCGACCGAGACCACCCGCTGGAAGTTCCCGGACGTGGCGCCCTTGACCCAGTACTCGCCGCGGCTGCGCGACCAGTAGGTGGCGTTGCCGGTGGCGAGGGTGCGGGCCAGCGCCTCGTCGTCCATCCACGCGAGCATGAGGACCTCGCCGGTGTCGTGCTGCTGCACGATGGCCGGCACCAGTCCGTCGGCGGTGCGCTTCAGTCGGGCGGCGATGTCGGGGGCGAGGGCCTGCTGGGAGTCGCCGGGTGGGCTCACGCTCATGCCTCCAGCCTATGACCGCCGCCGCGGCCCGCGCGGCAGGGTGCCGCCCGAACGGCGCCCGCCGGTTCCGTGACTCCGGACACGGCCGCGCGGCGACCGCGGCGCCGCCCCGCCACGCGGGTCGCGGGCCGGGGTGGCCGGCGGCACTCCGCCACGACACTCCCGATATCCGGCGAATGTCCTAGAGTCGGACCGGCTTTTTCCCGGCAGATCAGGAGTTCCGTGACCGCACAGCGACTCGCCGCCGACCTCGCCGGCAAACCGGCCGCGTTGACCGAACTGGCCAACCACCTGGCCCGGCGCGACCCCTTCGCGGCGCTTCCCTCGCTCGTCGACGACGAGCCGGCGACCGTACTGCTGCTCGGCCTGGGCGCGGCCCGCTACGCCTGCGAGGCGGCCGCGGTGCGGCTCCGCCGTGTCGGGCTGGGCGCCACCGCCGAGTTCTCCTCGGCGGCGGACACGGTGCCGGCCGGCCCGGACACCCTGGTGGTGGCGGTGTCGTTCGGCACCGGGCAGCTGGAACTGTGCACGGCGCTGGACCGCTACGTGGAGCGCTCGCCCATCATCGTGCTCACCAACGACCCCGAGGCCCCGGTGGCGCGCTACGCCGACGTGCTGGTCCCGCTGCTGGCGGGCGAGGAGGCGAGCGGTCTGGCCTGCCGCGGCTACCAGCACGCGCTGGCGCTGCTGCTGCTCCTCGCCTACCGGCTGGGCGCGGTACCGCCGGGGGCCACCAGCGACGTGTCGGTGACCCTGCGCCGGGTCGCCAACGCGAGCGCCGAGCTGCTGGAGCGCGCCCGCGAGTGGCTGCCCGCGGCGGCCGAGGCGCTGGAGGGCCCGGGCGGCGTGCACTTCGTGGCGCCGGCCGAGCGGCTGGCCTCCGCCGGGCAGGCGGCGCAGGCGGTCCGGACCGGTCCGGTGCGGACCGCGCACGTCGCCGAGACCGGGGAGTGGTCGCACAGCGACCGGTACCTGGCCGCGGTCGAGGACTACCGGGCGGTGCTGTTCACCGGCTCCCACTACGACGAGCGCGTCGCCGAGCAGCTGCTCCAGCTCCGCGGCTCGTTCGTGGCGGTGGGCGGCGACATCGCGGGGGCGACGGCGACGGTGCGCTACCTCGGCGACGGCGACGCCGACGTCTCCCTGCTCACCGAACCGCTGGTCGGTGAGCTGCTGGCCGCCCACTGGTGGTCCCGCCGGCGCGGCCGGGCGCGCTGACCGGGCGGGCCGGCCGCGGACGGTGCGGGCCGGTCCGCGGCACCGGGGAGGGACGGGGCCCGCGGGCGGGGAGACCGGCTCCGCGCCCCTCTCCCCGGCCGCGGCCGTCAGGCAGAGCTGCGCACCCACGAGGCGTGCAGGTCGGCGTACACGCCGGGTGTGGCCACGAGTTCGGCGTGCGTGCCCCGCTGGGCGACACCGCCGGAGTCGAAGACCAGCACCTCGTCCGCCGCTTCGGCCGTTGACAGCCGGTGCGCGATGGTGACCGACGTGCGCTCGCTGGTGAGCCGGTCGAGCGCGCGCTGGATGCGGACCTCGGTGTGCGGGTCGACGGCCGAGGTCGCCTCGTCCAGCACGAGGAGGTCCGGGTCCGCGACGTAGGCGCGCACCAGCGCGACCAGCTGCCGCTCGCCGGCCGACAGCGACTCGCCGCGCTGGCCGACCGGGGTGTCGAGGCCGTGCGCCAGCCCGGCCAGCCAGTCGGCGAGGCCGAGGTCGGCGATGGCCGCCTCCAGTTCGGCGTCGGTGGCCTCCGGCCGGGCGAACCTGATGTTGTCGCCCAGGGAGCTGTCGAACAGGAAGCCCTCCTGCGGGACCATGACGACCCGCCGGCGCAGCGAGGCGAAGGCCACCCGGCGCAGGTCGACGCCGTCCAGCAGCACGGTGCCCTCGGTGGGGTCCATGAGCCGGGTGAGCAGCTTCACGAACGTGGTCTTGCCGGAGCCGGTCTCCCCCACCACGGCGAGGCGGGTGCCGGCGCGGATCTCCTCGTTCACCCCGGCCAGGACCGGCGGCCCGCCCGGGTAGGCGTAGCCGACGTCGCGGAAGGCGACGCTGACCGGCCCGCGCGACAGCTCGTACCCGTCGTCACCGGGGTCGGCGATGTCGGGAACGGTGTCGAGCACGCCGAGCACCCGCCGCCAGCCGGCGATGGCGTTCTGCGCCTCGTTGAAGATCTCGGTGGCCAGCATCATCGGGGTGACGAACAGGGTGACCAGGAAGAGGAACGCCACGAGCTCCCCGGCACTGAGCTCGCCGCCGATGCCCAGCAGCACGCCGACCACGACCACGGCGGCGTTGGCGACGGCCGCGATGAGCTCGGAGAACGGCGAGACCGCCATGGACAGCCGCTGCGCCCGCACCTGCGCGCGTCGGGTGGCGAGCACGGTCTCGTCGATCCGGCGCCCGGTGCGCTCCTCGGTGGCGTGCGCGCGGATGACGGCGGCGCCGACCACGGTCTCGCCGATGGCGCCCAGCATGTCGCCGGTGCGTTCGCGGACCTTGAGGTAGGCCCGCGACAGCAGCCCCTGCAGCCACCGCACGCCGAACAGCAGCGGCAGGAAGCACAGCCAGACGAGCAGCGTGAGCTTCCAGGAGTAGACGGCCATGAGCACGGTCGCGATGAGCAGCTGGCCGGAGCTCACGATGAGCAGCAGCCCGCCCCACTGCATGAAGGCGCTGATCTGGTCGACGTCGGAGGTGACGCGGGAGACGAGCGCGCCCTTGCGCTCGCTGTTCTGGGTGAGGACGGACAGGTCGTGGACGTGGCGGAACGCCTTGCGGCGCAGGGTGGCGAGCCCGGACTCCGTGGCGCGGTACAGCCGCACGTTCATCAGGTAGGAGCACACGGCGGTGAGCACGATCAGTACCGCGCACAGCGCGACCGCCCGCGTCACGAACACCATGTCGGGCTGGCCGGTCCCGGGGACCAGCCCGTTGTCGATGATCTGCTGCACCGCCATCGGGGTGACGACCTTGCCCGCGGTGGCGGCGACCGCGAACAGCAGGGTGAGCCACAGGCCGTGCGCGAACTCCGGGGACAGCGCGAGCCCGCGGCGGATGGTGGTGAGCGCGGAGTCGGCGGAGCGCCGCAGGGCCGGCCCCTCCGGGCGGGGGTCGGAGCCGGCG